>JAJEHK010000016.1 GCA_022823765.1 Alphaproteobacteria bacterium | reverse complement strand
TCGGGAGGTGATGACATCCGATACCCTCGCCGGACCGCATGCCGTGGCCGATCTGGTGAGACGCATCGAGAGCGGTGGCCTCGATATCCTCATCGGCACGCAGATTGCCGCCAAGGGCCATCACTTCCCGCTGTTGACGCTGGTCGGCGTCGTCGACGCCGATCTCGGTCTTCATGGAGGTGATCCCAGGGCCATGGAACGCACCTGGCAGTTGCTTCACCAGGTGGCTGGCCGGGCCGGGCGCGAAGAGCGTCCCGGCGAGGCGTTTCTCCAGACATGGGACCCTGCTCATCCCGTGATGCATGCCCTGGAAACCGGGGCTCGAAATACCTTCATCGAACGCGAGAAACGGGAACGAGAAAAGGGAGGCATGCCGCCCTACGGCCGCCTGGCGGCTGTCATTGTGTCCGGTACGCGTGAGGGCGACGTGCGCTCCCTTGCGCTCTTTCTCGCCCGCAAGGCACCGTCGACGCCGGACATCCGTACCTTCGGCCCGGCGCCGGCGCCGCTTGCCATTCTTCGCGGCCGCCACCGCTGGCGCCTTCTGGTCAAGGCGTCAGCGGAAGCGCCACTGCAGCGTGCCCTGCGCACGTGGCTCGAGCCGGTCCGCCTGACAGGTGATCTCCGCCTCCAGATCGATGTCGATCCGCAGAGTTTCATGTGAAGAACCCGGAATGCCAGGGTCCGAGGGCTCTGGATCCCGGGAGTGCAAAAGGGGGCAGCGGGTGACAGGTCAGGAGGGGTGGCGGAGGCGCCTCGCCGCTCCAATCCGTCTTGCGCCCGGAGTCCTGCTGTGCTACCTCATCGCCCGCTTCCCGCCCACGACGGGGCGAAAGCCCCGGCATGTTCCGGGAGCACTCACTTCCTGTCTGATTGGATGAGGGCTGACGGGTTTGGCCTCCGACAACCATGCAGTGACCGGTCTTTCGGGACGCTACGCACGGGCGCTCTACGAGCTTGCCGATGAGGCGGGCGAACTCGATCAGGTGGCTGACGATCTGCGCGCAGTCACGCGCGCTCTCGAGGACTCGTCCGATCTTCGCCGTCTTGTCGAAAGCCCGCTTCTGTCCCGTGACGAACAGGGCCGTGCCATGGCCGGTGTGCTCGAGGCCATGGAATGCGGATTACTGGTTCGCAACACCGTGGGCGTGCTGGCCCAGGCAAGGCGCCTGTACGCCCTGAAGGACGTCGCCGGGGATTTCCTGCGTCTCCATGCCCTGCAGCGTGGCGAGACCACGGCCGAGGTGACATCGGCGCGACCCTTGAGCGACGGGGAACTGGCCCGCCTGCGGGAAACCCTGGGACGAATCGTCAGGCGCGACGTCTCGATCGAGTCCAGCGTCGATCCGTCCGTGATCGGTGGACTCGTGGTCACCATCGGATCGCGCATGATGGACAGCACCATACGTACCAAACTTCAACGTCTCGAGCTTGCGATGAAGGGGACCGGCTGATGGATATCCGTACCGCCGAGATTTCTTCCATTATCAGGGAACAGATTGCCAGTTTCGGCGCCGAAGCGGAGGTGTCGGAAGTCGGCCGGGTCCTGTCGGTGGGCGACGGCATTGCCCGCGTCTACGGCCTCGACAACGTGCAGGCCGGCGAGATGGTCGAATTCCCTGGTGGAGTCCAGGGGATGGCGCTCAATCTCGAGACCGACAATGTCGGAATCGTGATCTTTGGCAGCGACCGGGACATCGTCGAGGGCGACACCGTCAAGAGGACCGGCTCGATCGTCGACGTGCCGGTGGGCAAGGGCCTTCTCGGGCGCGTTGTCGATGCGCTGGGCCGGCCGATCGACGGCGCCGGCGCCATCGAACATGACGAACGCCGGCGCATCGAGGTCAAGGCGCCGGGCATCATTCCCCGCGAGTCGGTCAGTGAACCGATGCAGACTGGTCTCAAGGCCCTTGACGCCCTGGTGCCGATTGGCCGGGGTCAGCGCGAACTCATCATCGGCGACCGGCAGACCGGCAAGACGGCCGTGGCCGTCGATACCATCATCAACCAGAAGCAGAACTGGGAATCGGGCGACGAGACCCGGAGGCTCTACTGTGTCTACGTCGCCGTCGGGCAGAAGCGTTCGACGGTGGCCCAGATCGTCAAGGCGCTCGAGGACCACGGCGCCATGGAGTACACGACCATCGTCGCCGCCACGGCGTCCGATCCGGCACCGATGCAGTTTCTGGCTCCATACAGTGGTTGCGCCATTGGCGAGTACTACCGTGACAACGGCATGCATGCCCTCGTCATCTACGACGACCTTTCGAAGCAGGCCGTCTCCTACAGGCAGGTCTCCCTGCTGCTGCGCCGCCCCCCGGGCCGTGAGGCCTACCCGGGGGACGTGTTCTACCTCCATTCGCGCCTGCTCGAACGGGCGGCCAAGATGAACGGGGATTTTGGCGGTGGATCACTGACCGCCCTGCCGGTGGTCGAGACCCAGGCCTCCGATGTGTCGGCCTACATTCCGACCAACGTCATCTCGATCACCGACGGACAGATCTTTCTCGAATCCGAACTTTTCTACCAGGGCATCCGGCCGGCCATCAATGTCGGCATCTCCGTGTCGCGGGTCGGCTCGGCAGCGCAGACGAAGGCGATGAAGACGGTTGCCGGATCGATCAAGCTGGAACTCGCGCAGTACCGTGAAATGGCGGCCTTCGCCCAGTTTGCCTCGGACCTTGATGCCTCGACGCAGAGACTTCTGGCGCGCGGTGAACGACTGACCGAACTCCTCAAGCAGGACCAGTACAGACCCATGGCCGTGGAGGACCAGGTTGTCGTCATCTTCGCCGGCGTGAACGGTTACCTCGACGGCATCGCGCCATCTGCCGTCACGAGCTACGAACAGGCCATGCTCGCCGCGGTGCGCGACAAGGGCGCCGACATGCTTGCCGATATCCGCTCGAGTGGTGCGCTCTCCGACGCAACGGCGGGCAAGCTCAAGGCCTTCCTCGACGACTTCACCGGCTCGTTCACGGCCTGATCGCGTATCCTGAACGGCCATGGCGAACCTCAAGGCACTCCGCACGCGTATCAACAGCGTCCGTTCGACGCGCAAGATCACGAGCGCGATGAAGATGGTCGCCGCCGCGAAACTGCGCCATGCCCAGGAATCCGCGGAAGCGGCGCGTCCCTATGCGGAACGCATGGCACGCATGATGGCCTCGCTGGCGGGCGCCTTTGCGGGCCGCGAGGATGCTCCGAAGTTGCTGGCCGGCACCGGCAGCGACAGGGTGAATCTCATCATCGTCGTCACCTCCGACCGCGGACTGTGTGGCGGTTTCAACGCATCGGTGGTGAGGTCGGTGCGCCAGCGCATTGCCGAACTCCACAAGGAGGGCAGGGAGGTCAAGCTCCTTTGCCTGGGACGCAAGGGACGCGACCTCTTGCGGCGCGATCATGGGGACCTGATCATCGATACCCTGCAGGGCCTCGACAAGGGATTCTCCTATGGTACCGCGCGGGATGCTGCGGAACGGGTCACGCGAATGTTCGAGGCCGGTGAATTCGACCGTTGTACGGTCGTCTTCAATCGCTTCCAGTCGGTCATGACGCAGGTCGTCACCTGGCAGGGACTGATTCCTGCTGTGGCGACGGATGAACCGGCCGACGATCTCGGCGGAGCGGTCTACATCTTCGAACCGGACGAGGGCGCCATTCTCGAGCACCTGTTGCCGCGCAATCTCGGCGTGCAGGTGTTTCGCGGTCTTCTCGAGAGCCAGGCTTCGGAACATGCGGCCCGCATGACGGCCATGGACAACGCCACGCGCAATGCCGGCGACATGATCGATCGCCTCAACCTGGTCTACAATCGTACCCGCCAGGCAGCGATCACCACTGAAATCACAGAAATTGTCTCCGGCGCGGAAGCGCTCTAGGGGACGGTCAAGGGCGAGGAGAGTCTCGATGGCAACCAACTCTTCAGGTCACATCAGCCAGGTCATGGGCGCGGTCGTCGACGTGCAGTTCGAAGGCGATCTGCCGAACATCATGAATGCACTGGAGACCAGCAACCAGGACAAGCGTCTCGTCCTCGAAGTGGCGCAGCACCTTGGCGAGAACACGGTTCGCACCATTGCCATGGATGCCACCGAGGGACTGGTGCGCGGTCAGGATGTCAGGGACACCGGCGAGTCGATCAGGGTGCCTGTGGGACCGGAGACCCTCGGTCGCATCCTCAACGTGATTGGCGAACCGATCGATGAACGCGGACCCGTGGAGGCGGCTGAGTCGCTGCCCATCCACAGGGAAGCGCCGGAACTGACGGACCAGTCGACGGAAGCCGAGGTTCTCGTGACCGGAATCAAGGTCATCGACCTGCT
>JAJEHK010000308.1 GCA_022823765.1 Alphaproteobacteria bacterium | reverse complement strand
TGTCCATCCGCGACGAGGATGTCGTCAACCAGGTGTTTGTGGTCAACACCCACGCCTGGGTCCTGTTTTTTGCCACCTCCGGCCTCGTCTTCCGCCTGAAGACCTACCGCCTGCCCATGGCAACGCCGCAGGCGCGCGGCAAGGCCTTTGTCAACCTGCTGCCCCTGGATGACGGCGAGACGATCTCGACGGTCATGCCCATGCCGATTGACGAGGCAAGCTGGGATGACCTGCACGTGGTGTTCGCGACGGCACAGGGCACGATACGACGCAACCGGCTGTCGGATTTTGCCAACATCCGAAGGAATGGTCTTATCGCCATGAAACTGGAGGAAGGCGAGCGGCTGATTGGCGTCAAGACCTGTCGCGAGGACCAGGACATCCTGCTGTTCACCCGCCAGGGACGCGCCATCCGCTTTCCCGTCGACGCCATACGCACGTTCGCCGGGCGCACCTCCACGGGAGTGAGAGGCATCCGTCTTGCGGACGGTGACACTGTCATCGACATGACCGTCCTCGATCACATCGACATCAACCCGGATGTCAGGTCGGCCTACTTGAGACGGGCGGGGCTCGAACGACGGTCTGACCAGGACGAGATGGACGACGCGCCGGGCATTGCTGACGACGTCTACGAGGAATTGCGCCGCAGGGAACAGTTTCTTCTCACCGTGGCCGATGACGGCCTCGGCAAGCGCAGTTCGGCCTATGAGTACCGCGTCACGGGGAGGGGCGGACAGGGAGTCGTCAACATGGGACTCGATCGGGGAGAGGAGATTGCTCGTGCCGAAGTCGTCGCCTCCTTTCCGGTTGTCGACAGTGACCAGATCGTGCTCGTCTCAGACAGTGGCCAGCTGATTCGCAGCCCCGTCGACGAGATACGCATTGCCGGGCGCAACACCCGTGGCGTGCATCTCTTCCGTGTTACCGAAGGCACGAAAGTGGTATCGGTTGCGCTGGTCAAGGAAGAAGACAACGGGGATCCCTGACGCGTCAGGGACGACCCGGGGAAGGTTTGATGAACGTGAGCAGAGTTGGCGTCTATCCGGGATCGTTCGATCCCGTGACCAATGGTCATATCGACATCATTTCCAGGGCCCGCACCCTTGTGGACAGGCTCATCGTTGGCGTCGCTGTCAACACCGGCAAGAGTCCGCTGTTCAGCTATGACGAGCGCGTGGAAATGCTCGAGGCGGAACTCTCGGATCTTGAGGATGCGGCAGGGCTTGCAAGCATCGATGTACGTCCCATAAACGGCCTTCTGGTGGCGTTCGCCAAGGAGTGCGGCGCCGGTGTGGTCGTCCGCGGACTGCGTGCTGTCAGCGACTTCGACTACGAATTTCAGATGGCGGGCATGAATGCCCGAATGGAACCCGACGTTGAAACAGTGTTCCTCATGGCATCGGAGCGCCACACGTTCATTTCATCGCGCCTCGTCAAGGAAGTGGCATTGCTGGGAGGCGACTTCTCAAGCTTCGTTCCTGAACGCGTGGGCCGGCGACTCATCAGGGCCATCTCTTGAGGCCGATGCGGGTCGATACGTTCGACTTCGAACTCCCCTCAGACAGGATTGCGACACGCCCCGTTGAGCCTCGCGATGCGGCGCGCCTTATGTGTGTCGACGGAGCAGGGGCCCGGACCCATCATGCTTTCGCAGATCTTCCCCGACTGCTGGATCCAGGCGACATTCTCATCGTCAATGATACCAGGGTCGTGCCCGTCCGCATGAAGGGAGAGTGTGCCGGCGCCCCAGTCGAGGTGACCGCCGTGGGCTGCGAAGGCGGCCACCTGTGGCGGGTTCTGGCCCGCCCGGCGCGCAAGCTCAAGCCGGGCGAGAGCGTCTGCCTGCCCGGGGACCTTTCAGCCACTGTCGTCGCCAGGGAGGCGAACGGCGCCGTCATTCTCGATGTCGGCATGCCGAGGGAGAGCTTCCTCGTCCATCTCGAGCGTCACGGCGCGATGCCGTTGCCGCCCTACATCCGGCGACATGCAGATGAGCGCGACCATAGCGACTATCAGACCATTTTCGCCCTCAATGCCGGGGCTATCGCAGCCCCGACCGCCGGGCTTCACTTCACTGAACGGCTGCTCGAGGCCCTCGCTGCAGCACGTATCGGGCGTGTCGCTCTCACACTGCATGTGGGTCCCGGCACCTTCATGCCGATCCGCACGGACGTGGTCCGCGATCACGAGATGCAGGCGGAGTGGGGAGAGATCTCCCAGGAATCGGCATCCCGGATCAATGCCGTGCGACAGTCCGGCGGACGAATCATTGCCGTTGGAACGACCTCCGTGCGTCTTCTCGAAAGCGCGGTTGACGACTCCGGTGTTGTACACCCGTACCGCGGTGACACCGCTCTCTTCATCACGCCGGGATACAGGTTCCGGGCCGTCGACGCCCTGATCACCAACTTTCACCTTCCCCGTTCAACGCTCTTCATGCTCGTATGTGCCTTTCTCGGCACCGACATCATGAAGCAGGCCTACCGGGAGGCCATCGACAGGGGTTACCGTTTCTACAGCTACGGCGACGCCTGCCTGCTGGCGAAGGAGCGACCGTGCTGACCTGGCGTTGCCGGGC
>JAJEHK010000335.1 GCA_022823765.1 Alphaproteobacteria bacterium | reverse complement strand
TTCTGGAAGCCGTCGCCGACGGAAAGATCGCCAAACTCCGGAGCATTGAAATCCCATGCGACGGCGTGGCAGCCCGACCAGTGCCCAAAGGGTGCGGCGCCGATGTCGAGAGCCATGCGGATGCCGTCTCCGGTGTTGTAGCGGCTGCCGCGCACCCGTGCCAGATCCCAGCCCGGACCGAGGTAACGGGCACGCCATTCGTGGTTCGCCTCGAAGCCGCCGCAGGCCAGCACGACCGCTCCTGCGGCGATGGTGTGGAAGGCACCGTCATGCAACACCCTCACGCCGGTGACTCTGGTGTCCTTCCTCACGAGTTCGACGGCCCTCGCTTCGTGGATGAGACGGATTCCCGCCTTCCGGGCGGCCCGCGAAAGGCCGGCCACCAGACCCTCGCCACCACCGGCCACCTCGACGGAAAGCCCTCCCCAGAACCGGAAACGGCCGTCGACTTCGAACGCTTGACGTCCCCACATCGGTTGGAACCGGATGCCCTTGGACCGCATCCACAGGAGGGTCTCGCGGCTTCTCGTCACGAGGAATTCGGCCAGGTCGGGATCGCAGCGGTAGCGGGTCACGCGGCCCATGTCGTCAAGAAAGGCTTCCCTGCTGTAGGCGCCGAAGTCGGACCGGGCCACCTCCTCGTCGGTAAGATCGGGCATGAGCGCCCTCAAGTCGTCGATCCCGTCGTAGACGGTCCGCATGGCCCCGGCCGTGAACCGGCTGTTGCCGCCTGCTTCCCCGGCGGGGGCGCGTTCGATCATCAGCACGTTGCTGCCGGCATCGCGGGCGCCGAGTGCTGCGCAATGGGCGGCGTTGCCGCCACCGATCACGATGACGTCAGCCCGTGCCGGCACGGTCATGAAACCGGTCCTTCCTCGCAGTCGATGACATGCATGAACGAAGCGGCGACCTTGCCGTTGACGGCTCCGCTCGCGCCGAGATCGCGGCCGTTCGCGTCGCTGGCGAAGAAAAGGGGAGGCGCTGCAGGAGAGGTCTCGCTGGCGTAGTGGAACTCGTGGCCGCGCCAGATGCTTCCGGCCTTTCCCAGCGGTCCGTCGGACGCGAGGACCATGCGCCGGTAACCCAGGTGCCGGCGGGGCGCATGCATGGAGACGGAGACCGGCAAGAGACCGGCCATGGCATGGGTATGGCCTTCCATGTCCGTGAGATGCCGGCCCAGCACCATGTAGCCGCCACACTCGCCGTAGACCACGCACCCCCTGTCCGCGGCGCCTCTCAGGCCGGACAGAAAGGTTTGGCTGGCGGCCAGCCTGCCGGCATGGAGTTCAGGGTAGCCGCCCGGCAGGTAGACGGCATCGGCCGTCGCGTCGGGAGGCTCGTCCTCCAGCGGGGAAAATGCCAGGATCTCGGCTCCGGCATTCCGCCACGTCTCTGCCAGCGATGCATAGAGGAAGGAGAAGGCGCGATCGCAGGCCACCGCGATCCTCTGGCCCGGGGGCGCCACGGGAATCGTGTCCGCGTCATCGGTCACTGCGATGAGCCCAGCCCGTGCGATCATGCCGTCCACGTCCACGCCGGCCTCGACGAGCGTGGCAGCCTCGTCGATGAGGCCGGAATCACCGTCATGGGCCTGGACGAGGCCGAGATGGCGATGCTCTACGACGAGCCGGTCATCCCTGCGGACATGACCGAAGACGGTGGCGACACCCTCGAGAGCACGTGCCAGCATGGCCCGGTGGGTGTCACTCGCTGTCCGGTTCAGGATCACCCCGGCAACATCGACATCGGGGCGGTGATCGCGGAATCCGGCGACTGTGGCTGCCACCGATTGCGCCTGGCCGCTGACGTCGATGACGAGAATGACCGGCAGATCAAGGAATTGCGCGACGTCGGCCGTGGATCCTTCGCCCGAGAGACTGGCGTCGAAGAGGCCCATCACGCCTTCACCGATGACGAAATCCGCTCCCTCGCTGCAGCGCCGGATCGCTGCGCGCGCCGTGGCCGGTCTCATGGCCCACAGGTCGATGTTGTGGCTGGCGCGACCGGATGCAGCGGCATGCCAGCCGCCGTCGATGTAGTCCGGTCCTACCTTGAAGGAGGATACCGCGCATCCGCGCCTGGCGAGCAACCGGATGAGGGCTGACGTGATGATGGTCTTGCCGGCGCCGCTTTCGGTCGCCGAGATGATGAGACCGCGCGCCGCCATCAGACGGCTTCCCTGGAGGTGTCCGTACCGAGGGGGTCCGCGTCCAGGATGCGTCCCTCCATGGCGCCCATCCAGTCGAGGCCGGCGCGCAGCCGGACGAACGCGCCGATGGCGACGATCGCCGGAGCCTCGAGATCCCGCGAATCGACCGCGGCATGGGCGAGGGTCGTTTCGATCACTTTCTGGTGCCGGGTGGTGGCACGGCTGATGACCGCCACGGGCGTGTCGCTGGCGAGGCCCGCCGCGATCAGGCGATCCGCGATGGACGCGAGTCGCGCCAGAGCCATGTAAATGACGAGCGCGTGACCGGGGGCGGCGAGGGCGGTCCAGTCGAGGCCGTCGGGAATGTCTCCACCCGCAAGGCGCCCGGTAATGAAGGTGATGGCGTGGTTGGTGTGGCGGTCCGTTGCCGGGATGCCGGCCATGGACAACCCGCCGATACCCGCCGTGACTCCCGGCACGACACGAAACGGGACGCCGGCAGCAACAAGGGCGAGAGCCTCCTCGCCACCTCGCCCGAAGACGAAGGGGTCACCTCCCTTGAGCCGCAGGACCCTCTTTCCGGACCGCGCGAGTTCAATGAGTCGGCGAGAGATGTCGGGCTGACCGGGGGACGGCCTGCCGCCACGTTTTCCGGCATGGATGAGCTCTGCCCCGGGACGCGCCAGCTTCAGGACGCCATCGTCAACGAGGGCATCGTGGACGATGCAGTCGGCCTCGCCCAGGGCATGGTGGGCCAGCAGGGTGAGAAGTCCGGGATCGCCCGGTCCGGCGCCGGCGAGCCACACCCATCCGGCCTCGAATGCAGGCATGGGCGGCAGCGGGGAATGCGGCATCGATCACCCCTCGCGACACTGGTGCGACAGACGATCCATAACCGCATTTCCTTGCGAATTCACCACCGCGCGACACAATGTTCGCCACAACTGATGTCCGGTGCGGCGGGAGACATGGCGAAGACTGCCTTGCGCAAGGGGTGGACCACCGGAGCCTGTGCCGCCGCGGCGGCCGCGGCGGCCTACGAGGCGCTGACCACGGGCAGGTTTCCGGATCCCGTCAGGATCACCCTGCCGGGAGGCAGGGAAGCAGGGTTTCCACTGGAATCGCACCACCTTGGTCATGGCGAGGCACGGGCCTCGGTGATCAAGGATGCCGGAGATGACCCCGACGTTACCCACGGTGCGGAGATCGTCGTCACCGTAAAGGCCGGTGAAGCCGGAAGCGGCGTGGTCTTTCGTGCCGGAGAGGGTGTCGGCACCGTCACCAAGGCGGGACTGCCCGTTGCACCCGGCGAACCTGCGATCAATCCACGTCCCCGTGACATCATGACCGAAGCCATCCGCACGCTTGCGTGGCGCCATGGCGGAACCGCCGATGTGGTTCTCACAATCGGTGTCGTCGACGGAGAGGCTCTGGCTCTCAAGACATGGAATCCGCGACTCGGCATCAAGGGAGGGTTGTCGATTCTCGGGACTACGGGAATCGTCATCCCCTATTCCTGCTCCGCCTGGATCCATGCCATCCACCGGGGTATCGACGTTGCCCGCGCCGAAGGCCTCGAGCACCTCGCCGGCGCCACCGGAAGAACCTCCGAAAAGACCGTCCAGAGTTTCCATTCCCTGCCCGAGGCCAGCCTCATCGACATGGGCGACTTTGCCGGAGGAATGCTGAAGTACCTGCGCCGCCATCCGGTTCCCAGGGTGTCGCTTGCCGGGGGGTTTGCCAAGATGACGAAGCTGGCTCAGGGAGCCCTCGACCTCCATTCGGCGAGGAGTCAGGTGGACTTCGACCTGCTTGCCACCCTGGCGAAGGAATCCGGCGCCGATGCAGGCCTGGCGCAACGCGTGGCCAAATCGACGAGCGCCGGAGAGGCCCTTGGCCTGGCACGCGAGGCCGGGTTGCCCCTGGCCCGTCACGTGGCCGGCGGTGCCCGGCAGACGGCACTGGCCACTCTGGCTGGCGGGGTGGCGGTGGACGTGATCGTCATCGATCGTTCGGGCGCCATTGTCGGCATGGCGGGTCCTTGACCCGCATTCTCATCCTCGGCGGGACCACGGAGGCCGCAGCCTTGGCGCATGGCATCGCCGCACTGGCGCCCGGGGCGGACGTCGTGACGTCGCTGGCCGGTCTTCTCGACGATACACCGGATCTGCCCGGGCGCCTGCGGCGTGGAGGGTTCGGGGGCGCCGAGGGACTCAGCCGCTATCTCGCCGATGAGCGCATCGATGCCCTCGTCGATGCGACCCATCCCTTCGCCCGCACCATGGCAGCCACGGCCTCTGCGGCAGCCTGCCGGTCGGGGGTGCCGAGAATCAAGCTGGTACGTCCGATGTGGAACAGGATGCCCGGCGACCGCTGGATCGAGGTCGATGACATCGATGCTGCGGTCGACGTTCTGAGGACGCTTGCTCCGGCGGTGGTCCTGATCACGCTGGGCAGCCGCGCCGTGGAGTCCTTCCGCTGCATCGATGACATGCGTCTCATCTTCCGCATGATCGCTCCCCCGAGAGAACCCTTGCGGAACCCGGCCATGGAGGTGCTGCTGCAGCGGGGGCCGTTTGACGTGAAAGGGGAGAGGGCGCTGATGACGGAACGCGGCGTCGGTGCACTGCTCACACGGGCGAGCGGTGGTGGAGCGACCGAAGCCAAGATCCGGGCCGCCCGCGACCTCCGCCTTCCGGTGATCATGATACGCCGTCCCGCCGCGCCGGAGGGCCCAGTGGCGGCCACCGTCGAAGGTGTTCTGGACTGGCTTCGCAATGGAGGGTTCGCCGCATAGACAGGACGCTCGTGACTGTCTATTCCGGTAGATGTTCATGTGGTGGAACCGTCAACGGCAAGATGGAGAGTGTCATGCTGCCAACCGTTTCAAGGATCGTCGATCTCAGTCACCCGATGTATTCCAACATGCCGAACATCGGCGGACAGGTGACATTCTTCCCGCTCGATGATCATGCCTACCTTTCGCAGATCACCGACGGCAGGATGGCGATGGAGAGCCGCATGATCCTCATGCCCGAGCACTGCGGCACCCATCTGGACGTGCCGAGGCACAGCGATGCCGACGGTCTCAGCGTTGATCAGGTCCCCCTGGAGCAACTGGTGATGCCCGGTCACCTGCTCGACCTGCGTCACCGGCAGAACGGTGAGGCCATCACCATTGCCGATCTCAAGGAAGCGGAACGCAAGACCTCCCGCGCAATCGGTCCTGATGCCGCCTGCGTCGTTTGGACGGGAACCTCGAAGGACTGGGGCAAGGACGACTTTGCCATGAACCGGCCCTTTGTCCCGGTCGACGCAGCCCAGTGGCTGGTGGACCGCGGCATCAGACTCTTCTGCACCGACCTCATTGGCATGGACGACCCATCCGAATGGTGGTGGCCGACCCACGCGGCATGGAATACCCAGGGAGTGTGCATGGTCCAGCAGCTGTGCAACCTCGAGGCACTGGAGGGCGAGGAGTTCCTCTTCGTCTGCCTTCCGCTCGCCATGAAGGACGGCACCGGGTGCCCGGTGCGCGCCGTGGCGATGGTTTTCGCAGAGAACGACCGGGCCACCGCTTCGTGAAGGACCGGGACATCGACCGGCTGTTCGCTTCTCTGGCGCAGGAGATCCCTGAACCTCAGACCGAACTCGACTTCAGCAACCACTTCACGTTGCTGGTCTCTGTTGTTCTCTCGGCACAGGCGACGGACAAGAGTGTCAACGAGGCGACACCGGCGCTCTTCGCTGTCGCCGATACGCCGGAGAAGATGGTCGCCCTTGGCGAGGATGGCGTCCGCGAGAAGATCAGGACGATCGGCCTCTTCAACTCCAAGGCGAAGAATGTCGTCAGGTTGTCGCAGATGCTGATTGACAAGCACGACTCCAGGGTTCCGGCAAGCCGGGAGGCCCTGCAGGAGCTTCCGGGAGTCGGCCGCAAGACCGCCAGCGTCGTCATGAACGAGGCGTTCGGCGCACCGACCATTGCCGTCGATACCCATGTTTTCCGGGTGGCCAACCGTACAGGCCTGGCGCGAGGCAAGACCGCCGAAGCCGTCGAACGGGTTCTCGAACGCGATGTGCCCGAGAAGTGGAAGAAGGGCGCCCATCACTGGCTCATTCTTCACGGGCGCTACACCTGCACGGCCCGTCGCCCGAAATGCTGGCAGTGTGTCATTGCCAGCACCTGTCCCTTCGAACCCAAGACTCCTCTTGAGGAGAAGAATCCATGACAGGCCATGTCGCCTTCGCGTTGCGCAACCGGCAGTGGAGGCTGTCGGTCATGGACCAGGGACGTCACGATGAAGACGCCTGACGGCGCGGTCGCCGTGACGTTTACCGGAACGACCGGCGAGTACTTCGGAATCTGGATCGTCAACCTGATGCTGACGATCGTCACGCTGGGTATCTGGTCCGCCTGGGCCAAGGTGCGAAACAGGGCTTACCTTCTCGGCAACACGAGCATTGACGGGCGGCCGTTCGGTTATCATGCCAGGGGGCTTCAGATCCTCCTCGGGCGCCTCATCGTGCTTGTCTTCTTCGCCGGCATCTATGCCGTCTCGCTGATCTCGCCCGTCGTCAGTGGCATTGTCTGGTTGCTGTTCCTCCTGGTCATGCCCTGGCTGATCAACCTCGGCCTCAGGTTCAATGCCACCATGACCAGCTGGTCCACGGTCCGCTTCGACTTCCGGGGATCCTACTGGCCAAGCCTGCTCGTCTTCGTGGTCTATCCGTTTCTCTCGGTCATGAGCCTGGGCCTATTCCTGCCCTATGCCACGCGGGCGAAGAAGCGCTACACGATCGGAGGCCACAGGCTTGGCACGTCGAGTTTTACATTCTCGAGCGGATTGGGCCCATTCTGGCTGGCATTTTTCCAGGTTGTTGCCTGCATCGTGGCCGGCATTCTCGTCGTCGTCGCGATAGGAGTGGCGGGGAGTATGGTCTTCGCCGATCAGATGGAGACTCTTCCAGCTGGCGTGATCGCGATGGCTATCGGCTATCTTCTCGCACTGTTCGTACTGTTTCCCTTTTCGGTCTTCTATGGCGCGTTCCTGCGCAATGCCATCTACGCCGGAACGACCCTGGAGAACGACCACCGCTTCCATTCCGCCATCTCGCCGGCACGCTATGTGTGGATCACTGTCAGCAATGCCGTCGCGGTTGCCTGCTCACTTGGCATGCTGATTCCCTGGGCCCGCATCCGCATGGCGCGTTACCTGTGCTCCCGGACATGGCTCGTTCCCGCCGGTTCGCTGGACGACATCGTCGACGAGGCCCGCGGTCGGGAAACGGCCTTGGGTGATGCATGGATGGATCTGGACGGCATCGATGTCGGCGCCGCCGTCTGACCATCCGTCTGCCAGGGGAGATGCCTGGGTGCCCGGGACGTCGCAACGCCTTGCGGCCTCAATGGTGAAGTCACCGCAGGGAGGATTCGTCAATCTTGTTGCGGCCGATGACGGACGGGTGCTGGCTCGGGCGCGGCCCCCTTCGCTGCGCCGCGAAACACGGTTGGGCAAGCTTCCTTCATGCCTTACCTTCCCCTCGGGCTGGCAGTTCCACAGCGATGATCATGACGCCATCGACAGGCTTGTCGGTGCGGACCGACGAAATCTGATGCATCGGTGGGAGGCATGGCATTCCCGGCTCGTTCTGGCGATGATCCCCATCGTCGCCGGTGGCGTCCTGATATGGCGCTGGGGTCTCGATCTGCTCGTTGCCCTGGCGGTGGCCCTCACTCCCGCGGGCCTGCCGGAAACGATCGATGATGGTCATGTCGCATTCATCGATCAGGTGATGGCTGTTCCATCCGCTCTGGACGACGCTCAAAAGGAGAGGGTGCGGCTCGTGTTCCAGGACATCGTTTCGGTCGCTCCGGAGCCGCCGTACGGCGCCTACACACTCCTCTTTCGCGACATCTCTGGAGTGGGTCCCAATGCCTTTGCCCTGCCGGGAGGGACGATCGTCGTCACCGATGCGCTTGTCCGGACCCTTCCCGATGCCGACGTGATAGCCGGAGTCCTGGGCCACG
>JAJEHK010000032.1 GCA_022823765.1 Alphaproteobacteria bacterium | reverse complement strand
TCCGGAAGGACACTCCAGAGTCGTCGCATCCGGGACCTGACGAGAGGTCCCGGATGCGCCCGCCGCGAAATCAGGCGTTCTTGTATTCGGACCAGAAGTCGTTCCAATCCTCGAGCGACTGCTGGACCGGAATGTCACGGTAGTGGATGCGGCCCTCATTGGTCAGGGTGATCGGGTCCATCGGGTTCCCGTCCACCTGATTGGTCCGATCGGCCTCGGCCGGATCTGCTGCAATCAATGCCGCACGTCCGCCCTTTGTAATGCAATTGGCGGGATAGGCGGCCATCTGGGCCGACTTCACCTGTCCCTCCGGGCTCAGCATGTACTGGATGAACTTCTTGACGATGTCCGCCTTGGACGAGCCCTTGCCGATGCAGTAGCTCTCTGTCCACTGTATGCCGCCCTCCTCGGGAATGACCGAGGCCACCGGCGCTCCGTCCTTTTGCAGCACCCCCGTGATCCAGTCGCCGATCCCGCACATGGCCAGCATCTCGCCATTCTTCAGGTTGTTGAAGGTGCCGCCGTAGTCGAAGAAACCGCCGACCTGTGGACGCAGACTCATGGTCGTCTCCTGAACCCCCGCCCACTGACTGTCGTCGAGATCCCAAAGCCCTGCACCATTGCCGTTGTAGAGGCTCATCATGCCCAGGGTCGGCAGGTGCCAGTCGAAGTGTCCGACCTTGCCTGCGATTTCTGGTTTCCAGAAGCACTGGTAACTCATGGCTTCTTCCGCCGGGATCGCGGTCGAGTTGTAGCTGACGCCCAGGTGCCCGAAGCGGACCATCATCGAGAAGAGAGTGTCGCCATCCCAATGACCCGGGAACCTGGTGAAGTCCTCGTGCAGCATGTCGTCGAACGGGTAGTCGTTCGGGTCGAGGGCCTCGATATAGCCGGCCGCGTTCAGCTGTTGCACGAATTCGGCGTCCGAGAGGATGATGTCGTAGGTACCCGGGGGCGACTGGGCGATCAGTGCCAGCATGTTGTCGCCGCCGGCGTAGTACTTGGGCTTGAACTTCACGTTGTTGGCTTCCTCGAACGCGCCCACGATGTCGGGCTCGCCGTGGCCGTACCAGGCGAGCATGTTGATCTCGGTCGCTTCCGCCGATGCCTGGCGAATGATGTACGGCGCCGCCAGCACGCCGCCGGCAGCGGCAGCGGTTCCGTGCAGAAACCTTCGGCGGGTGAAGGGAGTTTCCGATCCTGGATTTCGCTCTGACATTTCGCCATCTCCTGTCTGATTCGTTGGAGGCTCCAATTCGTCCTGCCACGATAGGGTAGCGACGGCGGAACCCTCCAGCTTACAAGATATGGGCGGCCCTTCGCTTCCCCTAATTTATTGTCCTAATGCTGCCATATGATTTTCTTCTGCGATGCCGGCAGATCTTCCGAATCTTCGGCATCCCCGGGGACGCCCAAGGCGAGTTGGGAGTTGCTCCAGCGGTGTCATCCAGGCTGGCGAGGCGAATTCCGGCCTCAGCCGCTTGCGGCTTCAGCAGGAGGCCCGGTTCCTTCAGGTCTTTGGTTGTCGAGCTGCTCGCTCCCCTACCCGCCTGCTTGGATAGAGATCGACTTTATGACTCCATTACAGGGCGTTGCATGACAGAAGACGGAAAGGTCCCGGCTTTGATGCGGGGCCACGTGGCAACTGACGGGGTGTCAGAAACTGGATTCGAGGTAGCTCGCGCACCCGGTGAGCGCCGTGCAATCATCTTCGATGACCGAGACACCGAAACTCCCCATGAAGCCACTGAAACGACCCTTGTCACGGAACGCCCCGGCAAAGCCGAGATCCGTCAGATAGGGAGCGATGGCGCGGGACACTCCGCCCACCAGGTAAATTCCGCCGAATGGCAGGGTGGTGAGTGCAAGATTGCCGGCGGCCACCCCAAGCAGACGGACGAAGACACGCAACGTCGCTTCGGCGCGTGGGTCGCAGCTGCCAAGTGCCTGCACGATTTCTGTGGCGCACATCCTCGAGCGCGCGTCCTCCCGATGCCCGAGCCAGGCGTCGATGGTTTCGATCCCGCGTCCTGACAAGACGTCCTCGACATCGGCAAATCCGTTTCTTGCCTCGATGAACTGTGCAAGGCGCAGATCCGCATCGTTGCCGACAGGCATGTTGACATGACCGGCTTCGGCCTCTGCCACGTAGCGTCCCGGAGCAAGTCGATGAATCACCGCAGCGTTGAAGCCGGTGCCGACAACGATCACGAGTTGGGCTGCACTGCTGCCGGCACCGGACCGTGGCATGATCTCGCGCAGATACGAGGGCGCGACATGATCCAGGGCATGGCCCTCGGCCTGCAGGTCGTTCAGGAGCGCGACGGTTCTTGCTCCGGTGACCTGGGAAATCCCCTCGCTGTCAATGCGCCAATCAACGTTGGTGAGTTCGGCGACGCCATCGCGTACCGGGCCGGCGACGGCGACACAGGCCATGCTGCACGCAACCCTGCCTGCCGTCGCCAGGTAATGCTCGAGCAACGACACAACGCCCGGATGATCGGCATTCCGGTACTTGCGAACCGAATCGGGAAGCACGGTTGATCCTTCGGCGAGTGCGACCCGCGTGTTGGTGCCGCCGACATCGGCGACAAGCGAAGGCACATCACAATGACGTGGCGACATTGTCACGGTCCGAACCACTGCTGCAGTTCTCGAGGGGCGATGGCGGCAGTCCGACTGTAGGCCATGGCATCGTGATGTGCCATGCAGGCGGCGCCCCCTCCCTGCGTGCCCCGTCGGCGGCATTCGCCCGCCGGAACATCGGTCGTGCGCGATGGCCGCAGGGATGGCTTTCAGTCTGTTGCCGAACCGGCTGACGCATCTTCATCGGCTGGAAATCGAGCGTGTCCGGCACCGACTGCGCGACGTGGAGTTCGCGGTCGTCGCGAAAACCCTGCAAGACCTCGGCCGTCACCACGGGATCTCCGAGGGCGGCCGCGTCGCTGCCGGGAACATGGTCAAGCAAAGCCGTCTCGCGCGAGTTCATGGCGTTGCAGTAGTCGATCCGAACCGGGGAATCGACAACAATTATCGGTCCTTCCGCATGTCGTCGAGTGAACCTTCCCGGTTGAGCCGGCCACGCAGTGCGCCTAACCGTCCCTGTGCCCTTGCCTGAGCCAACAAGCACAGACCTTACTCGACAGCTGCTTTCCCGGTCTTGTATTCGCCCGACCCCGTGACCTGCGCCATCAGGGTGTCATCAATGTCGATGCTGGTACGCATCCCTGTTCCCTGTATAGCCCATTCGAGGCTGTACACATCGTAGAGCCGCTCGAAGGAACTGTTGTCCGACGCACCATCCGCAATCGGCCTTGAGTGGACGCGTGGGACCGAAGATCCATGCGACGTTCCGGCGAGTGGCGCGCAGTCATCGCCGTTCATGCGCCTTGACGGCAGCCTCCGGGCTTGAGGGTCGCGGCGGATTGCGGCACAAGTCCGCCGCCAGCCAGAAGGATGCAACGGATGACCGGTTCCGCGCTGGAGGCCCATTGCGCTCGCGTTGCCAGAGATGCTGCTGCCTGGGAGAGCGCCCGGAGCTATCCGCTCGATGCCATGCGTGAGGCAGGCAAATCGGGTCTGGCCGGCATGCTGACGCCACGGGAATCAGGGGGTCTCGGACTGGCTCTGGGTGATGCCTGCGACATCGTTTCGCGAATCGCTGCCGAGGACTTCGGCCATGCCTTCGCTCTCAAGGTCCACGCCAACATGACAGCCAGCCTTGCGCGGTCCGGGAGGGATAATCTCATTTCGCGCCATCTCGACGACCTCCTCCATGCAAGGCGAATCGGCGCTTTCCTTCTCACCGAACCCGGCGCCGGCAGCGATGCCGCGGCCATCACCGCATCGGCGCGTCCCGACGGCGGCCACTGGGTGATCGACGGGGAAAAGGCCTGGGTCACCAATGGCGTGGCCGCGGGGGTCCTGCTGGTCTTCCTGCAGACCGATCCATCCCAGGGGTGGCGCGGCATCGCCGGTTTCATCGTTGACGCCGACACCCCGGGCATTGCGCGAACCGACCCCTACACGCTTCTCGGCGGCCATTCCGCCGGGGTGTGCGGATTCAGCTTTTCGTCGGTGCGGGTGGACCACGCGGCGATGATCCTCTCCCCCGGCGACGCCTTCCGGACAGCGATGCGGGGCATCAATGCTGCCCGGGCCGGAGTCGCCGCGATGTGCTGCGGCATGGTGGGGGCGGCGCTCGACCAGACGCTTGACGCCGTGGCGTCCCGGGGCGCATTCGGCCGCACGATCGGCGACTTTCAGGGGGTGCAGTGGATGCTGGCCGATGTCGCGACGGACCTCAGGGCGGCACGATTGCTGACCCGCGATGCCACCGCCGCCTTCGAGAGCGGCGAGGATGTCCAGGTGGCGTGCGCCCATGCCAAGAAGTTCGCCACACGGGTGGCCTGGAAAGCGATCAGCGACTGCATGCAGGTCATGGGCGCCCGGGGATTTCGTGGAGATGACGGTCATTCCCTGGCACGCCATCTTGCCTGCGCCCGGATGACCCAATGGCTCGACGGAGCCACCGAGATCCAGAACGTCGTCATTGCCCGCAGTCTCGTGCGCTGAGGGAAATCGGCACGTCAACCGGTGGTCCTGGCCTCTCTCACGGTCTCGCGTGTCAGCAGTGCCATGGCCGCCAGCAACACCGCGGCGGCGCCCCAGACCGACACGTCGTGGCGCTCACCGAAGATGATCATGCCCCAGGCAATTCCGGCAAAGAGGGCGGCGAACACGCAGAAATTGACCAGCACTCCGCCAGTCCGGCTTATGAGCCAGAAGTAGAGAACGATCTCGACAAGACCGATCAGGGAAAAGAGCACGATACCGACCTCGGCCGTGGTCCATGCAAGACCCGGCCATGGTTCACCGAACACGATGACGAGCGGCGCCACGAGAATCATGGCGGCTGCAGCCTCGCCAAACCCGACCTGCCAGATGTCGAAACCCTCGGGCCAGCGCCTGTCGACATAGATCGATTCGACGCCGTAGCAGAGCGGCACGAGGCCGACGAGCAGCATCCATTCCAGAACCCCCAGGCCTGGCAGCGAAAGCTGTGGCACCAGCACCATGACGGCAGCGGTCATGCCCAGCGCCACCGCCACCAGTCTGGTTCTCGACACCCGCTCTGTCCGGGCGAGAATCGCCACGGCGATCGAGACCATCGGCGTGAAGCAGATGATCAGCGTGATGACGCCTGCCGGCAGGTACGGTGCGGCATAGAGCACGGCCGCCAATGGCAAGGCATAGCCGAGAAACCCGGTGACGGCGAAGAACTCCAGGGACTTCGTTGTCAGGCGAAACGGGGACCGGCGCACCAGGAGAATCACGAAGTAGCAGGAGCTGACGAGAAACATGGCGATGAACAACACCGTCAACTCGCCGTAGCCTCCCTCTGCAGCCAGTTTCAGCATCGTGAACTGGGCGCCCCACGCGGTGCCCTGAACGATGACGGCGAAGACGTAGACGAGTTGTTGCATGAACCTGTGGCCGCCGTGATCCTGATGCCGGGGACGTGCTTGCCATGACCGGGCGTGCATGGCCATTCTGCCCATCGTGTTGTCGCACCTGCGGCACTGACACTCAACACCTGGGAGCGGTCATTCACCTGCAGAATGTCAACAGGATTGCCGGTGACCTCGACTTCGCAAGCAAGGGGAGGCTGAAACCGCGTGGAGAGCGTTGAAACGGTCGTCGTTGGCGCCGGTGTCATCGGTCTTGCGTCAGCGCGCGAACTGGCCAGAAGCGGGCGCGAGGTCATGGTGCTTGATGCCGCCGACGCCATGGGAACCGGCATCTCGTCGCGCAACAGCGAAGTCATCCATGCCGGCATCTACTATCCGCCCGGAAGCCTGAAGGCCCGCCTGTGTGTCGCCGGCAGGACCCTGCTCTACGATTACTGCCGATCACGTCATGTGGAGTTCCGCGCCTGTGGCAAGCTGATCGTCGCCGTCAGTGACGATGATCATGACGTCCTCTCGAGGCTCAGGCAGCGGGCCATGGCCAACGGCGTTGACGACCTCGCGCTCCTGGCGGCGGCGGATGTGGCCACTCTTGAACCCGAACTGGAGACGCGGGGCGCCCTCCTGTCGCCATCAACCGGCATCATCGACAGTCACGGCCTGATGCTCGCCTTGCTGGGAGAAGCCCAAGCCGCCGGCGCATGGCTCGCCCTGGGTTCGCCTGTCCGCAGCATTGTCGCCGGGGCGAATGCCTTGCTTGTCACGGTTGAAGGCAGGGAGTCCCTGATTCTGGAGGCGCGGGAACTGGTGAATGCCGCCGGTCTCGGGGCGCAACACCTCGCATCAGTGACCACCGGGCTCGATCCCCTTCATGTTCCGGCACTCCATCTCGCCAGGGGCAGTTACTTCACCCTGTCAGGTCCCTCGCCCTTCTCCCGTCTCGTCTATCCGACACCGGTCGCCGGCGGTCTCGGCGTTCACGCCACCCTCGATCTTGCCGGCCGCTGCCGGTTCGGCCCGGACGTGGAATGGGTGAACGATATCTCCTTTGACGTCGACCCGGCCCGTGCACACGCATTCCGCGATGCCGTGCGCCGCTACTGGCCCGGCCTTCCCGATGATGCCCTGGCTCCCGACTACAGCGGCATCCGTCCCAAGCTGCGGACATCGGGAGACTCGGACTTCCGGATCGACGGTCCCGAGGAACACGGAACCGGCGGTCTTGTGAATCTCTTCGGAATCGAGTCACCGGGATTGACAGCATCCCTGGCAATCGCAAGGCTTGTGGTGCACAAGCTTGACGCTTGGAAGCGAAGATGATCGATCTCTACACATGGCCGACACCCAACGGGCACAAGGTCCACATCATGCTGGAGGAGACCGGCCTCGCCTACCGCGTCATTCCCGTGGACATCGGCCGTGGCGATCAGTTCGATCCCGCATTCCTTGCCATCAGCCCCAACAACAGGATGCCGGCCATCGTCGACCACGACGGGCCTGATGGGGAAGCGATCAGCATCTTTGAATCGGGCGCCATCCTGGTTTATCTCGCCGGAAAGACCGGGCGCTTCATGCCCGACGATACCCGTGGCCGCACTCTCGTCATGCAATGGCTGATGTTCCAGATGGGCGGCGTCGGACCCATGTTCGGCCAGTGCCACCACTTCCGAAACTACGCGCCCGAACCGATCGCCTACGCAATCGATCGCTACACGAACGAGACCGGGCGTCTCTACGGCGTCCTGGACAAGAGGCTGGGCGAAGCCGACTACGTGGCGGAAGACTACTCGATTGCCGATATGGCGACCTACCCCTGGACACGCTCCATCGAACGCCAGGGGGTCGATCCGGCGGAATTCCCGAACGTGATCCGTTGGCAGCAGCGCCTGGAAGCGCGCCCTGCGGTCGCTCGAGGGTGTGCGGTTCTGGGCGACCGCCAGCGCTCGGCAGACATGACGGATGAGGAGCGCAACATCCTGTTCGGCAATGCACAGTACGAACGGAGGTGACCTGCATGAATATCTTCAGTACGGTTCACCCTGGCGAACGGCAGCCAGACGATTTCACGTGATGTGGTTGACGGGAAAGCAGGGACTCCAGGTTTTCGGACGTTGTGACGTGCGCTTCCGGACAGTCCGGAAGCCGACCACAGGCGGATAATGTGATGCCACAGGAATCGACGACCCCGACCAGTCCCCCAAAACGGCGGGGATGGATGGGCCTTGCCCAGATTGCCGCGATTGTTGCGGCGGTTGCCATTGCGCTTTATCTGGCCCAGGCGCCGGATCGCGTGGAACAAGGCCCGACCGAGGCCTCCACGCAAGCAACACCGGTCGTCAGCGTCGTCCATCCGACCACCACCACACATGTCCTCACGGTGCGTGTGACCGGGACGGTGCGAGCCCAAAGGCGCACCAGGGTGAGGGCCGAAGTCGATGGACGTGTCGTCTGGGTATCCCCCGACTTCAACGAAGGCGGAATGATCCCGGCGAACACGCCATTCATCATGATCGATCCGCGCACCTTCGAAATCGATGTCGAGATGGCAAGGATGGCCGTCGCCGAAGCCGAGGCGGAACGTGCCATTGTCGAGGCCGAAGTCGAGGAGAGCGTTCGATTGTTTGTCCGTGACAATCCCGGCGCAGACATTCCCGACACACTCCGCCGTGCACCATGGGTCGAACGGGCCCAGGCAAGGCTTGGACAGGCGCAGGCAGCGCTCGAGCTGGCCGAATTGCAACTCGCGCGCACTGCCATTTCGCTCCCCTTTGACGCCCAGGTGATTGCGACGGATGTCGAAGTCGGTGAAATGGCGGGGCCGGCTGCAACGGCAGGTCGTTCGTCGAAGCTGGGGCTCGTCTATCGCCGGAACGCTCTGCAGATCCGTGCCCCGATCGACCCGGCGGACCTTTCGATGCTCGCACCGGTCGTCGGGCGGTCCGCCCAGGTCCACACGGCATCGGGCACATATGAAGCCCGGGTGGTCCGCACGTCGTCCGTGGTCGCCCCCGAATCCCGTCTCACGGCTGTGTTCCTCGAGTTTGCGGAGCCCGGTTCACAGACGCAATGGCCCCTGCCCGGCACCTTTGCCCGGGTCGACATCACAGGACCCGAACAACCCGGTGTCTTCCTGTTGCCGGAATCCGCGGCCAGGGACCGGAACACGGTCTGGGTGGTGAGAAACGGCGTTCTCGACATGGAATCACCTGAAACCGTGACCTGGACCGCCGCCGGATGGGTGGTGAGGGAATTCGATGCCGGCGACGGCGTGGTCGTTGGCGCCCTCGCCAGCGCCAGCGAAGGCATGAAGGTCGTGCCGACCCCGGCACCGGCGGAGAACTAGAGGGCTGCGAAGGGCCGTGCAGACACGCAACACCGGCGATACGACGCATTCGCCAGGGCGGGGGGCATCGTGAAGAAAGGACTGACAGCCTACTTCGTCGGGAATCCCATCGCCGGTCACCTTCTGATGGCGTTGCTGATTCTGGGAGGGATCACTGCCGGCCTCAACCTCAACATCCGGTCGCTCCCGGAACTCGATCTGCGGACCATTTCCATCACCATAGCGTCGCCCGGTTCCTCTCCCGGAGAGATCGAGGAGGATATCAATCGGCGCATCGAGGAAAGCGTGGTCGGTCTTCCAGGGGTCGCCAGAGTCGTCAGTACGGCATCGTCGGGCATCGCCCGGGTCGAGGTCGAACTTGAGACCTTCGCCGACGAGGATGCGGTGCTTGCGGATGTCAAGAACGCCGTCGACAGCATCGAGAGATTTCCACCGGCTTCTGCCGAGCACCAGGCGATAGAAATCAAGAAGATCTCCGGCGAAGTGATGACATTGTCGGTATCGTCATCTGTCCTGTCCGAGCACGCCCTGCGCCAGGTGGCCGAAGGCATCCGCGACGATCTGCTCGCGCTGCCTTCTGTCTCCGTGGTCCGGCTGAATGGGACACGCGCGAGGGAAATCTCCATTCAGATCAACGAGGAGGAACTGCGCCACTACAACCTGACCATGTCCCGAGTGGCGACAGAGCTTCGCCGGGCCTCGGTCAATCTGACACTCGGCGAATTGCGAACCGACTCGGGCAGTGTGGTTCTCCACTCCTTCGGCAAGAAGGAGATCGCCGAGGATTTCGGGCATATTCCCCTGATCACCCGGGATGACGGCACCATCGTGAGACTAGGCGATGTGGCGACCCTCACCGACGGCTTTGTCGGGGACGACATCCTTTCCGAAGTCGACGGCAAGCCGACGATCTTCGTGAGAATCGAGGCCTCCCGAAATCAGTCACTCGTTGACATCGCGGAGGGTGTCGAGGGCTGGCTTGCCAGCTACCAGCCGCCCGTCGGGACGGAGGTCGCAGTCTGGAGCAACAGGGTCGAACCGGTCTTCGACCGCTTCTCCGAGATTATCCGCAATAGCGCCATCGGGGTGGTCCTGGTGTTGGTGTGCCTGATCCTGTTCTTCGATCTTCGCATCGCGTTCTGGGTGACGATCGGAATTCCTCTGTCCTTTGTCGGTTCGCTTGTGTTCTTTGACAGTGCGGACCTGACCCTCAACATGGGAACGCTGTTCGCGTTCTTTCTGCTGATCGGCATTGTTGTCGACGATGCCGTCGTGGTGGGGGAGAGTGTCGCGGCGGAACACGAGAAGGGAAAACGCGGCCCGGATGCGGCGCTTGCCGGCTTACGGGCCGTCGCCGGCCCGATCGCGGTCGGCGTCCTGACAACCGTGATCGCCTTCGTGCCGTTCCTCTTCGTCACGGCAGGGAACTACCAACTGGTCCAGGTCTTCCCGTTTGTCGCCATGTTCGTTCTCTTCGTCTCCCTCGTCGAAGCATTTCTCATCCTGCCATCCCATCTTTCCCATGACCGGCCATGGAGCCTTGACCCTCTTCGAGGCATCCAGGAACAGTTCCGGCAACGATTCGGCGAGTTCCGGGACGCTGTCGTGTTACCCGCTGTTTCGTGGTCCATCCGTCATGTCTTCCTGACCTTCGCTCTTGGATTCGTCTTCATACTCGCCGCTCTCTGGCTCGTGAGGTCAGAGAACGTTCCGGTGATCATCTTCGACAAGATGGCCCTTTTCGGAAACACGATTCAGGCCGACATCGCATTGCCCGTGGGTGCGCCTTTCGGGGATACGGTCGCGACAGCGCGCCGTTTTGCCGAGGCCGCCAGTGAAATCAACGGACAGTTCGAAGGAACGGCGATCAAGTCGATCAGCGTCATTGCAGGAAATCCCGGTAGTCTTGGCTCATCACGGACCGGCGAGGACGTCTCCATCCGCAGCCATCTTGCGTCGGTCCGGCTGCAACTCCATGATCGGCCCTTCAGAACGGCGTCTCCGGACGAGATCGAACAGTTGTGGCGCCAGGCAGTCGGCACCATGCCGAACCTTGACTCGGTCACGTTCCTGACCACGCGTTTCCGGACCAAACCCACTGTCGCCTACGCTCTCCTTCATGACGACTCGCAGACACTGGCCTTGGCGGCGGGCGAACTCAGGGACTACATGTCGGCCATTCCCGGCCTCTACGACCTGTCAGACAGCCTGTCGCCCGGCAAACGCCATCTGGGTTTCGCACTGACACCGGCAGGCGAGGCCGCCGGATTGACACCGTTGATGGTCGGCAAACAGCTGCGGAGCCATTTCCACGGACTCGAGGTCCAGAGGATTCAGCGCGGTCGCGACGAGATCAGGGTTGTGGTCCGCTATCCGGCAGACCAGCGAAGAAGCGTGGCGGATCTGGCGAACGAACGGATCGTGCTGCCCAACGGTCGCGAAATTCCGCTTGCCATCGTGGCGGACATCACGGAAACGCGCGAACTCGCGACCCGCACCCGTATCGACGGCAAGCAGGCTGCGCTGGTCAGCGCGTACACCGAATTCGGCACGATCACGCCGATTCAGGCCAGACGGAAGATCGCGAACGACTTCCTTCCCGGGTTGGTGTCGAAGTATCCGGGCCTGACAATCTCGCGGGATGCCGGAGCGCGGGACGAGCAGGACATGCTGGAGACGCTCGGGACTCTCGTCCCGATTGTTCTCATTGTCATGTACGGGATCATGGCGTCCTTCCTCCGCAGCTACTGGAAGCCGCTCGTCGTGGTCGTCGGCCTGCCGATGGCATTCGCGGGCGCAGTGTTCGGGCACTGGCTGCTCGGCTGGCATCTGACGGCGATCTCCCTCTTTGGCATGATCGGGGTGGCTGGAGTCATCGTGAACGACATGGCATTGCTTCTCCACCGCTACAACGTGATCCGCAGGGAGAATGCGGCCCTCCCGGCAATCGCTGCCGCTTCTGCAGCCACGCGCGACCGCTTTCGCGCCGTATTCCTGACCACCCTGACGACCGTGCTGGGTCTGTCGCCATTGCTCTACGAGCGCAGCGATGAACTCCTGTTCCTCGTTCCCTTCGTTGTCAGCATGCTGGGAGGACTCATTGCGGCTGGCATCTTCACCCTGTTCGTGTTGCCGGCGCTGGTCATGCTTGTCGAAGGTCGCCGCGAAGCCTGACAACGCCGGTCCGGATCGCGGCCGGGCAGATCCCGGGGCATGGATCCGCTTCACCTTCATCGTCCCGATGCTTCTCTGGCGCCAGATTGTGTACGACAAGGATAGCGCCAAGAGAATGGGCCCCGGAGAAGCGGGCGGGAGTACCGGGCAAGGGTGAGGTGCCGAACCTTCCCCGGCGTCAGTTGAGCATCCTTGCCTGAACAGCCGAACGGAAGTTGGTCCGATTCCGTCAATCGTCGAGCAGGTTCCGCACGCCGAGGCCAGGGTATATCGAGAAGCCTCGGTCGAGAGTCACCCATTCGCATCCGTGCTCCATCGCGAGTGCGGCATGATAGGCATCCGGTAGCCTGTTTCCCGTCAGCCGGAGTTTCGCCGCAAGGTCGCGAAACATGCGCCAGTGCCCCCCGCCTGGACGCAGCCTTTCCGCCGCCGGCTGCAAGAGCAAGCTGTCGACAAAGTCCAGCGCCCGATCGTACGGCGTCGGCGGATGGAAGATCCGGGGATGTGTCAGCACCCGGAGCGCGCCACTCAGCACAAGTTCGGAAAGGCCGAGTCGCTCCCGGCCCACCGACGCCTCGATCAGCCACCTGCGGCAGAGTGCATGATGCTCGGAGTCCGTGCGGAAGGCGGACACGAGGACGTTGACGTCAGGGCTCTGCATCCATGAGTTCCTGAAGCGTCGCGCTGTCCGCCAAGTCCACGCCCGGCTGCACGCCCTGCCCGCCGAACACCGGGATCGGCGGCGCATCTGCATCGGCGGCGGCGGGCCCGGCAAGAAGGCCCCGAAGCGCCCGCTCGAACGCGGCTTTCAGCGTCATGCGTTCGCCCGCGGCATAGACCTTGACGGCCCGCAACAGCTCGTCATTGACATCTACGGTTGTTCTCATATGCGAATATGTAACAGAGAATATGTTTTCACACAACCGTTCTCTGGCAATGCGTTGCCGAATCCGTCCGGCGCGATCAGCCGCCAGGCATGGAACGACGATGTCCTGGCCGGAATCACATGTCGCACGGTGGCGCCGCTTCCCGACCACTGTTCCGAGGATGTCGCCGTTGCTCCATGAGCGTTCGGTTCATCGTCGGCATGCCGGGTCGACTCATTGCCGCGGACGTCTTCCTCCTGTTCGTCGTGACTGCGCCGATCGTGTTTGTCGGGGACCGCCCGGGAACCTGACGGGACCGGTGACTTTCCGGATCGGGCCATGGCACTGTTCATTGTCGGTACAGAGGGTGGGGTACGGAGCCATGAAGATCGCCACCGTCAGGGTTTACCAGATGGATCTGCCGTATGTCGGCGGCCGCTACGCCTGGGGTCCGGGATGCAGTCTCGATATCGCGAGGACGACGGTGGTGGTCCTCGAGACCGACAGCGGGCTCGTGGGATGCGGCGAATCATGCCCGCTCGGCTCCACGTACCTTGCCGCCCATGCGCAGGGCATTCTCGCCTGTGCACCGGCCCTTGCCCGCGCGGTCATCGGTCTTGATCCGTTGCAGACAGGCGCCGTCGAACAGGCCATGGACATGGCCCTCAAGGGGCACGGGTACGCCAAGTCCGCCTTCGATGCCGCGTGCTGGGACATCCTTGGCAAGGCTGTCGGACTACCGGTGTCAACGCTCCTGGGAGGCAGGCTCACCGACGGTGCGCCCATGTACAGGGTGGTGCCCCAGAAGCCGCTTGAGGCAACAGTCGAGGAGATGGAGGCTCACCGGCGGGCGGGCTACCGCCAGTTCCAGATCAAGATCGGTCAGGACTCCCACGGCGACATCGAGCGAATCCGCACAGTCGCCGGCCTGCTCCGGCCGGGGGAAACGGCCTTTGCGGACGCCAATACAGCATATTCGGTTCATGACGCGGTGCGCGTGGTCCGGGCCATCCGCGATGTTGACGTCATCATCGAACAGCCGTGCCTGACCTATGACGAATGCCTGCAGGTTCGCAGCCGTTGCGATCATCCCATGAAACTCGACGAATGCGTCACCGGCCTGGACGTTGCCGCGCGCATTGTCGCCGACCGCTCGGCCGAAGTCGTGTGTCTGAAGATCTCCAACCTCGGCGGTCTCACCAAGGCCCGCCGGGCACGTGACTTCCTCGTGGCGCACGGCATTGAAGTCGTCTGCGAGGACACATGGGGTGGCGAGATCTGCACGGCCGCCTGTGCCCACTTCGCAGCCTCGACCCCGGCCGCCCTCCAGTTGAGCACGACCGACCTGCACAATTACAACACGGTTGCCTGCGGTACGCCCCCGCCCCGGGTCGCCGAAGGCCGGCTCTTCGCGCCGGACACTCCGGGGCTTGGCGTCAAACCCGACTACAATGGCCTGGGTCGTCCCGTTGCCGTCTTTCCCTGATCAGGAACGCATCCGGCCGCCGTTGGCATCCCAGAGACACTGTCCCAGGACCCGGGCCGGATAGCGCTCACCGTTGATCTCGACCTCCAGGGCCGTATCGCCTGCAGCGAGCTCCGTCGGCACGTAGCCCATCGCCACCGACGCCTTCGAATTGTGGGCGAACCCCCCGGACGACACGTATCCGATGGCCTCGCCATCCTTGAGTATGGCCTCGTCCGCCGAGACGTCGATGTCGTCGGTCTCGACCCTCATCGTGACCAGCTTCCTGGAGGGCCCATCTTCCCTCATCCTCAACGCCGCCTCCTTGCCGACGAAGTCCTTCGTCCAGTCGATGAAGACATCGAGACCGCTCTCGGCAGCCGTGAAATCGGGCCGGTAATCGAGACCCCACACCCCCCACGACTTCTCGAGCCGCAGGCTCATCAGGGCCCGGGCGCCATACCAGCGCAGGCCATGGTCGACCCCTGCCCTTTCGACCTCTTCGGCAAGCCGCATCAGGTATGACGGCGGCGTGTAGATCTCGTAGCCGAGTTCGCCGGAAAACGAGATGCGGTTGAGCAGCACGGGCACGCCACCCACGACCGTTTCGCGGCAATCGCGGAACCTGAGCGCCCCGGCCGACACATCATCACGTGTGAGCGCCGCCAGCAGGTCTCTCGACGACGGTCCCGACAACGCGATGCCGTGAAGGTCCGCCGACATGTTGCGGTAGCTGACGCCGGCTTCCGGAAGCGCCGCCTCGAACCAGCGGCGATGGGCGTTCTGCATCACGCCTGACCCGATGACGGCAAACCGGTCTTCCGCCAGGCAGGCTACGGTAAGGTCGCCGCCGAGCCTGCCGCTGGCTGTCAGCATCGGCGTCAGGGTCAGCCGGCCCGGGCCCGGCACGCGTCCGGCCAGCAGACGGTCGAGCATGGATCTCGCGCCCGGACCCCGAAACTCGTGCTTGGCGAAGTTGGCGATCTCGATGACTCCCACCTTCGTGCGCACGGCGCCGACTTCCCTGGCGACGTAGTGATGGGCCCGCGAACGGCGGAATGTGGGGTCCTCGAAAGCGTCATCGGCACCGTCGGCAAACCACAGCGCATGCTCCAGGCCGAACGCCTGGTCCCAGACAGCACCCTTCAAGGTGAGCCTGTCGTAGAGCGCCGTCGTCATCTGGCGGCGCCCCTTGGGCAGCGTCTCGTTGGGAAAGGTCATGACGAACCGGCGTTCGTAGTTTTCCGCGCTCTTGGTGGTTCCCCAGTCCGGTGTCGCGAAGTCGCCGAAGCGCGCGATATCCATGGCCCAGACATCGATTCCGGGTTCACCTGCGATCATCCACTCGGCCATGCACAGACCCACACCGCCTGCCTGGCAGAATCCGGCCATCACGCCAACGGCCACCCAGTAGTTCCTCATGCCAGGAACAGGACCGATCATCGGATTGCCATCGGGACCGAACGTAAAGGGACCGTTGATGATGTTCCTGATACCGGCCTCGCGAAGTGCGGGAATACGCTCAAACCCGAGTTCCAGCCTGTCGGCAATGTTGTCGAGCCGCGGCTGAAGGAGTTCGTGGCCGAAGTCCGACGGGGTTCCGCCAACGGACCAGGGCGTGGCATGCGGTTCATAGGTCCCGAGCAACATGCCGTTTCGCTCCTGGCGAAAGTACATGTTGCCCTCGTAGTCGATCCCCGCCGGCAAGCGTTCCTCCCGTTCGACGATCTCCGGGATGTCCTCGGTGATGAGGTAATGGTGTTCCATGGGCTGAACGGGCAGGTGGATGCCGGCCATCCGTCCTACTTCGCGTGCCCAGAGCCCGGCTGCATTGACCACGTGTTCGGCGTGAACGGTATCGGACTCCGTCACCACGTCCCACGTTCCGTCGGCGCGCTGTCTGGTCTCCACGACCGGGGTGTGCGTGCGAAAATCTGCGCCAAGGACACGCGCCGCCCGCGCGTAGGCATGAGTCACACCGGAGGGGTCAATGTCGCCATCAAGCGGATCCCACAGGGCTGCGATGTAGCGGGAGGGGTCGATCAGCGGATGGCGCCTGGCCGCTTCCTCGACGCTGATGAATTCCTGATCCAGACCCATGTACCGGGCCTTGGATCGCTCCCGCTTGAGATAATCGTGCCAGGCGTCGTTGGAGGCGAGATAGAAGCCTCCCGTGTTGTGGAGGCCTACGGACTGACCGGACAACTCCTCGAGTTCGGCGTAGAGATTGATCGTGTATCCCTGGAGTCTCGAGATGTTGGGATCAGACGAGATGGTGTGTATCTGTCCCGCGGCATGCCAGGACGACCCCGATGTGAGTTCGCTTCTCTCCAGGAGCAGGGTTTCCTTCCACCCGTGCCGGGCAAGGTGGAAGAGGATGGAGCAGCCGACCACCCCGCCGCCGATAATGACAACCCTGACATGGTCCTGCACGTCACTCTCCCGTCATGGGTGGTTCAGGAACGCTGGCCCGCCGTCATGAGGACCAGGATCGGAACTCGTCCTCGGTCCGGTGGCACTCGATCCGGTGGCCTCCGTCAAGATTTCGGACCGGCGGAGTTTCGCGGTCGCAGGTGCCGGCTATGGCAAGGGGACAGCGCGTGTGGAACGGGCACCCGACCTCGATAATCTCGACGACTCGATCGATCCCGGCCTTGGCCTCCCGGGTTTGCATGGTCTGCTCGAGCCAGCCGATACGCAGTTCGGGGACCGACGAGATCAGCAATCTTGTATAGGGGTGCCAGGGAGGCGACAGCACATGATCCGCCGTTCCCTGCTCGACAACGCGTCCGGCATAGAGAACCACAATATCGTCGGCGAAGGACGACACCGTGGAGAGATCGTGACTGATGAAGACGAACGACACGCCAAGCCGCTTGCGCAAGCGCTTGAGAAGTTCGATCACATTGGCGCCAACGATTGAATCGAGGGCCGAGATGACCTCGTCGCACAACAGGATCTCCGGGGTCGCCGCCAAGGCCCGTGCCAGGTTGACGCGCTGCTTCTGGCCTCCCGACAGCTCCTCGGGATAGCGACCGGCAAACTCCTGTGGCAGTTCCACCATGTCGAGAAGTTCGGCAATGCGGCGGCGCCGGTCCTTGCGCGACATGCTGAAGTAGAAATCCAGGGGGCGTCCGAGAATCTGGTCGATGCGCTGCCGCGGATTGAGCGCAGTATCCGCCATCTGAAAGACGAACTGGATCTTCTGCAACTGGTGGCGGGGTCTCTGCTCAAGCCCTGGCGAGAGCGCCTCGCCGTCGAGCAGCACCTCGCCCCGGGCTGCTGGCAGCAGTCCCGAGATGACGCGCGCCAGGGTCGACTTGCCGCAGCCCGATTCACCGATCACCCCCAGGGAATGGCCGCGTTCGAGGGTAATGCGGATGTCCTGCAGAACCGGAATGGCCGGCCTTCCTGCGTTCACCTTGCCATAACCCGCCGTCAGGTCCCTCACCTCCAAGGCCGGTACATCGCGGCGGTGCTCGCCGGTCGTCTCGTCACCCTGCCCGGCCTCCGGTGGTGGCCGCACGGCCGCCATGAGACGACGCGTATAGTCGTGGCCAGGTTGATTCACGATCTGGTCGGCCGACCCGTACTCCTGAATCTCGCCGGCATAGAGCACGACAATGCGATCGGCGATCTGCGCCACCACGGAGAGATCGTGCGTCACG
>JAJEHK010000305.1 GCA_022823765.1 Alphaproteobacteria bacterium | reverse complement strand
CCATTCACGGGCGGCGGACTTCAGCTCGTCATCCACGGACTTTCCCTTGGGGAAAATGGCTACGGAGGCCTCACCCAGAAAGGAGGCCGTGATGGGCAGGAGAACCTCGAGGGGAGCCAGGGCGCGGGCCGTCACGACGTCAGCCTGTCCGCGTGGAAGATTCTCGATGGGCATGCCGTGAATTCCGACATCGACATCACAGACATTGGCTGCGGCATGAAGAAACGCCACCTTGCTCTCATCCCGCTCCACCATCTCGACGCCGGCAACCCCCATGATGGCGAGAATCAGGCCGGGCAGACCGGCGCCCGATCCGAGATCGACGAGGCGCCGGCATGTCGGCGGGACATAACGGGCAATCTGTCCGCAATCGAGGACATGCCGCGACCATATCTCGTCGACCGTACCGGGGCCGATGAGCTTGAGACGCGGTTGCCATTCCCCGAGAACGGCAACATAGGCGGCGAGCCGCTCGGACGTCTCCGGCGATGCGCCAAGCAGCCGGCACACCTCGTTGCGGGTCATGCCGCATTCCGCCTGACATGGCGAAGCAGCGCCTGCAGGGCGGCAGGTGTCACTCCGGGAAGCCGTGCCGCCTGTCCGAGCGTGGCCGGACGGATCGCTGACATCGTCTCGCGCATTTCCGCAGACAGTCCGCCAATTCGGGCGTAATCGAGACCGGAAGGAAGAGCGAGGGCCTCGTCACGCCGGAAGGCAGCAATGTCCGCCTCCATGCGACCCAGGTACCCCCGGTAGCGACCGGCAGTTCTTACCTGGTCCATGGCATGATCCGGCCAGAACGCAATCTCCGGCCACAGGGCCAGCAACCGTCGATCGTTCTCGGCGGCCGACGCCGCGAGATCGAACAGGTTTCGTCGACGGCCATCCCGATTGACATCGAACCCTGCAGCGCGCGCTTCGTCCGGACTGACCTGCAGTTCGGACGCCCGCGTCATGGCCGCCCTGACTTCCTGACAGCGTTGCGAAAAGACGCGCCACCGGGTCTCACCGACGCACCCGGCCTCGCGGCCCCTTGCCGTGAGACGCAGATCGGCATTGTCGGCCCTCAGGACGAGACGGTACTCGGCCCGGCTCGTGAACATGCGGTAGGGTTCAGCGGCCCCCCGTGTGACCAGATCATCGATCATGACGCCGAGATAGGCTTCTGCCCGGTCAAATCTGACGCCAGGGAGGTCTCCGGCGAAGCGCGCCGCGTTGATTCCGGCGACCAGTCCCTGGCCCGCTGCCTCCTCGTATCCCGTGGTGCCGTTGATCTGGCGCGCCAGGAACAGACCCGGAATCCGCGGCGCCTGCAGAGCGTGATCGAGCTGGCGCGGATCGACGTAGTCGTACTCGATGGCATAGCCGTGACGCAGGATTCGCGCTCCGGTCAGACCCGGTATCGTGGCGATGAAGGCCTCCTGGACGTCGCGCGGCAACGATGTGGATATGCCGTTCGGGTAGACCGTCGTGGTCTGGAGCCCCTCGGGTTCCAGAAAGATCCGGTGGCCTTCCCGATCGCCGAACCGCACCACCTTGTCCTCGATGGACGGGCAGTAACGCGGACCGGTACCGTCGATGCGGCCGGAGTAGACGGGCGCACGGTCAAGGTTGGCGCGAATGACATCGTGCGTGGCCTGCGTGGTCGCCGTCACATGACAGGGAACCTGCGGCACGGTGATGGTGTCGGTCAGCCACGAGAACGGTTGCGGAGGATCGTCTCCCGGCTGGACTTCCAGGGCAGCGTGGTCGATGGTCCTTGCGTCGACCCGCGGCGGCGTTCCCGTCTTCAGCCGTCCAAGGGAAAAACGGTGCCTTTCGAGCGTCGCGGCGAGCGCCACGGTGGCGTCCTCATCGATCCGTCCCGCCGGCCAGCGCTCGTCACCGATGTGAATCATCCCGCGCAGAAAGGTTCCGGTGGTGAGAATCACGGCACGGCCACGACAGACCCTGCCGTCGGCGAGCCTGACGCCGGCAATCTCGCCGGCCTGGCTTACAACCAGGTCCGACGTTTCGCCTTCGAGAACGTCAAGTCCTTGTTGTTCTTGAAGTATTTCTCTGACCGCCTGGGCATAGAGCGACCGGTCGGCCTGGGCTCTGGGACCCCGAACGGCTGGCCCCTTGCTGGCATTGAGAAGACGGAACTGGATGCCGGAGCGATCGATGGCCAGCCCCATGACTCCGTCCAGGGCGTCAATCTCGCGCACCAGGTGCCCCTTGCCGAGGCCGCCGATGGCAGGATTGCACGACATGGCGCCAATGGTCGAACGGCGCAGGGTCACAAGAAGTGTCGCTGCGCCACACCGCGCCGCCGCCGCCGCTGCCTCGGTACCGGCATGTCCGCCACCGATGACGATGACATCATGAGAAAGGGCGTGCGTCATGTCTGGAATGTAGTGATGGCGCGCCGGCGGGTCAAAGCGTTGTTTCACGTGAAACATTCACTTTCCGATACAGAACTCCGAGAAGATCACGTCGAGAAGGTCCTCGACATCCACCCTGCCCGTGAGCCGCCCCAGTGCCGTGGCCGCCAGACGCAGGTCCTCGGCTGCCAGCGTGACGTCGCCTGTTTCCGCATGCCTGTAGCGGGCAAGGGCGTCGGCGACCTGGAGAAGAGCAGCCCTGTGCCGGGCGCGCGATGGAGACAAGCCCGCTCCCTGCCAGGCCAGCCGGAAGTGCTGCGCCATGGCCTCGATGAGACGATCAACCCCCTCTCCGGTCTTCGCGGAAAGGCCGGGGACCCCCGGGGGAGGACGGGCGAGATCGGCCTTTCCGGCGACGACGAGCGCATTCTCGCCGCAATGGGTTTCGACGCGGCGCCAGGTTTCGTTCCAACGGCTGGCATCGGCAACGAGCAGCGTCAGATCGGCCGCCTCCGCTCTCGTCAACGCCCGGCGAATCCCTTCTTCTTCAACACCTTGCGGAACCTCACGCAACCCAGCTGTGTCGACAAGGGAGACGGCGAATCCGGCAATGTCCATGGTAACCTCGACAGTATCCCGGGTCGTCCCCTCCTCCGCCGAAACAATGGCTGCTTCGTTCCCGGCAAGGGCGTTGAGAAGACTCGACTTGCCGACGTTGGGCGCCCCGAGAATGACGACACTCAAGCCCTCGCGCAGCCGTTCGCCGCGGCGTCCGTCATCAAGATGGGCACGCACTTCCTCCTCGAGAGCCGTGACGACCGCCGTGTTCTCGCCAAGGAGGCCGGCCGGCAATTCCTCGTCGGGAAAGTCGATCACGGCCTCGAGGCGGGCCATGGCGTCGACGAGGCGCTGACGCCACCTGTCATAGAGGGCCGAATGCAACCCCTGGAGCTGACCGATAGCCTGGTGGCGCTGGCGTGACGTCTGCGCGGCGACGAGATCCGCCACCGCTTCCGCTTCCACAAGGTCCATCTTGCCGTTCAGCACGGCCCGCCTGGTGAACTCCCCCGGTTCCGCAGGTCGCACGCCGGGTACGGACGCAAGGGCATCGAGAACACCGTGCACCACCGCGCGTCCGCCGTGGACGTGGAATTCCGCCACATCTTCTCCCGTGACGCTGGCAGGTCCCGGAAACCACAGCACCAGGGCCTGATCGATCAAGTCTCCCGACCGGCTGTCCTGCAGTTGGCGCCGCGCAGCCTGCCGGGCGGCAGGCGGATCCTTGCCGGTGAGCTGTCTCACTGTCTCGCCGGCAGCCGGGCCCGAGACCCGGATCACGGCGATGGCGGCCCGGCCGGGTGCCGTAGCCAGCGCAAAAATCGTCACTGTTTGGGACTTGTATCGTCGCCTGAACGGCTCACGCCGCCAACCTCCGATCCGTTTCACGGATCATCGGAGTGCCTGACGGCAACGCTCCCTCCCCGTGCAGATGCGCCTGTCCCCGACGCCTGATGTTGCGGGCCGCGTTCAGGTCCGCATGCGCATGGCCACACGCCACGCATGTAAAGACTGCCTGTGACGGACGCGAGGCGGCGTCCGCCGTGCCGCACTCCGCACACATCTGGCTGGTATGCGCCGCATTCACCGCGATGAGGCGCGGAGCCTTGTAGCCGAGCATCGCCCTCAAGCCGCTCCAGCCGGTCGCAAGGATGGCGCGGTTGAGGCCAGCCTTCTGACGCACGCCGGTTCCAGGTTCCCCGACGGTTCCCTTCGCACTCCGGGTCATGCCCCGGGTGTTGAGGTCTTCCACGACGACCGTTCCGCTCGCCAGCTTGCGGGACACGTGGTGCTGCCAGTTGCGCCGTTTCATCGCCATCCTGCGCATTGCCCGGGCATGGCGGCGGCGGGTGCGCTCACGCCGCTTGCTGCCCTTCTTCTGGCGCGACATCCTACGCTGCAACCGCTTGCACCGCGCTTCAAGGCGGCCCGTGTCCGGCGCCGGCATGATCTCGCCGTCGCTGGTGGCCACCTGGCCCGCATTCATGTCGATGCCGGTCACCGTGCCGTCATCAGGCCGCTCGACAGCCGCCACCTTGTAGCAGACAGTCGCATACCACTTGCCGTCGATCTGTCTGATGACGGCGCGGACCGGCTTGCCCTTGGGGTAGGGATTGCCTCCCCTGCGCCGCAGCGTCATCGGCCCGATCTTCGGGACGTGGAGCTTGCCGTCACGGATGCGGATGTTGTCCGGGAGCGTCACGCTGTCGTTCCCGCTCCGCTTGAACTTCGGACGGCCGCCTTGCCCCCTGAAGTATTGCTGCCATGCATCCGCCTGGTGTTTGAGCGTGTAGCGCACAGGCGCACACGGCATCTCCTGCAACCACGGCGTGACACGTCGAAGCTGGATGAAGGCCTTGCCGAGCGTGAAGAACGAAACGCCAGGCAGCCGTTCCGCCCCCGCCAGTCTCGCCGCTGCGACAAGCTGCTCCTGCTGGTCGAGCATGGTGTTCCAGACGAAGCGGCGGGCGCCCGCGAGGGCAGCCAGCCTGCGCGCCTTCTCCCGGGATCCGGGAAGCAGCCGATAGACAATCTGTCGATATTCGGTATCGTCCGCCATGCGCGGTCGGCCCTCCATTGGCCGTTTGGTGGGGCGGGGCAGGCGACCCCAAACCACACGCGCATCATCCCGCAATATCG
>JAJEHK010000291.1 GCA_022823765.1 Alphaproteobacteria bacterium | reverse complement strand
TTCGAGCGCATGAGACGATCGGAACAGGGTGGGGGAGTGGACAAATGAGCGACGAAACACAGGTTCGGGAAGAGATCACGGCGTGCTACCGCTATTCGGCCGGTCTCGGATTGAACGAACTGTCGTCGGGCAACTTGAGCTGTCGTTTCGAGGACGGCATGCTGATTTCGCCGAGCGGCGCGTCGGAGGCGAACATCGCGCCGGAACGCATCGTGCGTGTCTCGCTCGACGGCGACTGGGAAGGCGACATCAAGCCATCGTCCGAGTGGCGAATGCATGCGGAGATCTACCGGCAGCACGAAAGGGCGCAGGCGGTGGTGCACACGCACTCGGACTATTGCGTGGCCCTGTCCTGTCACAACGAGCCGCTACCGGGTTTTCACTACCTGGTGGGGTCGTTCGGCGGCGACGATGTGCCATGCGTGCCGTACTCGACCTTCGGCACCGAGACGCTTGCCCGGGACGCGGCAGCCGCGTTGAAGGACCGGAACGCCTGTCTCCTGGGCAACCACGGCATGATCTGCCGGTCGGGAAACCTGAAGTCGGCCGTGGACCTCGCTCAGCGCCTCGAAATCATGTGTCGGCAATACCTGCTCTCGCGTCAGATCGGGGAACCCGACCGCTTGACCGGCGCGCAGTGGGACGAGTTCTTCGACCGCGCCCGCAAGGTGAGTTACGGGCGCTACATCTGATCGCAACCCGTGCATCGCTGCGGATCGACGTTCCTGTCCGGTACACTGACAGTCGCAAAGGCAATAGGAAGCGCCATGTTCAGTTTCGAGGGTTACAGGCCGGTGGACTTGAGTCCGCGCCTCAAGGCCCGCGTCTATCGGGTGGATGGCTCCGTCGAGGAAGGCAATACCGATCCTTACGGCAGGCCCTGGGTCATGAAGGAGGGCCGCTTCCCCGCGGACAATTCGCTGTTCACCCTTTACTCGGCGCCGCCAGGTGGGGACGAGGCCTGGCACCAGGAGCGCATGACCACGCACCACGGCGCCCACCTGCAGGGCGGCAAAGGCCATATCAGTCATTGGGCAGGCGTTCCCGAGGACATGAAAGGGTTGTGGGAGATGCCCCTCACGACTTTCATCGGAGAGGCGGCCGTCTGCAATCTGAAGGATCTGGAGCCACGGGCCATCGCCGATCCGAGCGAATATCCCCGTGGCGCGGGAATGGCGTTGAAGAGCCGGGAGGGGGACGTGCGCGGCCAGGAGATCAAACCTGAACACCTCGGCAACGTCCGCCAGGGGGATATCGTCCTGATGACCAGCCCATTCACCGGCCTCGAGCAGCCGTGGCTGTCGACGGCGACCTGCGAATGGCTGATCAACGATCGCCAGATCAAGATGCTGGGAATCGGCGCGCCTGGCATCGAGTGGCAATATGACCTGAAGCTGCCGGCACCGGACAACTCACCGGTTCGACGCTTGCTGCTCGGCGCCAACGTTCCCATCGCGCATCCGTTAGTGAACATCGACGCGTTGACCCGAGATCGGGTGTTCTACGTTGGCTTGCCGATGCGGTTCGCGAAATCGGAAGCCAGTTTCATCAGGGCCATCGCCCTGGAAGAAGAATAGGGAGGGAGTCGTGATCAGTCTCGAAGGACATCGAATCGTCGATTTGAGCTGGGAGTTGGTTTCCCGGGTTACCCGCATGGACCAGACTGTCGAAGAGGGCAAGCGGGACGTCTACAACATGCCGTGGATCGTCGAGGAGACCTACAACGAACAGGACGGCACCATCGAGCATTTGGTGGCGTGCAACGCGGGTACCGTCTCCGCCTGGCCGGTTGGCGGGGTCAGCGGTCACATGGGGTCACATGTGCAACTGGGTATCGGCCACAACGACAACTGGACGGGCCTGCCGGACGGGATGAAGGGCATCTGGGAGATGCCGGTGGACACCTACTACGGCGAAGCCTGCGTCTGCAGGCTGGACCATCTGAAAGGCCAGCCGATCCTGCCGGAGCATCTCTCCAACGTGCGGGAAGGCGACATCGTGTTGATGGGCAGCACCAATACGGACGACGACATCCCCTGGATCGAGGGCGATACCGCCTATTGGCTGGCGGAGAAGAAGATCAAGATGCTCGGCGTGGGCGTGCCCGGGATTCGCTGGGAAACCAAACAGCTAGACCCGGAGCCCGACAACTGCCCCACGCACCGGGCGATGACCGGCGCCAACATCCCCATCGTCTACCCGCTGGTCAACATCGAAGCGCTGAGTCGCGATCGCTGCTTCGTCATGAGTCTCCCGCTCAACGTCGAGCGCATGGAAGGCACCTGGGTGCGGGCGATCGCCATCGAGGAAGTTTAGGACCGAGCTGTTGTAGCTTGACCGTCACCCGCTAGCGAGCGGCACTTCGCGCTCTTCAAGCCGCCACGCCGCGTATGCCAAGGCCGCATCGATGTCTTGGCGCTCGAGGTAGGGATAAGCATCGAGGATCTCGCGGGGCCCTCGGCCTGCCGCCATTAGGCCCAGCACCGTCCCTGCCGTCACCCGGAGCCCTCTGATGCACGCCTTCCCTCCCATGACGTTGGGGTCGAAGGTGATGCGCGCCATCATTGCCGCTGTGGTCATGGCCTACTCCTGAGAACCTGTCGCGGTGACGAAACTGAGCTAGGCCCGAGGCGATGTCAAGCACGCATGCCAGCTCCGTGGACAGCGGGACGGGACAAGCCCGCAACCCCTTGAATTACAGGATCAAATCGTAGAGGCGCGCCGGAACGG
>JAJEHK010000056.1 GCA_022823765.1 Alphaproteobacteria bacterium | reverse complement strand
CCGCCAGCTCGTCGTCCGTTGCCGGAACCAACGCCATGGCGACCTCGTCCACGAGTTCGGCCAGAACGCCACCCGGTCCCACGGCCATCACGAGACCGAAGGAGGGGTCGCGGGCGATGCCGGCGATGACCTCGACACCCGGTGACGCCATCTCCTGAACCACGATCTCGGCCTCCGGCAACCCGGCAAGCCGTTGCTCCAGGTCCTCGAAGGCCTCTCTCACGGCATCGTCACCGGCAAGGGCGAGTTTCACCAGGCCATGCTCGCTGCGGTGCGGCAGTCGGTCGCCCACCGCCTTCATGGCAACGGAACCGCCGAGGTCCCGGGCTGCCGCAACGGCATCCTCCGAGGTGGCGACGCGAATGCTGCGGGTCACCTTCATTCCGACGTCGGAGAGAAGGCACTTGGCATCGAGTTCGTGAAGCGTGGGCCTCGAGACCCAGTCCGGTGGCTTGTCAACGGGCGGGACGTCGGCGGGGCGTCGTCGAACCGATCCGTCCCACGCGGCATGGCGGGTGATGGCACGCAAGCCCTGGGATATGCCGCTGATGGTCGTGATGCCCTCGTCGAGCAGTTCCCTCACCTGGCTCGTTCGCATGACCCCGTGCCTGGCGGACATGAGGTAGAACGGCAGGGTGGCGTTCCGGTGGGCATCGATGAGCGCCGGGGTGATGGCCTCGTCCTGTCCCTCGTATTCCACGGCCTGTCCGTCGTTGTTGTCGAGCAGGACCACCACCGCATCGTAAGCGCCGGAAACCGAGGTCTCGCGCATCGCCACCTCGAAGTTGCCGGCAAAGTCGCCCTGCCCCCAGACGTCGACCGGATTGCCGTCTCCGGTGATTGACCCGACCTTGGCCTCGACCGCCTGGCGGGCGGCGGGCGGAAGGGGCGGAAGGTTGAGCTCTCCACCCTCGGCCAGATCGAGTGCAAGGCCGGCATGGCCACCGGAACCGGTGATCACGGCGAGGCGGCCCCCGGCAGGCCGGCGTCCCGACTGGGTGACAGCCATCACCTCCACCATCTCCTCGAGATCGTGCACCTCGATGGCGCGGTGTGCCTTCAACACCGCGGAAAGAACCCTCGATTCACCGGCAAGGCCGCCAGTGTGGGTCTCGATGGCCGCCGCAGCCCGGGCCGACCTGCCGGCCTTGAGCACGATGACCGGCTTGCCGGCGTCATGGGCGCGGTCGAGCGCGGCAACGAACCTCTCCGGTTCGCGCACAGTCTCGGCGAAAAGCGCGATGACCCCGGTTTCCGGATCGTCGACGAGGTACTCGATGTAGCGCGCTGCCGTCACGGCTGCCTCGTTGCCACTCGAGATGACATGGCTGAACCCGAAACGCCGGGTATCAGACAGGAAGCCGATGGAGATCGAGCCGCTCTGCGAGATGACGCCGACGTTTCCGGCAAGGCGGGGAGGATCCACCACATCCATCATGAAGAGCGAGCTCTGGTTGTGGAGGCTCATGGTTCCCATGCAGTTGGGCCCGCAGAGAGCCACACCGGCCTCACGGCACATGTCAACGAGTGCCCGTTGATCGTCCGCACCTTCGCTGCCGGCTTCGGCGAAGGCGCCGGAATAGATCACGATCGCTCCGGCGCCGCAGGCCACAGCCTTTTCGGCCTCACCCATCACCCGGTCCCGGGAAAGGCAGATGGCAACGGCGTCGATCTTGCCCTCGATCTCCCGGATGTCGGCGTGGCAGACATGGCCCAGGACCGTCTCGTTGCGCGGATGGACGGGGAGAATCCTTCCCCCGTAGCCCAAGACATCGAGCGAACGGATGATGGTTCGCCCCAGCGACGGGCGTTCCGAGGCTCCGATAACGGCAATCGAGGACGGCGCCAACAGGCGATCAAGGGCCATCTCCCTCATCCCCGGCATCTCTCCTGGCAGTCTGGGGACCGTCGTTAATCTCCAGCGTCGCCGGGGTCAACGCCCGCTTGAAGACGTGTGTGCCGGCTTCTAACGTGTGCGCCTTCTATCTGCCGGGGGGTGGCGTGAGCGAGGACATCGAGCAATTTCGCGAAGAGGTGCGTGTGTTCATTCGCGAAGCGCTCCCCGACGACCTCAGACGCAAGGTGAGGCGCGAACACGCCGGCTTCACACCCGCCGACACCAGTCGCTGGATGCGCATCCTCCACGAGCGCGGCTGGAGTTGTCCTTCCTGGCCTGTCGAACACGGCGGTCCCGGCTGGTCCTTCGAACAGCAGTATGTCTTCGAAAGGGAGCTGGCTCTCAACGATGCGCCGCACGTCAGTGTCTTTTCTGCCGGCATGGTGGGTCCGGCGCTGATCGAGTTCGGCACGGAAGATCAGAAGGAGCGGTTTCTGCCCGGCCTCGCCAACGGCGACATCATTCTCTGCCAGGGGTATTCGGAACCGGATGCGGGGTCGGACCTCGCCTCGCTGAAGTGCCGGGCGGACCGTGATGGCGATGACTACGTCATCAACGGATCCAAGATATGGACCAGCGACGCCACCTGGGCCAACTGGATGTTCGGCCTCTTCAGAACGGACTCCTCCGGGCGCAAGCAGCATGGCATCACGTTGCTCCTGGTCGACATGGCCACACCGGGGATCTCCGTGCACCCAATCCCCACGTTCGAGGGAGGCGAGGAACTCAACCAGGTGTTCTTCGAGAATGTCCGGGTTCCGGGCGCCAATCGGCTCGGTCCGGAACATGAGGGATGGTCGATCGGCAAGTACATTCTCAGTCTCGAACGGTTCGGCTCGGCCGAGGTCAGCCGGACCATGGCCATGCTGGACCGCGTCCGGGAGATCGCTGCCCGCGAACCCCTGCGCGACGGTTACCTCATCGATGATGCCGACTTTTCGAAGAAGCTGGTGCGGGCCGGGATTGCATTGCGCCAGGTCGAATTGACGGAGCGGCGTCTCCTCTTCGCTGCGGACGACCTCGGTGCCGAGGCGTCACTCCTCAAGATCAAGGGCACCGAGGTCCAGCAGCAGGTCATCTCTCTCATGGTCGAGGCTCTCGGTCCCTATGGCCAGCTGGATCCGGAGGACATGTCCGCGCGCGACAATGCGCCGTTGCCTGACGCGGCGCATCATGCCGGGAAGGTGTGCTTCAATCTGCGCAAGTCGACGATCTGGGGCGGATCGAGCGAGGTCCTCAGGAACATCATCGCCAGGAGCGTTCTGGAACTGCGGTCATGACCGAAGGCCTCACCGACGACCAGAAGACGTTCGCCGACAGCCTGGACCGGCTACTCACCGACACCCTGCCCTTCGCCCGCCGCCAGGCGGCGGTGGCGACACCCGGAGGCTTTGACGAGGATGTCTGGCGACAGCTTGTCGAGCTCGGGTGCATGGCGGCCGCTTTTCCTGAGGAACATGGCGGACTGGGCGGCGGGCCGGAAGAGCTCATGATCATTGGCGAGAAGTTCGGTCGCCACCTGGTCACCGGACCCTTTCTTGCCAGTGTCGTCCTGGGAGGTCATGCCGTGCTATTCGCAGATTCCGATGCATGGAAGGCGAGGGTGTTGCCCGGCGTCGCCGGGGGAACCAAGAAGCTGGCGCTCGCCTGGGTGGAACGCCAGGCGCGCCACGACCTCCATGACGTCGCGACGAGCGTGAGGGCTGCGAATGGCCGCTGGGTGCTGTCGGGTCGCAAGGACGTCGTTCCAGGTGGTGCGCAGGCAGACGTCATTGTCGTCTCGGCGCGCGCTTCAGGCGACCGGCGGGACCGTGACGGCATCGTCCTCGTGGCCGTACCGGCCGATGCCCCGGGAGTCGTCAGGCTGGACGAGCGGGCCCATGACGGCAACCGGGTGTCGACGATCCTCCTCGACGGCGTCGAGGTTGACGAGACGCAGCTTCTCACGACGCCCGATCGCGGCCTCGCAGTTCTCGAACGCGTGATCGACCATGCCATTGCCTATGTCTGCGCCGATGCCGCAGGATCCATGTGGCAGGTCTTCGAGACCACCCTGGAGTATCTCAAGACCCGGCAGCAGTTCGACAGGACGCTGGGGTCATTCCAGGCGCTCCAGCATCGCCTGGTGGATCTCTACATCGACTGTGAGCTTTCCTGGTCGATGGTTCTCGACGCGACGCAGGCCCTTGACACACCGCAACGACGCCATGCCGTATCGTCGGCCAAGGTCGCGGTCGGTGAATCGGCAAGGCGGGTGGCCGAGGAAGGCGTCCAGCTCCATGGCGGTATCGGCATGACCATGGACGTACCCGTCGGACATCATCTGAAACGTGCCGTGGTGATGAACGCCTCGTTTGGCGATGCGGACCATCACCTCGGCCTTCTCGCCTCGTCACCAGTTTCCCGGGAGTCAAACCATGTCTGAAGCTGTCAGGACCGAGCGCCGCGGAAAGGTTCTCGAAGTCACCCTCGACAGGCCACCTGTCAATGCCATCGATGCCACGACATCGATGGAACTCTACCAGGCCTTCCGCACCCTGCAGGACGACGACGGACTCATGGTCGGCATCGTCACCGGCGCAGGCGAGCGCTGCTTTTCCGCCGGATGGGACCTCAAGGCCGTGGCCGCCGTCGACCGGCTCGACGAGATCGAAGGCGATGAATCGCCGGGCGGGTTTGCCGGACTGACGGAGTTCTGGGATCTTCACAAGCCGGTCATCGGCGCCGTCAACGGCGTGGCCATCGGTGGCGGTTTCGAACTCGCCCTCTCTACCGACATCATGCTCGCCGCCGATCATGCCGAGTTCTGGCTGCCCGAGATGCAGCGCGGTTTCCTGGCGAGCGCCGGCGCCATCCAGCGCCTGCCCCGGCGCATCCCCTACAACGTCGCCATGGACCTCTTCCTGACCGGGCGCCACATGGATGCCGCGGAAGCGAAACACTGGGGCCTGGTGAGCGAAGTCCTGCCGGCAGAAGACCTGATGACGCGGGCCCGCGAACTGGCGGACCAACTCAGCGAGTCGGCGCCCCTGGCGCTCCAGGGCCTCAAGGCGATCATGCCGGTCGTCATGCCGCTCACCCTCGAGGATGCCATGCAGAAGACGAAGACCGGCAATTCCGGTGTCGACGTCTACGAGAGGATGATGCTCTCCGAGGATGCCATCGAGGGACCGCGCGCCTTCGCCGAGAAACGCAAACCCGAATGGAAGGGACGCTGATCCGGTCTTGTTGGCAGGTTCGGTCCTGGAGTAAGGTCGCGCCCCTGCGGAGAGGTGCCGGAGTGGTTGAACGGGGCGGTCTCGAAAACCGTTGTGCGCCTTGCGTACCGAGGGTTCGAATCCCTCCCTCTCCGCCGCTCAAGTTTCTGAGGAGGCGCGTGCAAGACTCGCCAGACGGCGTGTTTTGCAAGCGCCTCAACACGCTCTAGCGGAACAGGACATTGGCATTGACCAACAATTGGGAGTTATACGCCTAACTAGCCATCGTCGACGGAGTAGAACGTCCACGGCTCCCCACTCGGAGGCATTGTGTGCACCGTGGCACGGAGTCGTCCTAGATTACCGCCCTCGACCAAGCGTTCACCGCAAGCCCGCTCTGCTGCCTCCTTGGCGCTATCCGCCATGATCGCTTGGTATCCGCATAGCGGACGGGGTCGTGCCCTCGTAACATCTCACGCGAAACTCCATCTCACCGGAACCCGGTCTTGATACCGAGCGCCAGGCAGAGACAGAGCACAGCAAAGATGAGCAGCACGGTGGTCACAATCTGTCAGTTCCTGGTTGAGGCCAAGAACCGCTGAATGTCATCTCCGCCCATGCCGGCCGGTCGGAGGATCGCTGTGGCATACATGCGGTCATCCTATGGCGCGATCCACGGCTAGCCAATCGGAATAATCCGGTTGACTCCCTCCGACGACGCGCCCTCGCTTTCCCCATCGCCAACGGACTGCTGGTAGCCCCGTGTCGGGCTGCTCGCTGAATGCGATACCGCTCGCGCGGAAACAAGCGGGGACTCGCATAGCCAACTGTCGTTAGGCGACCGGCCTGGCATCCCGCCGGATCGAACACTGCGCGGCAATGATCATGGGGTAGCACGCTACAGGAGATCGACGACAAGGGTGCCTTGCCCGGCGCACCTTCAGAGACAACCCCAAAGTGAGAGACTTCCGGTAGGCATTGACAAGAGTTGCGGAAGCACTAGGGGATCGGTGAAACCGTGGCGTAGCGCCATCGTAGTGGTGCCAACAATCTGACCGTCATTCTGATCGTGATCTTGGAGATCTTTCTTGTGATCGGGGCCGGCATTACCATGTGCTCCAAGAACGCCGAGCGCTTGGCGAGTTGCGATGACGACGATGCCAGATGGGCTTCCACTTTCCGCCACCTCGCTTGATTTTGCCCTCTATAAGGAGTCCTTGAATGTTGAGGATTGCAATCCCCCTTGTCGCGGCCATCGCGATGACGGCCTGTATCCCACAGATGAGGCTACCGGGATCAGTTGAAATCGGATCTTCGCGATTCGACGATAGTCAGTATGTCCGAGCCGAGCCCGGCTGGATCGCTAGCTTGGAGTCGGGCGTATCGGATGCCTTGCTGGGTGGACCGTTCAAGGTTGGCGCCGTCGTTCATTCCAATCTAGGAACCATGCTGGTTGTAAGAGTTGATGCCATTACCCGCATTTCGGCGGCGGTGGTTCGCGTCGACAATGATTTTCACGAACTGGAGAAACTCGGACTGATATGGATCGACCTTTTATGAGGCCACCGATGTCAAGCTCGTTTCGTTTGTGAGGTCTACGCCATGTTGCTTCTCTCCAGGCTATTCGGATCGGCG
>JAJEHK010000229.1 GCA_022823765.1 Alphaproteobacteria bacterium | reverse complement strand
CGAGAGGTCTATCGCCCGCACCCGGACCATCCGGACGTCTGTGCGCTCTTCGCCGATGCCCTCATGAACCGGACCCCCTGGAATCTCTGGGATCTCGAGAGCGGCGAACCGGTGGCCGGGTCGGACACCCTGGAAGCCATCAACGTTCTCGAGACTGCGCTTTCGGAGATAGATGGCGCCTGGAGCCACCCGGGGATCCTCCACATGCACATTCACGTCATGGAGATGTCACCGCATCCGGAAGGGGCTCTCAAGACGGCAGACGCCTTGCATGGCCTCATCCCCGATTCAGGCCACCTCAACCACATGCCGACCCATATCGACGTGCTGTGCGGCGACTACCAGACCGTGGTCGAGCGCAATCAACGGGCGATCATCTCCAATCGCGCCTTTGTGGAGCGGCGTGGCGTCTTCAACTTCTATTCGGGCTACCGTGCCCACGATTATCATTTCAAGGCCTATGGAGCGATGTTTCTGGGCCAGCTCCGCCCGGCGGTCGAGGCGGCGGAAGAGATGGTCTCGACCCTGCCCGCGGAACTTCTCGCCTCGGGCGATCCGCCCCTTGCCGACTGGCTGGAGGGATATGTTCCGATAAGGCCGCACGTGCTTATCCGGTTCGGGCGCTGGCAGGACATTCTCGACGACCCCCTGCCTGACGATCAGGACCTCTACTGTGTCACCACCGCGACCATGCACTATGCTCGTGGTGTGGCCTTTTCGGCCACGGGCCGGGTCGATGAAGCGGAGATCGAGCAGCAGCGGTTTCTTGAGGCGCGGGACCGAGTGCCTGAGACCCGCAAGCTGTTTCACAACACGTGCTTGAATATTCTCCAGATCGCCGGCGAAATGCTCTCCGGCGAACTCGAGTATCGCAAGGGCAATATCGATGCGGCCTTTGCCCACCTGAGACGTTCCGTCGTTCTCGACGACACCCTCGAATACGATGAACCGTGGGCGTGGATGCAGCCCACCCGTCATGCCCTGGGAGCGCTTCTCCTCGAGCAGGGCGAGTCGGGCGAGGCCGAGGCGATCTATCGCGCCGACCTCGGTCTCGATGAAAGCCTGCGCCGGCCCTGCCAGCATCCCGACAACGTGTGGAGCCTGCACGGTCTCCACGAGTGTCTCTCGCGCCGTAACGAATCCGTTGAACGCCGTCACGTCAAGAGACGCCTTGATCGCGCCATGGCCCGCGCCGACGTCAACATCAGGGCATCCTGCTACTGCCGCCTGACCGATCCCTGAAGCCGAAGGCGTTGGCGCCCTTTGCCCACCTGTTACATGGCGATGTTACATTGGGCGATTAAATCCTTGACTGAATGGCGATATTGGGGGATGACGCGCGTGTGGTTTGGGGTCGCCTGCCCCGCCCCACCAAACGGCCAATGGAGGGCCGACCGCGCATGGCGGACGATACCGAATACCGGCAGATTGTCTATCGGCTGCTTCCCGGATCCCGGGAGAAGGCGCGCAGGCTGGCTGCTCTCGCGGGCGCCTGCCGCTTCGTCTGGAACGCCATGCTCGACCAGCAGGAGCAGCTTGTCGCAGCGGCGAGACTGGCGGGGGCGGACCGGCTGCCTGGCGTTTCGTTCTTCACGCTAGGCAAGGCCTTCATCCAGCTTCGACGCATCACGCCGTGGCTGCAGGAGATGCCCTGTGCGCCTGTGCGCTACGCGCTCAGATACCAGGCGGATGCATGGCAGCGCTATTTCAGGGAAGAGGGTGGCCGCCCGAAGTTCAAGCGGCGCGGGAATGACAGCGTGACGCTCCCGCAGGACATCCGCATCCGTGACGGCAAGCTCCACGTCCCGAAGATCGGGCCGATGACGCTTCGACGCAGGGGAGGCAATCCCTACCCCGACGGCAAGCCGGTCCGCGCCGTCATCAGGCAGGTCAACGGCAAGTGGTACGCGACCGTCTGCTACAGGGTGGCGTCTGTCGAACGGCCCGATGACGGCACGGTGACTGGCATCGACATGAATGCGGGACAGGTGGCGACCAGCGACGGCGAGATCATGCCGGCGCCGGACACGGGCCGCCTTGAAGCGCGATGCAAGCGGTTGCAGCGCAGGATGTCGCGCCAGAAGAAGGGCAGCAGGCGGCGTGAGCACATCCGCCGCCGCCATGCCCGGGCGATGCGCAGGATGGCGATGAAACGGCGCAACTGGCAGCATCACGTCTCCCGGAAGCTGGCGGGGGGAACGGTGGTTGTGGAAGACCTCAACACGCGGGGCATGACCCGGAGTGCGAAAGGAACCGTCGGGGAACCGGGCACCGGCGTGCGTCAGAAGGCGGGCCTCAATCGCGCTATCCTTGCCACCGGCTGGAGCGACCTGCGGGCGATGCTCGCCTACAAGGCTCCGCGCCTCGTGGCGGTGAACGCGGCACAGACCAGCCAGACGTGTGCGGAGTGCGGCACGGTGGACGCCGCCTCGCGTCCGTCGCAAGCGACATTCAAATGCGTGGCGTGTGGCCATGCGGACCATGCGGACCTGAACGCGGCCCGCAACATCAGGCGTCGGGGACAGGCGCGTCTGCACGGGGAGGGAGCGTTGCCGTCAGGCACTCCGATGATCCGTGAAACGGATCGGAGGCTGGCGGCGTGAGCCTTTCAGTCAACGATACAAGTCCCTTACATTGAGGCATGACAACACCGAGCGCACCGAGCCCTTTGCCCATGCGTGCGGCATGCCTGGCGCCGGTCCGCCCGGTGCCGATCAGCCCGTTCGACCGCAGCCACCGTCGATAAAGCCGTGGATTTTGAGCTGATTGCCATTGTGTTCGGAGACGTGGCGTGGATCGCCATCGCATTCGTGCTGGGCCTGCTGTCGCGAACCGTCGGGCTGCCGCCCCTGGTCGGTTTCCTGGTTGCAGGATTCGTGCTCAACCTGCATGGAGTGGTCGGCGGGGACATGCTGCGGAAGCTGTCGGACCTCGGCATCACCCTGTTGCTGTTCATCGTCGGCCTGAAGCTCAATCTTCGGGTGTTTGCGCGGCCGCAGGTATGGGCCGTGACCGGGCTGCACATGGCCATCATCGTGCCGCTCTTCGCAACGGCCATCTATGTTGTCACCGCGATCGGGGTACCTTTCCTTTCCGACCTCGACTTTGCCCGGTCACTCCTGGTCGCCTTTGCGCTCAGCTTTTCCAGCACCGTGTTCGTCGTGAAGGCGCTGGAAGACAGGGGCCGGACGAATGCGCTCCACGGCCGGATCGCGATCGGAATTCTCATCGTGCAGGATCTCGCTGCCGTGGTATTTCTGGCCATCTCTGCGGGGAAATGGCCGACCTACTGGGCTCTGCTGGTCCTGCTCGTCTTTCCGCTTCGGCCACTACTGACCCTTCTGCTGCAGCGCGTCGGCCACGGAGAGCTCATGGTCCTCTATGGCTTCCTTCTTGCTCTGGGCGGTGCGCAGCTGTTCGAGCTCGTCGGATTCAAGGGTGATCTTGGCGCACTCGTGCTGGGCGTTCTGATCGCCAATCATGCCAAGGCCGACGAGATGGCGAAGTCCATGCTCGGCTTCAAGGACTTTTTCCTGCTCGGCTTCTTCCTCTCCGTCGGGCTTTCGGGTCAGCTGACCCTGGAGACGTTCCTGATCGGAGCTGCGATCACGCCGTTCGTGCTGTTCAAGTCGGCCCTGTTCTTCGGCCTGCTGACCGCCTTCAGGCTCCAGGCCCGCACATCGCTTCTGGCATCGTTCAATCTGGGCAATTTCAGCGAATTCGGGCTCATCGTCGCGGCCATCGGAGTCGCACGTGGCTGGATCGCCGCCGACTGGCTGATCGTGATCGCGGTTGCGTTGGCGCTTTCCTGCGTCATCTCTTCCGGGCTCAACGTCGCCAGCGAACGCATCTACACGCGGCACAGAAACATGTGGAAGCGCCTGCAACGATCCGACCTGGTCGCCGACGATCAACCCCTTGATATCGGCGCGGCGACGATTGCCATCATCGGCATGGGCCGCATTGGATCGGGGGCATACGACACCATGCGTGAACTGCATGGAGAGACCGTCGTCGGGGTGGACTTCGATCAGGCCACGGTCGAGCGTCAACGGAGCGGGGGACGAACGGTGTTGCTGGGCGACCCGGGTGATGCCGATTTCTGGGATCGCGTTCAGAGCGCCCACACACTGGAACTCGTCATGCTGGCCTTGCCGAACCTTGAAGCCAACCTTGCCGTGATCGACCAGCTCAAGGCGGCCTCATTCGGCGGCCGGGTTGCCGCCACCGTCAGGTTTCAGGATGACATCGAGACACTTGAAGAGGCTGGCGCATCGACCGTCTTCAACGTCTACGCGGAGGCAGGTTCGGGGTTCGCCGCGCATGTCGCCGGGGACTTGCCGGCCATCACCCCGGCCGGGAGCGACGACTCTCACTCGTCACCATGAGTCGAACCTGCGGGCACACGGCTTCGGCATGTCGGACCCGAAGTCCGTGGATGAGAGGACCGGCGCCGTGCGGGCTCGCCGGGGGAGGACGGTCTGAAACAGGCGTGCTCCATGTCGTACAACCGCAACCAGGATGTTTGCTCCGACATTCCTCGTGTTGTTCAAGGGCCGTGTGCAAGAAGGAAGAAGGCGTATGGTGAGGCACGATGACTGAACGAGCCGACTGCGTGGTGATAGGTGCGGGACTGGTTGGTCTTGCGATTGCCCATGAACTTGCCGGGAGGGGAACGTCCTGCCGTGTGATCGAGCGGAGAAGGATTGCCGGCGGGACAACATCGACGACATTCGCCTGGCTCAATGCCACCTCCAAGCTGGAGGAGGACTACCATCGTCTCAACGTTGCCGGCGTAGAGGGCCATTGGCGCTTGGCTTCGCGCTGGGGGAGCGACGTGACCGGCCACCGGCACACGGGCTGCCTGATGTGGGCGGGTCCGGACACCGCCACCACCCTTGATGATCTCGAGCGGATCTTCGATCGACTCTCACGCCTCGCCTATCCCTGTCGCCGGGTCGGCAGGCGCGAACTGACCGATCTGGAGCCGCGAATCGCCTTCGGTCACGGGGCCGAAGGACTGCTGATGCCGCTGGATGGCTGGCTCGATGCCCCGCGTCTTGCCCGTCACCTCGCGCAAGGCATCGTGCGCGGGGGAGGCGCCATCCATGAGGAGACACAGGTGACCGGCTTCCTCGGCTCCGCTCCTGTTCTGGACGGCGTGGTGACCGCAGATGGCCCGGTCCATGCCGACAGGGTCGTCATTGCCGCCGGGACCGGAACCGGTGACCTCGCGGCCATGGCGCTCGGAAGCCAAACGGCGCTCCGGCCCGTGGGCAGTGATCCTGGCCTTCTGGTCGAGATCGCCGGGGCAGGGGCGTGGCTTAACCGCGTCGTCTGTTTTCCCGAAGGCGACGACGAGCTGCACATGCGCCCCAGCGCGGGAGGGGGGCTGCTGATGGGTGCGGATGCCGCGGACCGGATGTTGCCCGACGAGATGCGGGCGAGGCGGCATCTCGCCACCAGAGCGCAACACTACTTCATCGGCCTCGATTCAGCCGACGTGATGGCGCGGACGACTGCGAGGGTCGGACATCGTCCGATGCCTGCCGACGGCCGCTCGATCGTCGGTCGCCTTCCCGGGTGCGACAATCTCTTCGTCGCTGCCACCCACAGCGGTATCACGCTGGCGCCGGCCGTTGGCGCCATGCTGGCCGACGAGATCACCGGCAGACCGGCATCATCCCTGTTGCAGGAGTTCCGCCCCGACCGGTTCGCCTGGACATGAATCGGGATAGGGGGGAGCCTTATGGCTCCACCCCTCCCACACCACCGTGCATGCGGGACCGTACACGGCGGTTCGATGGATTTAAGCCGTGGCATGGTTCGCGAGAGAGGCGAGGCCAAGCCTGGTGAAGAATGTGTTGGGCAGCGCGTAGGAGAGTGAGGGACTGTTGCTGAGCCGCCATGGGCCAGCGGCACTGCCCGCAGTCTTCGCGGCCAGGTGCCTGTTGACACCGAGGCGGCGCAGCGCCACGAAGCGGGTGCGTCCGCGCTTCCATTGCCGCCACACGAAGGCGCGGAGCCTCCGTCTGACCCACCGCTCGAGGTGGCGCAACACCGAAGGGGTCTCGCGGAAGCCGAAGTAGTCCCACCACCCGACAAGGTAGCGGGAGAGCCCCGTGGCGAGGCGGGCGAGGCTGACGCTCCTCGGTAAGCGCGTCAGGTCCCGGACCCGGGTCTTGAACCGGACGAGCGCTAGCGGTGCGATGCTGAGCCTGGGCGTCCGCCCGGCTGTGAAGCTGTAGCCCAGGCATGCCCGCGCCACCGGGCGGTCAAGCGCACTCTTGTCTGTGTTCACCGTCAGCTTGAGCCGCCGGGTGAGGAAGGCGGACACGCTTGCCATGACCCGCTCGCTTGGACCGCGCATAGATGTGGCAGTCATCTGCGTAGCGCACAAAGGGGTGGCCGCGCTTCTCCAGTTCCTTGTTGGTCACGGGCATCATCCCCTGTCTAAGACATCGCTCCGGAGTTGCCGCCATGCCCGGCGTCTCGCGTCGAAGAGGGTCACTTCATGCCCGTCGCGCTTCTAGGAAGCAGGAAATGGCAGTGCCGATGATCCCGATCGAATGCGATGTCATCGAATGAGGTCTCCCCTGACGGCAGTGAGAGGTGTCCTCGAGAGCCTCGATCTGATGGTGTGCCGCGAGGCGGTCATACTCGAGGCGGCACGCCGCCCCAGTGCCACCGTCGATGACATCAAGGATGCGAGGAAGCGATCGGAGCAGATCAGGAAGTGAAGCGGTTCACCTCGCCGTTCTTTCGCATGATGCGACCGAAGAGCGGGTCATGGAGACGATCTGTGGAGAAGGGTTGAAGGTCGATTGCGGAGTCCTCTTCGCATGGCGATGGGGACGATCAAAAGGTTCGTCGGGCGCACGATGGGAGTTGATCGAAGAACCCCCTTGAGGGATGGCGTCCTCATGTCGCGTCACGCTGGAAACCTGCACGGGTCACCGAGACCGGGGGGCGGCGTCCAGCTGTCACCGCATGACTATCTTGCGCTCCCCACGAAGGCGCCGCCCACCGCGGTCGCCTCCGGCACCAGTGACTCCAGCGATTGCGAGTCCATGGTTGTTGGATCACCGGAGAGGATCACGAAGTCAGCAAGTTTTCCCGGTGTCAGGCTTCCTTTGAGTCCTTCTTCGAAGGAAAGACGAGCAGCTTCAACAGTACAGGTTCTCAACGCTGTCATGCCATCGAGTTTCTGATCCTGTCCGATGCATCGGCCCGTAACACGCTCGCACCGTTGCCGTGTCACGGCCATCGCCTTGAACAGGGAAACGGGAATGTTGTCGCTGCCGATCGCCACCGGAATTCCGGCTTGGAGAAGGGACTTGTGCGCCGCGACCTCGTTGCCGTCGTTGGGTGCATCAAAGTACTCATCGCCGTTCTTCCAGAGCTGGTAGACCGGAATGGTGGTGACAATAAGACCGAGATTCCGCACCCGGCGGTAGTCGGACGGTGCAAGTTGACCGACGTGCTCCATCACCCATCGGCGGCCTTCGATAGGATAGCGATCGGCAAGTCGCTCGAAGATCGGCA
>JAJEHK010000061.1 GCA_022823765.1 Alphaproteobacteria bacterium | reverse complement strand
CAACCCCGAGAATCACCGTCGTGTCGGCGAAGGTCTCGAGCAGGCTGAGATCGTTGTGCCGGTGCGCATCCTCGATCGAGACCGCATCGACGAGACTCGTGTTCACCGCGCCAGCCAGTCTCTTGTAGATTTCCGGATCGGCCTTCACATAGTCGGTCTCGTCAAGCTTGTCGGGATAGCCGCAGCACATGTGCATCGTGCGGGTTACCCCGATGGGGATGCCGTGAAAGCACCGCTCGAGGTTCTCGATCCCGAACTCGAGAGCTTCGTCCGGCAGACGTGCAAAGAGCGGTTCGTCGACCTGGATGTGCCGGCATCCCGCCTCTGCCAGGCGACGAATCTCCACGTTGAGCGCATCGGCGAGGTCGGCGCACCACGAACGGCGATCGGGATAGAAGATGTTGGCGGTTGAGTCCGAGATGGTCAGCGGTCCGGGCACCGTGATCTTGACGGGTCTTGCAGTGGCACTCTGTGCGATCGTCCAGTCCCGCGCCAGGAACGGCGCGCCCGCCGCGATCCGGCCGGTGAAGGTGGGCACCTCGGCTGTCCAGGCCCCGTTGCGCATCGTGCACTCGGTCAGCGTGTCGAGTTCGAAGCCGTCGAGGTGAGCACAGTGGTAGTGGATGTAGTTCGCCCGCCGGATCTCGCCGTCTGTCGGGATGTCGATTCCGATCGAGTCCTGCTCGGCCACCACCTCCCGTGTTGCGCGATCGAAGATGGCCTGTCGCTCCCAGGGCAACAGCCCCGCCGCGTCCGCCTCGCCGGTCTGTGCGTCGTCGTGGAACCAGGCCATGCGCGGCGCATAGGACGGTTTGGGATAAGCCCCGATGCAGGTGGTTGCGACAGGCATGCGTGGCCTCCCGTGCTGTAGCCGGGACCGAGCGGCCTGTGACAGGGTTGGATTTCCTGAATCCAGCGTCAAGTCTCTGGCGAGGGTTAACGGTCCATGTGCCTGCAGGCACGATTCTGCGGGTTCGGGGTGGCCCAGCGTCGAATCCGATGAGCGGTTCCGGCCAGGGAGGCCCAAGCCCGATCCGGCCCCGATTTCTTGTGTGCCGGGCATGACCGACTGACAGAGGCGCAAGATCTTCGTCCAGCCTCATGGCGGCGAAGGATCAGCCCCTTGTCAATGAGCAACGGCTGGTGAGCCTGGCAGGGTTGGTTATCGCTCGCGGCGGCCGAGAGTGGCGCCACCGTCGATGGTGAAGATGCTGCCGGTGATCCAGTCACCTGCGGGGGAGAGGAGGTAGGCGACCATCCAGGCGATGTCCTCGGGTGTACCGAGACGCGGTACCGGGAAGGCCTGGCTCGCCGCCTCGCCGCTGTCGAATGTGTCGTACTGACGCATGCCCTCGGTCATGACCGCACCGGGGCCCACCGCGTTGACGAGGATTCGGTGATCGCTCCATTCAAGGGCCAGGGTGCGGGTCAGGTTGACGACTGCGGCGCGGGCCGCGGCGCCGTGGGCAAAGTGCTCCATCGCTTCCGTGTGGGCGAAGACGATATTGACGATGCGCCCCGGCGTGCCGCTGGCGCGATGCGCCCGGGCAAAGGCGCTGCTCATCTGCCAGGTGCCCTGGACGTTGAGATCCATCACGGCCCGGAAGCCGTTGGCCGAGATGTCTTGCGCCCTTGCCGAGAACTGGCCACCGGCGTTGTTGACGAGATGGTCGGGAAGGCCGCGCTCACTGATCGTGGTCCGGAAGACCTCCTGGCAGGCCGAATCGTCACGAATGTTGAGGACCTTGTAGGCGGCATCGATGCCTTGTTCGGCAAGTGCGCTGCATGCCTCTTCGAGGACCTGCTGCCTGCGCGCTGCGATCGTCACCTTCGCGCCAAGAAGGCCGAGCTCCCGGGCACAGCCGAAGCCGATACCGGTTCCGCCGCCGGTGATGAACACATGGCTCCCTTCGAGGAGACCGGAACGGAAGATGGAGGATGAGGTCACCTGGCGCCTCTACTCCCGGTTCAGACCCCGGGAGAGCCGTTCGCGCATGCCGTCCCGGTTTGTCCTGTGGAAGACGTGTTCGCGCTGAGCCGCGACGTCATCGAGATTGAGGTTGCGAAAATCGGGCACGACGCACCCGTCTTCAGCCATGGCCTCCAGGCGGGCGTTGATCGCCTGTTTCTTCTCCACCTGGTGGGGCTGGACCTCGTGCATGAGAGAGATGTCTTGTTCCTCGACGACGAGAACGCCGGCATCGATGGCCTCCTGCATCAGAACATCGCCGCGTTCGGTGCGGCTGATGAACGTGTTCCATCCACCATGCTCGTTCACTTCCGGCGCTCCGCCCGGCCAGGCGTCTGCCACCGTGACATCCGTCGTCTCTCCCGTGGGATCGGCGCAGATCCGGCAGCGGAACTGAAACGTCCAGCCCTGAGGTCCATACCAGAAATCGAGATAGTCCTCGTCATGGACCTTGCCTTCGCGATCGACTGCCCGGGTGGGGCCGGGACAGCCGTAACCGCGGTAGCGAAAGAGCGAGAGGTTCTCCTCGCCCCTGGCGCCTCCCGGAAACCCCACACGTTCCAGCATCTGACGCGAGCTGTCGAGGTCTGCAAAGGTGCCGCAGGAAAACGCCAGAGTCGCATGGACGAGTTCGCCGACCCGGGAGTCGTGCCGGGCGAAATTGTGTACGCCGGATATGTCGCAAGGCTTGCCGATGACGGCAAAGGGGCGACCCTCATCGAGGAGTTCCGTGAAGCGGTCGAGGGGCGCCACCGGACCATAGCGCGATCCTGCAGCCGCCAGCACATCATCGCGTGTCCGCGAGACATGACTGCGGGAACGCATGGGTCGGTTCTCGTCGGCCCTGACATGGCTGATGAAGTCGACCGCGCCACTCTCGAGGAGGTGGATGGCAAGTGCTGTCAGCGCTCCACCCGAAGACGCCAGATGACGGATGGAGGGGTCGCGGGCGTGACCCTTCCAGACGCGGATGAAGGGGCCGAATGCGGGATCCACGGCCACCGTGTCGCCATGCCGTCGAGGGTCGGGGGCACCGTCAAGTCGCATGCCGGGACAGGCTTCGAGAATGGTGCGCTCGCTCGTCTCGTCCAGGTGCTGGCGAATGACCGGACGCAGACGCCCCGGCGGATCAACCCAACCCATCGCAACCTTGTCCCTGCCGGCGATGGCCTGGCACAGGCCACAACCCAGGCACAGCCCGTTCTCGACGATCTCGCTGAGCGACCGCGGATGACGCACGTCAGGTCCAGCCGGTGTAGGGATCGAGGCCGCGCTTCATGATCTGGCCTGCCATGATGACCTTCTGAATCTCCGACGTGCCTTCCCAGATCCGTTCGAGACGGACATCGCGCGTCAGCCGCTCGACGGGATTTTCGCACATCATGCCGCGTCCTCCGAAGATCTGCGCCGCCCGGTCGACGACCCGGAACGCAGCCTCCGAACAGTAGTACTTGATCGCGCTTGCCTTGGCATGCGCGGTCCGTCGGTCAAGACCGGAGTCGATCTCCTGGGCGGTGCGATAGATCATCGACTTGCCGGCCATGATCTCCGTCGCCATCTCGGCGAACATGAAGCCGATTCCCTGGAACTCGATGATGGCCTGGCCAAACTGCCGTCGCTCCCGGGCCCATGCAAGTGCCAGTTCCGAGGCGCGGATCGCCATGCCGATACTGCGCGCCGCGATCGCCAGGCGGGCCTCGACGAACCAGTCCTTGGTGAGTTCAAATCCTTCGCCGGCCTCACCCAGCATCTGTGTCGTCGGGATCCGCACGTCAACAAGATCAACCTCGGGGTGTTCGTGACCCGAGCGCTGGGAGAATCGGGGCATGCGCCGCATGTTGAACCCCTCGGTTCCCTTGTCGACAAGAAACAGGGTCGGGCGTGCCGGGTCGCCATCCATGACTGTGGTCACGAGATTGGCCTCGGCGCTGTCGGAGTAGCTGGCAAAACACTTCTCGCCGTTGATGACGTAGTGGTTTCCATCGAGGCGCGCCGATGTCCTGATGCCACCGGCATCCGAGCCGGCTCCGGGCTCGGTGACGCAGAACGACACCGTGACGTCGCCACGGCACGCCGGCACCAGATAGGTTGCGATCTGTTCGGGCGTTCCCTGCTTCAGGCAGATGGGGGGCTGCCAGACCCGTCCCCAGAGACCATTGGTTGCCGAACCGACCTCCTCGTTGACGATGCACTGCTGGACGATCGTCATGCCCTGGCCACCATGCTCGGGATCGTGGTTGATGGCGTTGAGATGGTAGTCGAGGACCCCCTGGCGTATTCCGGCCTCCGTGACCTCATCGAGTGATCCGTTTTCATCGAGCGTGATTTCGTGGGGCCACAGATGCTGGCGGGCAAAGCTGCGTGCCCGCTCGCGGATGTCGAGGTCATCGCGCGTGAATGCCATGTCCATGAAGTGCTTCCCTCCTTCGGGTGATCAGTGACCGGATCCGAACACCTCGCGGCGGTCGATATCGAGAGCGTCCGAGATGAGTTCCCCGAGCGTCTGCCCGAAATGGTGCAGAAACTCCTCGCCAAGAGACGCTGTTGCCTCTCCGGCTCTGCCTGCGACCCCCTCGGGATTGAGATCCTCGGCCCGCCAGGCAAAGCCGAGCCGGCCACCGTGGCCAAATCTCCGGTGCCGGGTGGCCAGTGACGTTGCCACCGAACTGAAGGTGCCTGCTTGCGTCATGTCAACGAGGTCCGGGTGAAGGGCGAGCATGATGGCGGTTTCCATCATGCCTCCATGGTGTCCCCCGGGGTCGAGACCGGCGAGGTGAGGGGGCAGGGGCCAGGTCATGTAGTTGGCCCGCACCACCAGCATGTCGTGACGGTCTCTCAGGTCCTGCGCCGCCAGATCAACGATCTGCGGCTGGCCGCCATGGGCATTGACGATCACCAGGCGGTGGATGCGGCTGGCCGCAAGTCCGACGCCTATCTGCCTTACCATGTCCAGCAGGGTTTCCGGCTCGTGGGTGAAGGTTCCTGGAAACGACGTGTGCTCACTGCTCTTGCCAATGGCGAGAGGGGGCAGCATCAGGACCGTGCCCGTAGCGTCGATATGCTGCCGTGCCCGGTCGATCAGGCCCCTGGCAATCATGGTGTCGGTGCCAAGCGGTAAGTGAGGCCCGTGCTGTTCCGTCGCTCCCATCGCAAGAACGGCCACGCATCTGCCGCCCACCAACCGCTGCAACTCGGGAGAGGTGAGGGTTTCCCAGGAGCGGAGATCGGCCATGTCAGACCATCGTGAGGCGGACCTCGCCAAGACTCTCGACAGCGCAGACGATGTCGTCTCCCTCCTCAACCAGGACAGCTTCGACAAGGGAGCCGGTCAGTACGACATGCCCGGCCAGAAGCCTGGTCCCGCGTTCTGCCAGGCAGTTGGCGAGCCACGCCACGGTATTGAGGGGATGTCCCAGGCTATCCCCCCCGAATCCTTCACCCCGCGCCACGCCGGAGACGGTGGTGGTTGCCCGAAGCGCGGCGAGGTCAAGCGTCTGCCACCGGGTGATTTCCTCGCCTGTGACAATCAGTTTCTGAAAGAAGTCATCCGCCACCTTTTCCGCCGGCGCCATGTCGGCGTGTTCGGGAAGCCGCAGTTCGGCCAGTTCGATGGCCGCCATGCAGGACGCGACACAACCGGCAACCGTCATGCGGTCGTGTCCGCCTTCCCTTGGCTCGACGTCCCTGCCGATGCGAACGGCGATCTCGCATTCGGCCACGGGGCTGGTCAGGCCGGCGGCCTCCTTGCATGCCGGAGTGGTGTGATGGTTCGCGGCAAGCACGGCACCGGCACCCGGTTCGTCGAGTCCCAGCATCTCCTGCATGACCTTCGACGTGCAGCCGACCTTCCATCCCGCCTGCTCCATCCCGCTGGCGGCACGCTGACGGATGACCTCGTCCTGGATCGCATAGCCTTCCTGCATGGTGACGGGCCTCAGGTCCGCAGGCAGACGGGGGATTGCGCCTCCGGCGTCCCGCGCCCTGATTAGCGTGGCAGCTGCCTTCTTCACTCGCTGAGGTGTCATGCTGGCACCCCCCTGTGCCTGTGAATGTGTTGTGTGGCCATCACTGTCAGCACCGAACAGACCAGCATGATCGCGGCAAGGCGGAACAACCACACGACATGCCCCCCGTCCATGAGAATGCCGAAAAGTGGCGGAGCGATGAAAGTGCCGGCATCCATGCCAAGGGTCATGAACGCGAACACCTTGCCGGTTTCCGAAGGCGGTGTCACCCGGCGCACGATAAGGTCGCGTGAGGGCGTCACCACGCCGGCGCCAAGGCCGGCCATGGCAATCAGGACGAAGATTGTTGCCGTGTTACCGGCAACATCGCCCACGAGGAAGATGCACGTGGCGGCAATGACGAATCCGCCGGTCGCCGTCAGGTCGTGCCGGGTCGTGCGGTCAGCGATCACGCCTCCAATGAGGATGCCGAAGGCTGAAAACCCGAAGAAGACCGTCAGTGCGAAGGTGCCCAGTGTCTCGGGAATGCCGTGATGCTCGAAGAGCGATGCCGGCAGGAAGCTGTCAAATCCCCAGTAGGCGATGGTCGTCAGAAAAAAGAAGGCGAAGCACATCTGGACAGGCAGGGTGAGGAGAATGGCTCGTCCCTCCCGTCGCCGGTCCCTGTCGCCGGCGTTGGTTCCCCTGTTGTCGACAAGAATGTCGCGCTGCAGCGTCATGGCTGCAGCCACGGCGAATCCGGCCAGTCCCATGGCGATGAGAGCGCTCCTCCAGTCCCAGTAGAGAACGGCCACTCCGATAATGGCCGGCGTCAGGGCGAAGCCGGCATAGCCGGCAAAGGTATGTACGCTGAAGGCGCGCCCGAGCCATTGTTTCGGAACGCTGGCTGACAGGATGGTGTAGCCGCATGGATGGAATACGGTGTTGCCAAGGCCCATGAGCGCGGCCCAGACGAGGAGTTCGGAGTAGCTCTGGCTGAACCCAAGTCCGATCACCGAAAGTGACAGGACACAAAGTCCGGCAATCAGGACATGGCGTGCCGGCACCCGATCAGTGAGAATGCCGACCGGTACAACGGATACAGCTGATGTGATGGCCGTCACCGCCATGATGACGCCGATGGCCGTGTAGTCGATGGCAAAGTCCTCGACCCATGTGACGACGAGTGGTGGCACCACCATGACGATAAGGTGATTCATCAGGTGCCCTAGACTGACGAGGGCCACCACCCTGACGGGACGCCGGGCCGTCATGCCTGACGCCTGTGGGCAAGACGCGAACGCCCGGAGGGGAGGAGCTGGGCGACGAGGACACCGGTGATGATGAGAACGCCGCCGATCACGTGCTCGGTCGTCGGCGGGATGCCTTCCAGTGTGCGGATGGCCACAACCACCACAGGCACCAGGTTCGAGTAGATCGAGGCGATGGTGACACCGACCCGGCTGACCCCCCAGTGCCAGGTAAAGAGAGAGAACGACGCGGGCCCTGCTCCCAGATAGAGGATGAACGCAATCGAACTCCAGCTGAGTTCGAAGCGGGTTTCGGCAATTCCGAGTCCGACGAGAACAGGCAGGGCGATCACCATGGTCATGGCGCCGATCATGATGGTGATGGCGGTGATGCCGAGTTGCGAGAGACCTGTCAGCCAGCGCTGGGCGCCTATGGAGTACCATGTGAAGAGAGTGATGGCGGCAAGAATGAACAGTTCACCGCCCCGGACGGATCCGATCCCACCTGCCGCTGATCCGAGGGCGGCAATGACGCCCCCGGTGACAGCGATGACAGCACCGAACGCGACGCCAAGCGTGAGGGGAATGCCAAAGCCCGCCCGCGCCACAAAGGCGGCAACGATCGGGGCGGCAGCGGCAACGATGGAGGCCGGCACGGCGCCGGCATACTTTACGCCAAGGGTGAGAAGGACTGTCGAGACGGCGATTCCGGCACTCCCCAGCAGCAGGGCCGGTTTCCAGGGAACCCGGGCGAAAGGGCGTCCCCTGGACTGCAGGGTGAGAAAGGTCAGCAGGAATCCGGTGGCGGACAACAGGCGGGCCATGGTCAGGAAATAGGGATCCCACCCTGCAAGCAGGATGTCGGTCACGAGAAAGTGTGTCCCCCACACCGAGGTCCCCACCGCCAGCACGACGTTGCCGGCGACCTTCTGCTTAACGGATACGGACGTCCCGGTGGACATCGCGCCGGTCATCCGGCCGCCTGTCAGCTTGAATAGGGCGGCAAGGTATGGCCGGCAGGCGAGAGCGTGAAGACCTCGAATCCGTCTTCGGTCACGGCGACAGAGTGTTCCCATTGCGCCGAGAGGCTCTTGTCCCGTGTCACCGCCGTCCAGCCGTCATCGAGGATCAGTGCTTCCGGGCGACCAAGATTGAGCATCGGCTCGATGGTGAAGAACATGCCGGGTTGGAGTTCAAGGCCGGTCCCCGGGTCGCCAAAGTGCAGGACATTGGGCGCATCGTGGAAGACGCGGCCGATACCGTGGCCGCAGAACTCGTAGACCACCGAGCAACGCTGTGCCTCGGCATGGCTCTGGATCGCATGACCGACATCACCGAGCCGGGCGCCCGGCTTCACCGCCTTGATGCCCAGCCACATGGATTCGTGGCACACCTCGCACAGTCGCGAGGCCTTCCTTCGGACGTCCCCGACGTAGTACATGCGGCTGGTGTCGCCGTGCCAACCGTCGAGCAGGACGGTGACGTCGATGTTCATGATGTCACCGTCGCGCAGCACCCTGCCGGAACTCGGGATGCCGTGACAGATCACGTGGTTGATCGAAGTACAGATCGACTTCGGATAACCCCGATAGTTGAGCGGCGCGGGGACCGCTCCGTGATCGAGGATGAATGTGTGGCAGAGTTGGTCCAGGGTCTCGGTGGTGACACCCGGAACGACGTGAGGTGCGATCATGTCCAGCGTCCGGGCGGCAAGCGAGCCGGCAGCGCGCATGCCATCCATGTCCTCCTCGGAATGGATTGTTACATGCGAGTCGCTCTGACGACGCTTGAGCTGCATCGAAAAACTCCGGTGCCTGTCACGAAAGGCGGACCGGAATCCGCCGGTCGATCACGATGTCTTCGGTGGTCAATCTACACGAATAGGCCAATGTCTCAACGCCCATGCCCGAGGCCCGTGTCACCGCAGCCTCGAAGCCGGGATCGATGTCGCCGGCAATCGCAAGGGAGTCGCAGTCCATGCGCTGGACGCACCAGATCACCACAGCCCGGTGACCGGCCCTGACAACCGACACAAGCTCCTCCATGTGCCGTGCTCCGCGGGTTGTCACGGCATCCGGGAATTCCGCGCACGTCCCCTGCCGCCGCATGTGGCAGTTCTTGACTTCGACGTAGCAGGACCCGCGAGCGGGGTCATCGAGCAGAAAATCGAAGCGTGAGTGGTCACCCCAGGTCACTTCGCGGCGCAGCGACCTGTAACCGGTCAACTCGACGATTCCATCCCTCGAGATCGCCTCTTCGACAAGCCGGTTCGGCTTGCCCGTATGGCAGCCGACAAGCCCTCCGTCGGCACACACGAGCTCCCAGGACCAGGCGAGCTTGCGCCCGCTGCCGGAGACGTCCTGCAGCCAGGTCGTCATGCCGGGTTCCGCAATTCCGGTCATCTGTCCCGGATTGGCACAGTGCGCGGTGACGATACGGCCGTCATCGAGCCGGTGATCGGAAAGAAACCGCTTGTAGCGCTTCACCAGCGTGGCGCATCTGAGCGGCGAGGCAAACCTCATGATGCCCTACATCCCCAGTCTCGATTTCGGCACGACTGCCGAACGCACTTCGCGCTCCGCAGACCATGGGCGCGTCGATCACTCTCGCCAGTTGCAACGTGGCACGGTACCGTCGAGATCGCAAAGCCGTTGACCGGCGTGAGGACTCGGACCCGCTGCACCCTTCAGGGCATATCCGGTGCAACGGGGTTGTATCGACGGAGACCGGCAGAGGGGCATCACGTTGGCGATTCCGTCAACGCCTCCCGGTCAAGTGGTTCCGGGCGGACTGCGGTCCGCCGGTCTCATTGTCGGTGATCCATGCCGCGTAGTCGAAAAGGCCCTGACGGAGCGGTCTCGGTCGCCACTGGACATCAGCGACGATACGCGTGACATCGTAAGCACCCCAGGCCCCCGTCTTTCGGGCCGAAGAGCCGACGACATCGGCAAGATCGCCCGGGGTGGCCTTGTGCCAGGTGGCACCGGGCACAACCGAGCACACGAGGCGGGCGAGTGCGTCCAGCGTGGTCGGCTCGCCCGAGGCGATATTGTAGACGTCGTGATGAAGGGCGGGAGCGGCAAGCAGGTCGCAGATTGCGCCTGCTACATCGGCGGCGTGGATGAAATCGCCGACGCCGTCGGCGCCCGCCACGCTCCAGGATTCTCCGCGCAGGGCCTTGTGCACCATCACGTGGGGAGCGCAGGCAAAGTCGCGCCCCGGTGTCGGACGGTCCATCGGTCCGTAGACGCTGGCCAGACGCACCACGTGGAGAGGCAATCCGAACATCTCCCGCCAGCGTCCGGCCAGCATTTCGCCGGAGAGCTTGGTGATGGGATAGAGGGTGGGGGGAAACGGGCGGACATAACCGTCCTCTGGTAGCGGTCCGCCGTCCGCCGGTCCGTCGTCGCCGTAGACGCTGCCCGTGGAGACATGGACCATGCGCTCGAGACGGGGCAGGGTGCGCGCAAACTCGAGGCAATGGACCGGGCCCATGATGTTGACGCCCGCGATCATCGCCGCCCGGGATTTCTCGGTGGTGCCGATCGAGGGCGTCATGGCCGCGCCGCACACGACATGGGTCGTCGACTCTCTCCCGGGTATCGTTTCGAGCAGATGCGGGTCGCGAACGTCGCCGGTGACAATGGTCAGCCGTTCCCGGAACCGCTCGAAGAAGCGTTCCGCAAGGGAGTCAGGCGGAGCTATGTCAACGGAAATGACCGTCGTCAAAGGATCCCGTTCGAGCCAGGTTCGCACGACGTGACTCATGACGAACCCGGTCCCGCCGGTCACGAGAAGTCGCATCGTCCATTCCCTTCAGCGTCTGGAACCCCGTACGCCTGACAGACTGTTTTCTTCCGCATGCTCGCGCAAGGCGTGCCCCGGACTCGCCCACATTGACGCCATGCGGCCGGGAATGGCGAAGCATCCACTCAACCTCGAAACCGGCTTGGTGGCGAACTTCCGGACAGGGGATCCATGCCATGAACCTGGACGCCGAGCGGTCAGGCCTGTCTTGCCAGGCAACCGGAGAACCTATGTCTCGGACTTCTCATCGAGTTGGAAGACATTCTCGTCGTCCGGGGCGGGCTTTGTAGGGAGTGTGCGGCGGAACTCGGTCTGGCTGGTGAACTCGAGGCGGGTGGCGCCCGCCGGACCGGTCTCCTCGAGGCGGGCCAGCAGTTTGCTGGCCAGTGACTTCGCCCTCTCGCCTGCCTTCTGCAGTCGCGAAACCGTCGATGTATCGTAGGGGAAAGCGAACACTCTTGGTTCCTGGCCGTCCGGCATCTCGAGCCACAGGTAGATCGCCTTGTCCTCGTGAATCTTCCAGGCAATCACCGTGTGATAGGTGGTGAAATCCTCCAGCCAGGCGTTGCTCGCCGGTTTGGGTCTTCCGAGGAGTTCACTGATGGAGCCATAGCCTGCGGGCACGAGGAGGGTGAGGGCTGCCAGTGCGGCGATCTTGCGGGACAGGCGTCCGGCCGACGTGACCGCCGCCCAGCCGGCAACGGCAGCCAGCATGAAGCAGATGATGAAGCTGATGGCGACGAGCGACACGCTCAGAGCCGCTGGCTGTCGAAGAGGGTGGTGTAGAGATTGTTGACCGTATGCGGCAACAGTCCCCCCGCCTCGTTCAGGTTGAAGCGATACACGGTTTCTTCCTGATCGACACGCACAAGGTCGACCTTGCCGAGGAGAATCTGGCGGGCGGGCTTGTCGATGTCGAGCTTGACGCTGATGATGACATAGACAGGGACCGGCCAGATCTCGGTGTCGTTTCGGTACATGTGGACATTGACGACATATTCGCCGTGCGGAACGCCCCGCGAATAGGCCATCTCGTGATTGGCTGCGGTGAGATCGTTGAGATACCCGAGATCATCACGCAGCAAGTCGAAGATGGCGCCGCCGCGCTGCGACCAGCCCACGGCGCCATCGCCCGGGGCCCTGACCCACAGGTCAACATCGGCATCGATGCTCTCGGGCCACTTGATCTCGACGATCACGTTGCCCGGGGTCATCAGGTCGGATGTCTTCTTCTCCGGGGGATTGACGTGTGGCAGCAGCAGGATCACCAGGGCGACGAATCCCAGGAGGGCAAGCAGGATGACGTCGCGAAAGACAGTGGCTGCAGGATCGTCGTCGAGCGGATCAAGTGCCTGCACGGCTTTCACCCAGTTCGACGATCGTGTTGATGAGCCGGACCGTTCCGGTGGTGAGCAACTGGTAGTTGGCCATGAGCCAGATGTTGAGAAGACCGCCCACGAGGGTCGTCACGAGCGCGGTGGACATGCCGGCGATCAGGGCCGAAACCATGGGGCCGATGTTCTCGGTTTCGCCGGCGAGGTCGGGATCGACGCCCGACAGAGCAATGATGAAGCCGAGAACGGTACCGATGAGACCGAGGAACACGAGACTCGAGGCGAGGTGGCGAATAATGGTGATGTTCTGCGAGAGTTCGAGACGCAGGGCCTGGGCCAGAGTCTGGCGGCTGTCGGCATCCTTGCCGGTCGTTCGCTCGACGTGAGTGGCAGCGCGGCTCCCCTGATCGGGTTCTGACTGTCTCGCCTGATTGAGTTCGCGGCTGGTCCACACCACCCGCTGCAGGGCGAGGGCAAGGCCGACGAGGAACACGACAACAATGACGAAGACAAAGGAGGTCGAGTCGGCTTCGATTGCCCGGCTGACGAGGCCGTTGGCCTCGCCGGCCACGAGTAGCGCGCCAGCAACGATGTTGAGAAGTGCAAAGCGCAGCACCAGTCGGTAGGCGTGAGGGTCGGCCCGAGGTTCCGCTCGTCGCAAGGCGGTGGTCATGTGCAGTTCCGTGCTCTCCGGAAGTGAGCGAATATAGCCATGCTGCACCTGTCCGCAAACGCGGCATCCTGGGTACGTTGCACCTGGACCGATTTCAGCCTTCATCACGGTCGACCATGAAGTTTGCAAGTCACCCGCCTTGCGGGCCAGACTTCGGGCAGTGCCTGGTGGGGAATCCCTCATGAGCGAAACTGTTACCGCTGCCGTGGTGGTCATCGGCAACGAGATTCTGTCGGGGCGTACCCGGGATGCCAACATCGCCTTCTTGGCGGAGAACCTCACCGACCTCGGCATCCGGCTGAAGGAGGTGAGGGTGGTGGGTGATGTGGAGGACGAGATCGTCGCGGCCGTCAATGAACTGCGCCACCGTCATACCTATGTCTTCACCACCGGCGGTATTGGCCCGACCCACGACGACATCACCGCTGACAGTATCGCGGCAGCGTTCGGCGTCGGTATCAGTGTTCATCCCGGGGTTCGCGATACACTTGTGGCGCACTTCCGTGAACGCGGCATGGAGCCCAATGAGGCCCGATTGCGCATGGCGCGCATTCCTGATGGAGCCCGGCTCATCGACAACGAGGTGAGCATGGCGCCGGGTTTCCAGATCGGCAATGTCATCGTGATGGCCGGTGTGCCCGAGATCGCGAGAGCCATGTTCCGGGCGGCAAGTTCCGGGTTGCGCGGAGGGCCACGCATCCTGTCCCGGGCCATCAGGGTCCATTGTGGGGAAGGAACCATCGCCGGGGCTCTCGGTACGCTCCAGCAGGACTTTCCCGATGTCGACATGGGGAGTTACCCGTGGCGCGATGGTGGAACCTTCGGGACCAGCATCGTGCTTCGCTCAACCGATCGTGAACGCCTCGACACGGCCTTCGACCGTGTTTTTCATGCATCGGCAGCTGCAGGGGGCAACCCGGTCGAGGAGGATACCGACAGTTCTTGAATGTGCCTGGACCAGCCCGGAACATGAAGGACGTCCACAGAGTAGGCGTCGAGCCCGAAGCCCGGTCGCGAATCGTCGCCTTCGGACTTCACCAGACGGGGGACGGCGCACCTGCCTTTCGAGGAGGACATCATGGAACTCAAGACACACCTGCGTGAACAGATCGACTGGGAATTGCCGTTTCCGCCCGAAGAGTATGCCGAGCGCCGCAAGAAGGTGCGCTCCGCGATGTCGGATGCCGGCATCGATCTTCTCCTGCTTTGCCGTCTGCCGGACATCAACTGGCTGACCGGTTATGACATGATCTGGAATCACCTGCGCAATTCGACGACGCTGGTGGTGCGGGCTGACAGCGACGACACGCTGTTCTTCGACGCGGCGGCACACACGACCATCGTGTCTCTGGTTCCCGAGATTCGCGACGCCGTGATCTTTGATCACGATCCGATGGCGGGCGCCGACGACTTCGACATCATCGCGGACGAACTCGCTGGCCGGGGCCTGACAGACGGTACGGTCGGGCTACAGTTCTGGGGCTGGGGTCCCGCTGCCTCGGTCCTCGAGGCACTGGCCGGAAAGCTGCGCGACAAGGGAGCCAGAGTCGTCGACGCCTCGCTGCTGGTCGAAACGCAACGCGTCTACAAGTCGCCGCGTGAAACCGAGGTCGTGCGGCAGGCGGCAGCCGCGGCCGACAATGCGCTCGAGGCGGCCCGTTCCGCCATGGAGCCGGGCATGATGGAAACCGCGATCGAGGCTGTTCTGGTCGCAAGCCTGATGGAGCAGGGCTGCAACTATCCGGCGATTCACACCATGGTCGCATCGGGTATTCGCTCGGGCACCCATCACTCGGCACCGACCCAACGCAAGGTGAGGGACGGTGATCTGGTGCACATCGACGTCTGTGGATCGCTTCACCGCTACCACGTCAACACATGCCGTACGTTCTCGGTCGGCAAGGCCGACAGTCGCTGGCTGGATGTGATGGAACGGGCATCGGGCTCGATCGACGCCATCATCGAGAACGTGAAGCTCGGCGATCCGCTGCCACGCGTTGACGAGGTCGCAAACGAGCACATCCGCAAGGTTGGCTTGCAGGAGGACGCTTGGTGGATTGGAGGCTATCCGCTGGGCATTTCGTTCCCGCCCGACTGGACGGGGGCACACTGGATACACTGGAATGAAGAAGTCTTCGGCCCGACGCCCGAGGAGCTTACGGTCAAACCCGGACTGGTGTTCAACTACGAGAATCAATTCGATATCTGGGAGGGGTGGCCCGGCGGTACGGGCTGCAATTTTATCGAGACGTTTCTTGTCACCGAGGACGGTCCGGAACTGCTCTCGCGTCTGCCCCGTACGATTCGCCCGAGCGGGGACTGATTCGTTCGCAAGGGGAAACCGCCGTCTAGACTACAGGTTCTCCAGCACATTCGAGAGCATGGCAATGACATCGGCAAACTGGTCCTCGGCGTCGCCATAGACACTGTCGACGACGCTGAACCAGGCGGCGGCGGCTTCCTTGTCGGGTCGTATCATGAGGAACTGCCCGGCATATCCGCCATGGCCGATCCAGCTGCCATCGGTGAACATGTGGTTGCTGTAGGAAAGCCCAGGCCATGACCCCTCGAAGGGAGCCCCCTTCCTGGTGCGCGTGTGCTCGATGAATCCGGCATCTCCCGCAGAGTCACCCATGACGCCGGCACCCTTGCGGGCGAATAACAGTCCGTACCGCGCCATGTCCCTCGCCGTCATGGCGCCCCCTCCGCTCAGCACGGGAACAAAGGCGCAGTCGAGCGAAACGAAGAACACTCCTTCCATACCGGCGCCCTCGATGTTCGTGGAAATGAGATCAAGGAGACTGGAGCCGCTGGCGCACTCGGCAATCCATCCTGCCAGATCCGTGTTGGGAGATGCGTAGCGGGCGCGGTTACCGGGAACGTCATCCATGTCCTTCTCGAGGGTGAGAGCGAACTCCCTGACACCGAACTCTTTCGTCCCCGGGGGTGGAAGCCGCCATCCCATGGCCACCTCTTCCTGGCCATATCCACGTCGTTCCCCCGGCCCGGGTGGTGGATTCCACGGTGCCGCATAGTCCTCGTCGAAGGCGAGTGGCACGTTCATGTCGAGGACCTGCTGCAGCGTCACTCCGCGGTATCCGCTGGAGACATCGGGGATCCAGGTTTCCACCGTCTGTCCGGGATCGACCTGGCCGGCGGCGATGAGGCGGCCGAACACGAGGTTGAGATGCGTCTTGGTGATCGACTGCATGGAATGAAGGGTGTCGGGGCCACAGTCCGCCGCATGGGCTTCGAAGAGGACATCCCTGCCTTGCGCCACCACCATGGCGCTGAAGGAGGGCAGGGACGTCAGCCGGGCAACGTCGCTCCTCTCGGCGATCGCCGCCTGGTGGCGGTCCCGAAGCGGCAGGACATGGCCCGAACGAAGGGCAAGGCCGCGTCTGTTCAGCCTGTGGATGTTGTGGAAACCGTGGCGCCGGTTTTCTGCCCGGTTCCACCAGGCGAGATTGTCGTGGCCGACCTCGAGTTGCGGATTGCGCATGTGACTGCTCCTTCAGAAGATTCCGGCGTCGAGGCCGGCGGCCATGAGCATGCCGAGTTCGTGCGCCTCTCCGGCAAAGTCGTCCTGCCACTCACCCTTCAGCAGCAGGGGTTCGCTGACGGCCCGCCATCCCAGGCCACCGGCAATGCTCTCCACGGCACGCCTCGTTCCCGTGCCGTCGAGTCCGGCACGGATGTAGAGAGCATACGGCTTTGCGCGGGTTTCCTCGAGGCATGGGTAGTAACAGCGATCGAAAAAATCCTTCAGCGCACCCGACATGTAACCCAGATTCTCGGTCGTGCCCAACACCAGGGCAGCGGCAGCCTTGACGTCGTCCGGCGTGGTCTCGAACGGTGACCGGGCAATGACGGTGATCGTCTCAGACTCCACCGCCAGGGCGCCTTCCAGCACTGCATCGCGCAGACGCCGCGTGTTCGGTGAGGGAACGTGACCGATGATGAGAAGTGTCTTCAAGGTCATGACTCAGCGTTCGCCGGCCGGGCAAGGCACGTTCAAGCAAGTCTCTTTTCTGGTTGCGCGATCACGGCGGTTTGTTGGTCACCAACGCATGTTGAATGTGAGAAAGAAGGTTCGGCCCCAGCCTGCTGCTGTGGGCCCGTCGACGCTGGCGGGATTGGCGGTGTCGACGGTCAGGCCTGTATCGGTGAGATTGAAGACGCCGGCGGCAAGTCTCGCACCTGTCAGACCCAGAGGGTCCTTCCAGTCGAGGACCACGTCGTGTCCGGTCCAGGCCTCGAACATGCCCGTACCCTCCGCGTTACTGAAAGCGGCACGGTAATTGGCGGTCCAGACGGCCGTCAGGCTGCCTCGGCGCGCCATGAACCGGATACGGGCCATATCCCTGGAGACGGCGTACCGCTGTTGGTTACCCGCAATGTAGAGTTCCGCGTCGATCACGTGCCGCCAGGCGCCACTCAGTCCGATTTCGCCCCACTCCGTCGGGAAAGTTGCGGCATACCGGGTCGTGATGCCGGAAATCTCGGTCTCGATGATGTTCGCATTGCTGTCATAAATCGTGACGTCGCCACCGATGCGGCCGATGCAGTTCGAGGTGGCGGTGCCCACGCACGTGGGCAGGTTCTGCATGGCCCAATCGGCACTGTTCTGTCCCACGAGATCCGAACTCGACTGCCGGTACCATTCCACGCTCGCGAAGTACGGCTGCTTGCGGAACTCGGCGCCGACGGCAAGCCTCTCCGTCTCGGAGGGCTCAAGTTGCGGATTTCCCTCCGTGTACCGGGTGACCTGCCGGGGATTGGGGCTTGGACAACTGCGCGGCGGGTCTCCGCGGCCGGGATCACAGGTGATATAGGGGTGGTCCTGATCCTGGGAACTGTAGAGTGCGGAGAAGCCCGGGGCAATCTGCCCCACGCGCAAGGAACTGCGCAGTGTGAGCACCTCATGCGGTCGGTAGTCAGCCGCGAGGCCCCAGGATTCCAGCTTGCCGACGTCGTCATTTTCATCGCTGCGTCCGGAGACCCTGATGTCCAGGGATTCGGCAAGGGGCACCAGCGCTTCCGCGAACACTCCGACAGCCTTGCGTTCGCCGGTAAAGCTCACTCCACCGGAGCCAAGGACCTTGGTGACGTCGTGTGCTTCACCATCCTTGTCAACAAAACGCTGAAGGAGGTGGCTCTTGGCCCATCCCACCTCAAAACCCGCTGTCCATGCCGTCTTGCGGTCACCTGGTGCATATGCGTGACCTTCCAGCGCCAACCTGGCGTCCAGGCAGGTTGATCCGGCATCGACGTCCTCACGCAGGCTGCTGTTGGCAATGGCTGTCGCGTGCTGTTGCGGGTTCTGTGGATTCAAGGGAGTCACGAGGTCATAGTTCCCTTCTTCGATTTCATACCTGATCCTGTCGACGTGAACGAAGGTATTGCCGGACTGCGATGCGTCGAACCGGCAGGCGGCGAGGTGCGCATCGTAGCCGAGGTCCTCTGCGAACCGTCCTTCAATGCCGAAGGAGACATCGTAGGCGTCATATTCAGTTTGCCAGTCCCGGTTTCCGTGTCCGACAAATCGGTGCGCCACGGCGAAATCGTCGTCGATGTTGTCGGCAATCGTGGCGCCGGCGTCAGTGTTGATCGCACTGATGATGTTCGGGGTTGCATCAAAGGAGAAAGTTCCGACCGAGGGGGCAAACCGGAAGGACGAACTGCCTTGACTGATGTTCGCAGACAGGTGAACCGTGTTCCGGTCGCCTATCGGATGCTCAAGGTCCAGGATGGCCGTGTTGTGTTCAAGCCGGGTCGTGTTCCACATGATGTCGCCGAATGCAAAGCCGCACCCCTTGTCGCCGTTCCGGATCAACGGCGGATTGCGGAGCGGACCGGTATAGCCCGCCGCAGGGTCGCACCCGCCCTGTGAGGCACCCAGTGCGACCGATCGTACGCCCGTTACCTGATTTCCGGTCTTTTGAATGACCCAGACGGTGTTGTCGCCGACGCTGACATTCTTGGACTCGCTGAATGAACCATCAGGCTGCCAGACGGAACGGCTGAACTCGCGGGCTCGGGCGGGAATCTCCTGGCGTCTGACGGAATCCACTCCGATGGTGATGCGTCCTTCTCCGAATGAACCGCCCCAGAACGCACTGCCTTCCCAGCCGTCACCGCCCTCCTCGCCCGGCATCCTTGTGAGTGCCCGCGTCTCGAAGCCATCCAGAGTGTTGCGCAGGACGATGTTGATGGCGCCGCGTATGGCGTGGCCGCCAAGGGTGCCCAGACCGTTGCCGCCCAGAAGTTCGATCCGCTCTATGGCCGAGAGTGGCAGGGATTCGAGGCTACCGTCGGTTGTCGCATACGGCCGTCCATTCACCAGTACCAGCAGGGGCTGGCCTCCCGTGAAGAAGTAGCGAACGATGCCCGTATCCAGCAGTTCTTCCAGAGTCTGGGCGCCGGAGCGCTCCAGGAAATCCCGGTCACGCTCGGTAATGACATGGACAGAGGGGGCAAGAGATCCGGCGCTCACCATTGACGACGCAAGGATGATGATGACGGGAAACAGGTGAGTCAGGACTCTCATTATGTTCTCCGGGGCGCGTGAGAACTTGCCGATACCCAGGCTTCAGCGACACCAGGTGCGACCGAACCCGGTATCCTGCCGGTCATGGCATGCGCGTCAATATGCATGTTCGGAATCTCCTGTCATACCGCGCTCATTTGCCGGAGTGATGCGGCCCGCACCGTAGCGGTGGATCGAAGACCTCACCGACCCGCACGATGGGTGTGAGGTTGCGCCCTCAGGCAGTGCGTGACGGGAATCGGCCTCGAGATTCACCGGGTGACGAGGAGGATTGCTGAGGCAGCGATAGAACGCGGCACGACCACGGACGTGTCCTTGAAGTCATAGTGCGGCCCTCATAGCCTGCCATATCTGAAGGGTTCGCGAGACCGGAGCCCCCTGATGTGCCGATCAATAAACTCGCTCGACATCCTGCCTGACCGCCGCATCGCCCTCAACTGGGCCGACGGTCAAAGGAATCACTATCACTTCGTCTGGTTGCGTCAGCAGCACTTTCATCCCGCCATTGGCCGGCCCGACCAGCCGTCCGACGCCGCCTTGCGTCTGCCTGATGATCCGGCCTCCCTGGAGATTGCCTCATCGGCCATCGAGAACGGTGAACTTGTCGTCCGGTGGGCGGGGGACGACGTTGTGACTCGCCATGATCTCGCCTGGCTGCGCCGCAATGCCTATGACACGCCGTCGCGGCTGGGACGCAAGGCGCGTCAGCAGACCTGGACGGGAAGGGAGGCTGCGGCATTCCTCTGGCTCGACTGGTCGAGACTTCTCGAGGATGACGAAGCTCTCTTCGGTTTCGAAGTACGCCTGCGCGATTTCGGTTTCGCCCGCGTACGCGGAGCCCCCGCCGCAAGGGACGAGGTGGCGCGTCTTGCCGGAAGGCTGGGCGTGCTGCGCAACACGGACTTCGGCGCTGTTGCGACGATCGAGACACGACCACCCTCCAAGGAGGAACGCTACACCAATCTTGGAGCCGGTGGCTGGGTGCGCCTCGCGCCCCATACCGATGAAGGATGGCGCTATGCTCCGCCTGGCATCAGCTTTCATCTTGGGCTGGAATCAACTCCGGGCGAAGGTGGCGAATCCATTCTTGTTGATGGTCTCCTCGCCGCCCGGCGCCTTGCCGCCAGGGATGCCGATGCCTTCGATTTTCTCACGCGCCAGCCGTTCCGATTCTGTGCCGATCGCAATCCCCGGGAGCGATACGTTGCCCGCGGCCGCATGATCGTCACCGACCAGGACGGGGAGGTGGTTGGCATCCGCTTCTCGGATCGCACCCTGGGTGTCCAGGACCTCGATGAAGCGATGATCGAGCCCGCGTACAAGGCGATCGGCGCCTTCGCCAGGGAACTCTATTCAGCGGACCTGGTCTATCGGCACAAACTGCAGCCCGGCGAGTGCCATGTCTTTGACAACCACAGGATCCTCCATGCCCGGACCGAATTCGACCCGGAGTCGGGGCCGAGACGAATCGCACAATGTTCGGTTGACAGGGAAGAGTTTCATAACAGTTACCGTCAGTTGTGCGAAAGACTTGGGCACTTTGATGATGCAAATCTTATCCTCCCCAACGGCGCTCTAGGGTGATGATCTTGCGTTGGGAATGCGGATCATGTAGCGGGAATCCCATGGGCGGACGTGGCGGAACAGGTAGACGCAGCGGACTTAAAATCCGCTTCCAGACATGGAGTAGGGGTTCGAGTCCCCTCGTCCGCACCACTTCGGCAGTGCGTTGATGGTTGGCGTGACTGCATGGCGTGAGACCGGCAGCACGCTGGAGCGGCTGCGTGATCTGGCGCAACAGTCGCTCGGGCGCTGGGGTCTGCCCTCCTCGACCTCGGTGACACTGCTCAATGTTTCGGAAAACGTGACGTGGCGGCTCGATGGGCCCTCGGGTGAGCGCTGGATCCTCCGAATTCATCGCGAGGGCTATCATTCAAGGGATGGTATCCGGACTGAACTCGTCTGGTTGCATGCTCTCCAGAACGACATCGGCCTCGTCACTCCCCAGGCAATTGCCGGCGTGGATGGCGATGAGATCCAGACCGGCCATGTTCCTGGTCTGGCAAGTCCCCGCAACATGGTGCTCTTCGAATTCATCGACGGTGTGGAGCCATCAATGGACGTCGATCTCGAAGAGCCGTTCCGGCGCCTTGGCGACGTGAGCGCCAGACTTCATCTCCATGCCATGACATGGCAGCGTCCGGCATTCTTCGAGCGCCTGAACTGGGACACTGCCGGTGTCTTCGGGCCACTCCCGAACTGGGGCGACTGGCGAGACGGTCCGCTGGATGACACGCATCAGCGTTCCTTCCTCGAAGGGGTGCAAGAAGAGATTCTCGAATGCCTGAGGATCTACGGCCAATCGCCCGATCGTTTCGGCCTGGCACACTGTGATCTTCGTCTGGGCAACCTGCTGCTGGTCGGTGACGAGACTCGCGTTCTCGATTTCGACGACTGTGGTCTTTCGTGGTTTCTCTATGACCTCGCGTCGGCCCTGACACTGATCGACAATCTGGACACCACCGGGGACCTGATGGCCGCCTGGTTTGCCGGTTACAGGTCCGTCCGGGCCCTTGATGCGGACGACCTGGCCATCATTCCTTCACTTGTCATGATGCGCCGCTTCGCCATTCTTGCCTGGTTCGGCAGTCACGCCGAGACTGAACTTGCGGTTGACAACAAGGAGGGTTACGCCACCGCCACGTGCGTCATGGGCGAAGCCTTTCTTTCCCGTCCTGCCGATGGAGATGGTCTTCCTCCCTGGTTGTGAGTCGACAAAAGGACAGATGAGGCTTCGATGAACCGAAGAACAGGTTTCCTGTTTCACGAACTCTACATGTGGCACGACACGGGACATGCTGCCCTGTGGCACCGGCCCGGGTTGACCGTGCAGCCTGGTGAACACGGAGAAAACGCCGAGACCAAGCGGCGCATGAGGAATCTCATGGATGTAGCCGGCATTCTCGAGGACCTCGTCGACGTGCGACCGGTGATGGCCAGCGAAGAGGACATCCTCAGGGTGCACACCCGCGACTATGTCGAGAGGATCAGGGAGATGTCGGCCGGTCAGGGTGGTGACGCCGGTGAAGCGACCCCTTTCGGTCACGGGAGTTACGAGATCGCCTGTCTTTCGGCAGGGGGCACGATCGCCATGGTGGAGGCTGCCCTGCGTGGTGATATCGACAATGGCTATGCCCTCGTGCGCCCCCCTGGACACCATGCCGAACCCGACATCGGGCGTGGTTTCTGCATCTTCGGCAATGTCGGCGTGGCCATCGAGCATGCCCGTCACCACCACGAAGTGGAGCGCTGTGCCGTCGTCGACTGGGATGTGCACCATGGCAACGGCACCCAGCGAATCTTCTGGGAGGACCGGGATGTGCTGGCCATCTCGATTCACCAGGACAACTGGTATCCGGCCGACTCCGGACACATTCATGAGACCGGCGAGGGTGCGGGGAAAGGGGCCACCATCAATGTCCCGCTGCCACCAGGCTCGGGACGCGATGCCTACATCGGAGTCTTCGAACGTGTCGTGGCGCCGGCACTGCGGCGCTTCCGGCCGCAACTCATCATCGTTGCGTCGGGTTTCGACGGTTCGATCTACGATCCCCTGGGACGCATGATGGTGACGAGTTCCACATACCGGCAGATGACTTCGATCATGCTGGACCTTGCCGACGAGCTCACCGGTGGCACGCTGATAGCGAGCCACGAAGGAGGGTATTCGGCAGCCTATGTTCCCTATTGCGGCCTGACGGTGATGGAAGAATTGTCAGGGATCTCGTCGACGATCGAGGACCCCTTCGCCCAGTACGTCGACGCCGCCGGTGGCCATCAGCTCTATCCCCACCAGGAAGCCGTCATCGCCAAGGCGGCGGCCCTGGCTGCCGCCGTGCCGGCCGGCTGACCCGTGCGGAATGGTGAATCCAGTGGCTATTCGCAGACGACGCCGTCGCCGTCACCGTCTCTCATGAACTGGTAGGCCGCATGTTCGGCGCTGACCGGCGCAATGCCGTGATGGCGCGCTTCGCTGCAGGAAATCGATCCATTGTTGTTATCGTCGTAGAGGGCCAGCATGTCGCCTTCGGATGAAACGTCCACGGTTGCAGGCTCCTCTGGCGTGGTCACGCCCTTTCGCCAGTCCCAGGGAGCGACGAATGCACCTGACCACATGCCGCGACCATGCTGTCGTGCCTCGTCCTCGTGTTCCACGTAGGCCATGGAGTAGCGGCGGTAGGCGAGAGCAAGGCCCTGGCGCACGAGGTCACCGCCAATGTCCACGGACCCGGCATAGCAGATTGCGATCAGCCGGCCATAGACGTCGCGGGACTCGCCTTCGCAGCGGATTGACTTGCCCTCGGTCATTTCTTCCACGGCGCTGGTCGCTTCCCTGCCGCAGAGCCAGCCATCGCCACAGCTCTGGTCGCTTTCGGGCGCATCGATTCCGAAAATGCGGATGCGTTCGGTGCCGATCACAAGAGTGTCGCCATCCACCACCGTTGCCTCTCCGGTAATGGCCTGGGCGCCGGCCGGCGCCAGCACGAGGGTGAGGAGAGCAGCGCAAACTCTCCCGGACCATGACCTAGCCGACATCAGGGCGACGTGCCGGGTTGGTGTACCAGGGGTCGGCCGACTCGACGGCATGACCGATGCGAAAGACCGTGGAATCATCATAGGTGCGGCCAACGATCTGCAGGCCGGTCGGCACATGATTGTGGTCCAGACCGGATGGAACAGTGAGAACGGGGCAGCGCGACATGATGTTGAAGGGATAGGTCATGACCCAGCCGAGCATGGGATCGACGTCAACGCCGTTGATGGAGAGTGTCTCCCTTGTGGAGTCGAATTCCGCGGGAACCGCGGCCAGTGCGCTCGTCGGGCACACAAGTGCGTCATAGCGCGACAGCAGAGGGCCCAGGACATCGTACATCTCGCCGGCAAGTTTCTGGGCATCGAGGAAGTCCTCTCCCGTGGTGCCGGCTCCGAAGTCGGCAAAGGCGACGGTGTAGGGCATCAGTTCATGGCGATGGCGGCGCAGGGCAGGGGCGATGGAATTGCCGAAGAGGTGGCCGAGATAGTTCATCGCCGCCGTCAGCACGTCCCACGACCAGCCGATCTCCACCTCATCGACGATGGCGCCCGCCTCCTTCAGCTTGGCGGCCGCATCAAGCGTGTTCCGGCGCACATCCTCATCGACCTCGCAGTAACCCAGGTCGACGGAGAGGGCGATGCGCATGCCCTTGACCGGTGCATAGTCGAGAGGAAGGCGCAGTTTCGGCTTCAATGTGGCGATATCCCGGGGATGGGGCCCGGCCATGGCATTCTGCAAGAGGGCACAATCGGCAACGGAACGCGCCATGGGTCCCGAATGGCAGTAGGTGTCGAGGTTGAAGACATGGCCCTGCGGATTCCGTCCGTAGGGTGGCTTGAAGCCCACCACCCCCGAACAGCTCGCGGGAATTCGGATCGATCCGGCAATATCCGAGCCGGTGGCGAGAGGAGAACCGCCGGCGGCGAGGGTTGCTGCTGAACCACCCGATGAACCGCCCGGCGTGTAGTCCGTGTTCCACGGGTTGCGTGTCACCCCCCAGTGCCGGGTGTAACAGACGCCGGCACAGGAGAATTCCGGCGTCGTGGTTCTCACGTGCATGACAGCACCGGCATTGAAACAGCGCTCGACAATGGGTGTGGTTTCCTCGCCAATCACATGCCGAAAGGCGGTCGAACCCGATGTCGCCGGCAGCCCCTTGATCGTCTCCTCGTCCTTGACCGCCAGTGGCAGGCCCTCAAGTGAACGGGTGCGGCCGCCCCTGACATAGCGCGATTCCGCCTTCTTCGCCTGATCGCGGGCCTCATCGAAGAACGTCTGGCTGAAGGGATTGAGACGCGGCGCCACCGTCTCGGCTCGCGTGATCACGGCGTCCATCAGCTCCACCGGTGACAGATCGCGGCTGCGAAACATCCGGATTGCGTCGACGGCGCCAAGATAATGAAGATCGCTGGAAGACATGCCTGATTCTCCGATGATTGTGGCGAGACTATCCGTGAAACCCGCCAGGCGACAATCCCGCGCGCTCAAGGCACAAGCCGGAGGCGGCATCGACGATCGCGGCGGCGTCAATGCCGTGCAAGCGGTAGAGATCCGGTATGTCCGCACTCTGGCCGAAGTCGGTCACACCAAGAGCGTGAATCCTGTGGCGGCCGACAGCCGCCATCCACGAGAGGGTGGCGGGATGGGCGTCACAGACGGTGACGAGACCTGCGTCTCCGGGGACGCGGGCAAGAAGCCGTTCGGCATGCGAATTGCCGTTGCGCCCGTGCCAGCCAGCCATCAGGAGGTCGGCGGATGTCACCACGAGAAGACCGACATCCCCGAGATCCTCTTTCAGCATGGCGCGGGCTGCCATCGCCTCGGTCACCGTCGCCCCCATCGCAATGATGGCGATCTCCGATTCCGCGCCGGGTTCGAAGAGCCAGTAGCCGCCAGAGACAATGCCGGACTCGAGGTCGGGCGTGACAGCGCGTTCGATCTGCTCGACGGGTCGGGTCGAGAGCCTCAGATAGATGGAACACCCTTCGCT
>JAJEHK010000145.1 GCA_022823765.1 Alphaproteobacteria bacterium | reverse complement strand
TCGGAAAGGTTGACCCGCAGTAACTTTCCAGCCCATGCCATTGTTCGTTCCCTCCCCTAGGCCTGCGCGGCAGCATCGGCCACGGCGGCCGAGGCGCGCATTCTGTCGAGACCGGTCCAGTTGGCATCAACATAGGTGATGGCCTCGGTCGGACACGCCTTGGCGCATTCCGGATCGCCACCACACAGGTCGCACTTGATCACCTTGCCGGTCGACTGGTTGTAGTTGATGGTTCCGAACGGACACGCGATGGTGCATACCTTGCAGCCAACGCACAGCGCGTCGCTCACCACCTTGGCGCCGGTATCCCGGTCAACCGAAATGGCGTTCGTCGGGCAGGCCTCGGCGCACCAGGCTTCGTCACACTGGGTACAGGTATAGGGAACGAAACGTCCCTTCCCTTCGAAATTGAAGACCTTGATCCTCGACTTGGAGGGGTTGAACACCCCTTCGTTGTCAAGCGAACAGGCCAGCTCACACTGAAGGCAGCCTGTGCACTTGTTCGGATCGATGGACAGAGATTTCTGCATCAATTGAGCCTCCCTTGAGCCAACACCGAAACTCCAGGAGACGGTAACGCCCCGGCTGGGAAACCGCAAATGCAATCATCCACTTGCAACTAGGAACTATTCCTAACTTGAGTCCGGCATCCAACCTCGTCAACTTCGGCGCCGTGCTCCGCCTGGAACCAGGGGGCGTGTCTCGAGCGCGCTGTCGGCGACCACACCATCGAGCGAGCGATCGTAGACATGAAGCGCGTCGAGGAGTGCCCTTGCGGTGTCGTGATCGGGTGCCATCCGGGTTATCAGCAATGGCGGCTTGCCGCGTTTCATCGCCACCGCATTGCAGGCATCGGGACAATGAGTCAGACACACGATCGGGTGAATGCGCTCCCTTTCCCCGGGCGAAGCAATGGCGCATGCAATGTCGAAGAGCCGCTTTCCCGGAAGATCATCACCATCCGGCATGACATCAAGCGCTCTCCAGCGGCAGGTCACGCAGATGCGCAGACTCGCCGGCCGGACACCCCTGGATCCACGTTTGCGCATGGTGCCACTCTCCGGGCGACCCTCAATGGATGCGGTTTTGACACAATCCGCCGCGCTGCGATAGTTGAGGCAGCAAATCGGGGGGTCAGCCATGACGAAGCGGGCAGTCGTCGCCATGATGGAGCACGAGACCAACACCTTCTCACCGGTGCCGACGCCGCTTTCGCGTTTCGGTTCGCCTGACGTTCCGACGGGCCAGGAGGTTTATCGGCGCTTCAAGGGAACCGGGACAGGAATTGGCGCATTCCTCGATGTCGCCGATGAGGCCCGCATGGAGATCGTCACGCCGATCGCTGGCAACGCCGCCCCGTCAGGTCCGGTCGAGAGGCACGCATACAGCGTGATGTGCGACGCCATCCTGGAAGCCGTTCAGGCTGGTTGTGACGTCTGTTTCCTCGATCTCCACGGTGCCATGGTCACCGAAACGACTGACGACGGAGAAGGCGGTCTTCTGAAACGCATCCGTGATATCGCTCCGGATCTTCCCATTGCCATCAGTCTCGATCTTCACGCCAACATTACCCCTGAGATCGTCGACAACACGGACGTGATCGTCGGGTACAAGACCTATCCACATCTCGACATGTACGAAGCCGGCCAACATGCCGGGCGCATCATGGTGGATGCCCTCCACAGACGGGTGACCCCGGTGATGGCATGGGGGCAGCGCCCCATTCTCGCGCAGACCTTGCGCATGGGGCATGACGATGAACCCATGGGGTCGATGATTGCCATGGCCCGCCAGGCCGAAGATGCCGGGTTGCTTGCCGTGAGCGTCTTCGGCGGTTTTCCCCTAGCCGACTTCCACAACGCCGGACTTTCCGTCGTGACGGTGGCCGATGGCGACCGTGGCGAGGCCCAGGCAGCCGCCGAACGCCTGCTCGGTGAAGCGTGGAGGCGCCGCGAAGAGTGGCTCTTCGAGGCCGAGCCACTGGAGCACACCGTTGCCCGCGCCGGACAGATGGAGGAAGGTCCGGTCATTCTCCTCGATCATGCCGACAATGCTGCTTCCGGCGGGACACAGGATACGGTCGCCGTCTTGCAGGAAGTCATGCGCCAGGGGTTGGAGAATGTCGCCATGTTCGGCATCTGCGACGAAGAGGCGGTCGATGCCATGACAGCCGCGGGTGTCGGCAACGAGGTCACGATCAACCTTGGCGGCAAGGTCGACATGCCCGAAATCGGCAGAGTGGGAGAACCGCTTGTCGTGACGGGGAAGGTCCGCTCCCTCACAGACGGCGACTTTACCGTCACGGTACCGATGGGCCGCGGCACCACGATGTCCATGGGACGATCCGGCGTCCTCCAAACCGGCAACGTCGAGATCGTCGTCGTCTCGCGCCAAACCGAGCCCTATGACCCGGGATGCCTGCGCAGCGTCGGGATCGAGCCCCTTCACAAGCGCTACATCATCCTCAAATCACGCATCCACTTCCGGGCAGGATTCAGCGACATCGCCGCTGCCGAGGTTCCCTGCAACGGCGTCGGCGTAACGAGCAGCGACAACAGTCTCTTCACTTTCCGCAAGGTGCGCCGCCCCATCTTCCCTCTCGACCCCGAATGCCCGGAAAGGCCCAACTACGCTTGATCGGAAGCGGAGGCCTGATCGCCCACAAGAGTCATGAGCCCTCGGGCAACGATGGATTCTTC
>JAJEHK010000265.1 GCA_022823765.1 Alphaproteobacteria bacterium | reverse complement strand
CTTTCCGATCCTTGTGGGCGGTGATCACAGCCTCGGCTATCCCAACGTCCGTGGCATCGCGCCCCACATTGACGGCAATGTCGGCATCATTCACTTCGACCGGCATATCGACATGGCTGACATGGACATGGATGAGCGCATGCACACGACGCCCTGGTATTGGACATCGAATGATCATGAGAGCGTGGACCGGGCGGAATCCCACCATGCCCACACGCACATGCACGATGTCGGTCTTGCCAACTGTCCGCCGAAGAACCTGGTGCAGATCGGTATCGGTGGCTGGTACGGCTCGAGACGTGGTTCCGAGATTGCCCGAGAACGTGGCACCAGTGTGCTGACCATGACCGATGTCGAGGAACTCGGCACCAGGAAGACTGCGGAAGTCGCCCTTGAACTCGCCTGGAAGGGCGCAAAGGCCGTTTATCTCTCGTTCGACATCGATTCCATCGATCCAGGTTTTGCACCTGGAACCGGCACGCCCGAACCCGGCGGATTCACGCCGCGCGAGGCACTCGAGATGGTGCGTCTGATCGCCCGCGAAGGCTTGTGTGGCATGGAGGTCGTCGAGGTCTCGCCACCCTACGATGTCAACGACAACACGTCCCAGTTGGCCTGCCGGGTCATCCTCGATGCCATCGGCACCATGGTGGTGGAAGGCAAGCTCGGCCACCGCGACCGCGTCATGACGGATTGAGCGAATCGCTGCTCTTCTCCCGAAGGGTGTTCGCGACAGCACGACTGATGGCGAACGCGGGGATCCCGGCCAAGTTCACCTGCACATCGGCGGCCTCGATTGCGCATGTCTGGGACTGCTTGAACACGCCCGATGCCTGAGGGCGGCGACTGGCAGGGAAGCTGCGGGGAACGCCGCTCGCGCCTTTCGGGAATGCCGGCACGAGCAGGGAGCCTTCATGGACATGACATGCGCAACACCAGCGGGACAGCGGACCAACAGGTGACGAACGCCCTGGCGACAACGGTCGGGTGGAGTTACAGACCGAGGATGGATTGTGCATTGGCGCCCAGAATGCGCTCTTTTTCTTCTTTGGAAAGCAAGGGGAGTTCCATGACGCGATCAACGGTATTGTCGAGATCGTACCACGGGTAGTCGGAGCCCATCATGACACGGTGCGTGCCGATATCCCTGATGAGACGGGCGAGTTCCATCTCGCTGGGACCGTTGGGACTTCCCGTCCAGTCAATGATCTCGCAACAGTCGAAATAGGCGTTGGGGAAGGCTTCCGCCACCTCCAGTGTCTGACGCCACGAGGCGCCGCCGAGATGGGCGACCACCACCTTGAGGCGGGGGAAATCCCGTAACATGTCCACGAAGGCAGGTGGATCCGAGTACCCGATACCCTGCTGGTCCGGGCCGGCATGGGCAATGATCGGCAAGCCGCGTTCCTCGCAGGTCCTGTAGGTGGCCCACAGGCGTCGATCCGACATCATGCACCCCTGAGCCGGACCATGGAGCTTGACGCCGTGGGCTCCGTGGGACTCGTGGAGTTCGCTGACCAGGATGGCGCCGGCTTCGTCGGGTGCCAGCAGGGGGTCCGTGGCAATGAAGATCGCGAGTTCCGGGTGCTGCCTCCCGACACCGCAGGCCCACAGGTTGAACTGTCGCATCTCATCGGCCATGCGCGCTTCGATGTCCGCGATTGCCTTCTCGCGCCTGCTTGCGGTGAGCCCGGGTTCGAGTGTGGCGATGGCCTGTGAACGGATCTCGGCAGTGGTGTAGAGATTGACAATGACGGCTCGTGATATGCCCGCCGAGACCATGGACTCCAGCAACTCGTCGACCGTGCCGTCGAGGGTGCTCGCCCTCACTCCGGCAAGTTCTCCGTACTCCCAGACTTCATAGCCCGTCTTTTCGGCCCGGCCGATTTCGCGGGTCTCATAGATGTGGACATGGGAATCGATCTTGAGAGGATCAGCCACGTCTCAACCTCCTCGTCATGTCGCAGATGTGCTGCCCTGCCCCTGTTGGAGAGGGCAGGGCAGCCACCGATTCTACATACCGGAACGGCCAATCCACTTGTTGGAATTGTACGTCTCGCCGAATCCGTCTGCAGCCAGCGACAAGAGGAGGCTGTTGTCGATGCCATCTTCGGCCGTCGGCGTGTTGTCGGTCACGCCGGCCTCGTGGTAGACCGAGGCGAAGATGTCCCAGGTCGAATTCAGGTATCCGGCCTCGCAGTCTTCACCGCCAAACATCTCGCCCCAGTTGCTCGGCTCTTCTGGGGGAAGCGGCGCCCCTTCGGGAATGCTGGCGCACATCGGCACACCACCCTCAACGCCAATGGCGCCGAGGTTCTGGTTGATGTTGAGCATCACGGTTCCCTGCTGGGTGATCTCGACGTCCCCGACCGGCCAGTCCAGTCCCCGGGCGACGATCTCGTTGCCTTCCTCCGGATTCTCCTTCCACCAGTTCACCGCCTCGAACCATGAACGCAACACCTCTTTGGCCACATCCGGTTTTTCGGCCATCCAGTCCGTATTGCAGGCGATGGAGTCGGAAATCAGGCCGCGTTCCCAGGTACGGTCCGTGCGGCTGCTCTTGAAGAGGTAGGAGTCCTCACGTTCCTGGGACTGTGTTGAGAACGGGATGAAGTTGACATCGATGTCAAGGGCCCCGCTGACGAAGGAGGCGGTAGCATCCTGGGGCAGCATGATCTTGTGCTCCGCGGCATCGAAATCCATGCCCGCGCGCTTGAGGGTCAGCAACATCCACATGTGGTTGAGAAAGCCGTAGTCGGCGGCGTAGGAACGTCCGGCAAAGTCCTCCACGGACTGGATATCGGACGCTACCACCATCTCGTCGAGCCCGTAGGACATCAGCGGCACCGCCACATGCCTCACCGGGATACCGGCAGCGTGGGCGACGACGGTGGAGTCCATGGTCGTCATCATGCACTGGAGGTGACCGGTGGAGAGTCCGGCGTTGCGCGCCGTGATGTCCTCGATGATCTGCACCTCAAGATTGACGCCTTCCGCCATTCCCTTTTCCTGGACGATGAACCAGGGTCCATACACAGAGACAGGAATGAGGGTAACAGTCACGTCTTCCGCCGCGCGCAGGGTGCTTCCTGCGGTCAGCGTGACCGCCAGCAACAGGCCGGCAAGAAGACCGGATCCACACTTCAGTAATCCTTGCATGTCACGTTTCCTCCCTTGGTAGACGGTGTTCATTTCTGCTGGATCTCCTCGCGCATCATCGCGAAGAGCTGTCTTTCGAGATCGACGTAGCCTGGAAGCGCCAGCATCTCCTCTTTGCGCGGGATGCGTCGCCCCTCCTTGAATGACACCGGAATGTCAGCCTTGATGCGCCCCGGCGATCGGGTGAAGAAAATTATTCGATCCGATAGATAGATGGCTTCCTGAATGTCATGGGTGACGGTGACGACCGTGGTGTTCTCGCGTTCGATGATCTCGATCATCATTTCCTGCATTTCCCAGCGCACCTGGGCATCGAGAGCACCGAAGGGTTCGTCCATCAGAAGCACACCCGGATTCTGTGCCAGGGTGCGGGCGATCGCCACGCGCTGTTTCATGCCTCCCGAGAGACTTGCCGGGTAGGAATCGCCGAAGCCATCGAGATGCACCAATCTGAGAAACTCGTCGGACCGCCGGCTGCGTTCTTCCCGCGACAGTCCCATGATCTTCATGCCGTACTCGATGTTCTTGCGCGCAGTCAGCCACGGGAACGAAGTATAGGCTTGGAAGATCATGCCTCGGTCGGGACCGGGACCGGTGATAGGCTTGTCGAAGATCGTGAGGTCACCCATCGAGGGATACTCGAGGCCAGCGATCATGCGCAGCATGGTCGTCTTGCCGCACCCCGACGGTCCGATGAAGCAGACGATCTCGTTTTCCCGCAACTCTAACGAGATATTGTCGACAGCGGTGAAGGTGCCGCCAACATACTGCCGCGTGACGTTGCTCGCGGTGATCGCCGTACGTGGTGGTGCCTGATCACTTGGCATGGTCAGTCACCGCGTTCACGATTCCATGGGAAGGCGTACCGTGCGGCAAGACGGAAGAGGAGGTCAGTTGCCACGCCAAGGAAGCCGATGGTGAGAATTCCTGCCATGATGATGTCGACCTTGAGGAAACGCCCGGCACGCATCATGACAGCGCCAATGCCGTCCGATGCGGCGACGATTTCGGCGATGACGAGATAGGTCCAGCCCACGGCGATCATGTTGCGCATGGAATCCACCACCGCTGGCGCCACGGCCGGAACCACGACCTCGGTCACCACCTGGCGTCGTCCGGCGCCCATGGTGAGCGCCGCCTCGATCAGCTCCGGCTGCACCGATTTCGTATTGTCGAGTATGAGCGCCACCAGGAAGAAGATGACGCCCAGCACCAGCAGAGCCAGTTTCTGCGTGTCCGTAGGACCGAACCACACCAGGAGCAAGGGAATGAAGGAAGCGGCGGGCAGGTAGCGGAAGGCGGAGATGGTGGGATTGAGAAGCGCCCTCAGCCTCATGAAACAGCCCATCGCAATGCCGAGCGGAACGGCGATCAGACAGGCCGCAAAGAAGCTGGCGAAGATGCGAAAGCAACTCTTGAGAATGTCGGCGATGTAGTCCTTTTCCACGATCAGGGTGATAAGGGCACCCAGGACTTCCTGGGGTGCCGGAAGGAATCTCTGGCTTTCTTCAGGAGTGATGTAGTGACCGAGTTCCCAGATGATGAAGAATCCGGTTGCTCCAGCGAGACCGAGGATGAGGGTGGTCCTGCCCGAGAGCACGGTGCGCAGTTCGAAGAGCGATACACTGCGCCTGGCGACCTGATTCACATCCTCGCCTTGGCGCCTTCGCAGCCTGATCATGCCGGCTTCCGATCGTCCGGTCGCGCGTTACTCATGAATGTATCCTCCCCGCAGCCATGACGATATCAACAGTCGCACATGCCGATCAAGGAGCCATGGCGTACCTTGAATCGAACGGGACGATATGCGGAAATGGCCGCCCTGCAACCGGTTCCGGGAGACACCCGGTGATCAGACAATTCGGCTACCTGCGACCCGACAGCATCGATGCAGCGATCGTCATGAAGACCCGCCATGGCGAGCGCGCCCGCTACTGGGCGGGCGGTACGGACCTGATGCTCCAGTGGCGTCGAGGCGAGGTGATGATCGACCACTGCATCGATCTGACACACCTCTCGGGACTGGATGGCATCGAAGCGTTGCCCGGTGAAATCAGGATCGGGGCGATGGCGACCCTCGATGACCTTGACCAGGCTTCCTCGATGCATCCCGTCATGCAAGCGCTTGGTGATACCGCTCGGTTGATGTGTACGAAGCAGACTCGCACCCTTGCCACGGTCGGCGGCAACATGTGCAATGCCTCGCCGGGAGCGGACCTTTCACCGCTCTTCGTGGCGCTTGAAGCCCGCTGTCTGATCGAAGGTCCGAACGGTCGACGCGAGATTTCGATGGAGAACTTCCTCACTGGCGTGAACAGGACGGCTCTCGACGGGCAGGAACTGCTGCGCGCCATTGTCGTACCGGTGCCGCAGGCACGGCGCGAAGCAAGCTATCGCAGGGTTGCCCGCACGGTTGTCGACATTGCCCTGGTGAGTGCGGCGGCGTCGTTGACCGCTGATGCCGGCACCATCAAGGATGCGCGCATCGCGTTGGGTTCCGTGGCGCCGGTCCCGGTTCGCGTGACAGAAGGTGAGAGGCTTCTTGTCGGAAGATCCCTGGATGACATTGACTCGGCGCACCTCGAAGAAGTCGCGGGCCATGCCGCGACCGTTGCACGGCCGATTTCGGATGTCCGTGCCGGGGCCGGCTACCGCACGCGGATGTGTCCGGTACTAGTCCGCCGTGCCCTCGCTGATGCATTGGGGCGGTTCGGAGGTGACGAAGAATGATCCGCATGACCGTCAATGGCCGGACCTTCGATCTTGATGCGAAACCGCATGAACGCCTCTGTGATCTCCTGAGACGGGCTCTTGGTCTCTATGGAGTGCGTGTATCGTGCAGCGAGGGGGAATGCGGTTCCTGCACGGTGATCATGGATGGCGAACCCGTCACGTCCTGCCTTGTCCTCGCCATGCAGGCTGAAGGCCGCGAGGTCGTGACCATCGAGGGGCTTGGCAGCGAGGATGACCTCCACCCGATCCAGGAGGCCTTCATCGAGGAACAGGGGTTCCAGTGTGCGTTCTGCACACCTGGCTTCATCATGGCGGCGAAAGCCTTCCTTGACGAAAACCCTGATCCGACAGAAGCAGAAGCCGCCATGGCCATGAGCGGAAACATATGCCGCTGCGGGGCTTATCCATACATTGTGAAGTCCGTCATGAATGCGGCAGCGAAGCTGAGGGAAGAGGGGTCAGTTTCGAACACCGGTTGACCAGAGGAGAAGGAAGATGGCAGCAGCAACTGAAGCGTCGGGACACCGGTCTGCCTGGAGGATCGCCGGCAAGGGCATCCCCGTGAAGGACGCCCGGGAAAAGGTCACGGGCTCACTGAAGTACGCTGTCGACCTTGAAGTCCAGGGCATGGTGCATGGCAAGATCCTGCGCAGTCCCCACTCTCATGCGCGCATTCTCTCCATCGATACCACCAGGGCCGAGGCACTCCCCGGCGTACTTGGCGTTGTCACTCATCACGACACCCCCCAGAATGTCTGGGAGAACGCCTGGTTCAACTATCGCGGCAAGATACTGGACGGTATCGCCCGCTTTCACGGCGACGACATGGCGGCGGTCGCCGCCGTCAGCGAGGAGGTTGCCGAAGCGGCGCTTGATCTCATCGATGTCGAGTACGAAGTCCTTGATGCGGTCTTTGATCCGGAAGAGGCGATGCAGCCCGACGCTCCGCAGATACGCGAGGAGGGCAACCTTCGTGATCCCTATGTCGTCGAGTGGGGCGATGTCGCGAAGGGAGCTGATGAGGCGGATTTCATCGTCGAAACCGAGATTCGCTTCGCCAGCCAGCAAATGGCGCCACTGGGCCGCAATGCCTGTATCGCCGAATGGAACGGTGATCGCGTGACCCTCTGGACCTCGTCCCAGACACCGTCGGAACTGCGAGACGGTATTCACGAGGCCTTCGGTATCCCACTCAGCCGGGTTCGTGTCATCGCTTTGCCGTCGGGAAGCTCCTTCGGCAACTGGTGGAGCGCCAACTTCATGCTCATCACGGCCCTGCTTGCCCGGAAGGTACGCAAGCCGGTCAAGATCGAGCTCTCCAACGAGGAATGCATGGCGACGGTGAAGCGCCGGCATATAGAGATTTCCCGGGGCCGCATGGGGTGCCGCAACGATGGCACCCTGACCCTGGCGGAATTCGATCACATCATCGACAACGGTGGTTATGGCTTCAAGGATGATGTCGGCTTCTTCTGTGTGGACAACTGGGGCCGCGCGGAACACGGGCACTACGCCATTCACGGGGTCAACACGAACCTCCTGACCGCCGGCTGCATGCGTGCGGTTGGTGATGTGACCCTGGGCTCGGTCGTGGAAAGAGTGGCGGACATGTGCGCCATCCGTCTTGACATGGATCCGGTGGAGTTTCGTCTGAAGAACCAGATCAAGCCTGGCGAACGTCTGCGCATGCAGCACAGCCGGCAGTACATGAAGGGATCGCTTGAGCAGTATCTCGAGGGAATAACCGAGGAACAGAGGCAGGACTGGCCCAAGCTCTTTCACCTGTCAAGCGGGTCCACCGATGAAATCCTGCGCAAGGGTGCCGAGGCCTTCGACTGGACGTCGAAGTGGAAGGGCTGGGGTGTGCCCTATGCCGTGGAAGGGCCTAGGCGCAGGGCGGTGGGTGTCGGCACCGGTGCCCATGTCTGCGGAGTTGAGTTCGAGGGCAATGTCTCGGCTGTGGTGCGAATCAATCCGGATGGAAGCGCCAAGGTTCATTGTGCAGTCGGCCGGCAGGGGCAGGGGAGCGAGACGACCCAGGCCCAGGTGGCAGCGGAAGAGCTGGGCATCCCGTTCGACAAGGTGGAAATCGAGACCGGTGACACCGATTCCTGCCCCTGGAGTCACGGCTCGCTGGCCAGCAACACCATGTACCGCGTGGGTTGGGCGACACGCGCGGCAGCCCACGACGCCAAACGCCAGCTGCTGGACATTGCCGGTCGGGAGTTTTTCGACTCACCCTCTCACGAGCTCGATGTGGTTGACGGTGTCATCTCCTCCAGGGATCCCAACAAGCGCAACATCCGCATCACGGTCGAGGAGGCGCTCAACCACTTCCGTGGCACCGATGCGCTGGGTCAGGCATCGTCGATCACCGGCAGGCCACAAGGTCCCATGCCGCCGGCCAGCACCTTCGCCAGGCACTTCGCGGCACACTTTGCGGATGTCGAGGTCGATATCGAGACCGGCGAGATCAGGTTGCTGGACTTTCTGGCGACGCAGGACAGCGGCACGATCATGAACCCTCAGGTGATGAAGAACCAGATGATCGGTGGAGCCATCTGCGGGGCCGGGTTCGCCATCTATGAGGCGTTGTCCTTCGACGACGATGGCCGGATTCTCAATGCCAATCTTCTCGACTACAAGCTCCTGAGGGCAGCCGATTTTCCCTTGCGAGGCGACGTGATCTATGGTGACTCATACGACCCGGTCGGACCCTTTGGAGCCCGCAGTGCCGGAGAAGCGCCAGCGGCGGCAGCCGGACCGGCCATCGCACAAGCCGTATACAACGCCGTCGGAACCTGGGTCGACATGCCCATGACCCCCGAGAACGTCGTTACGGCACTCGACTCTTTGCACTGAGACACGAGAGCAAGGAACCGGCAATTGCGGCGGGAACGCCGGATCATCCGATTTGCCGCCACCATCGCTTCGGATGTGCCCATGATTCTGCCGAACAACGATGTCAGCCATACCTTCCGGAAGACATCAAGGTGCCGGGCGTCCCCCCGCTGTCACGCGTATTGCTGCACCATGAGCACGAAGAATCCATCGTTGCC
>JAJEHK010000014.1 GCA_022823765.1 Alphaproteobacteria bacterium | reverse complement strand
GGACCAACGTGCCGACGCTCGACCTCGAGCCCTATCTCGCGGTGCTGTGCGAACGACAGACGCTGTTGCGCGAATGGCTCCTCTTCCTTGAGGACTATCCTCTGGTTCTCGGTCCGGTGTCCACGGAGCCGCAGTTTCCGGTGGACGACGATCTTGTGAGCGCCGAACGGCTCGGTGAGATCTTTGTTGCCAATCGACTGTTGACGACCGTCAATTTCCTCGGCCTTCCGGCAGCCGCCGTGCCGGTGGGAATGGCCGACGGTCTTCCGCTCGGGGTGCAGATCATCGGCAGCCGGTATCGCGAAGACATGACCCTCGATGCCGCCGAAGCCATCGAGAACGCCACAGGGATACTCACGCCGCTCGACCCACGCTGATCCGTCGCAGCCGTCGTGACGTCACCGCCGGGCATCGGGCATGATAGGGCCATGCCCCGATGGCCCAAACATCCCGGAAGAACCATTGCGCTCGTCGTGCTCGTGACCGGTGCGGCCATGATCGCCGGTCTCCACGGCGCCCGCCACGAGATCGCGGGATGGCTGATCGAGCGCAGCCTTGGCGATACGGTTGCCGAGTTCGACGTGTCCGAGGTGACGTTTGGGACCGTCACCATGACCAATGTCGTGCTCGATTCCGGAGGCTCGATCGAAGAAGCCCGGGTCCTTTGGAATTTCGGCGGACTCACCTTCGGCCACCTGGAGCGGTTGACACTCAGAGGATGGGAGTCGGACTGGTCTGGTCTGTCAGAGGTGGCAGCCGGCATGACCTCGCTGGCGGCGGATGTCGTTGCCGAGGACGCGCGTCTCGACATTTCCGGACCGTGGGGCGCCATCATCCTTCGCTTCGACGCGAAGCTCGACGATCAGCGGAACGGATTGACCGGCACCGGGAACTGGCAGGCAAAACTCATGGGGCTGGAGGGTGCCGGTGACCTTGCCTTCATCTGGCGCGAAGCCGTTGACCAGGCGATGATTGACATCACGCCAGGAGGGGAGGGCGCCGGTCTTCCCGGCGGCCGCATCGTGGTGGATGGTGTGACGAGCCCTCAGCCGGATGTCCGTGTTCGTCTGGGGTGGCCTGGCCTCGCAGCGGGCGATCTCGAGATCGAAGGCACCGTGGACGGCACGGGCATCAAGGGAACGGCCACACTCTCCGGTGGCAGGATTTCGCTCACCGCCGACATCGGTGTCACGGGCGAGGGCGGGGACTGGCAGGTGGAGGGCGTGGTGACGTCAGGCACGTCGCTCCATGCCGCCTTGCGACTCGACGCCCGAATCGCTGAAATGTCCGAGCCGGCAAGCTGGACGATCACGGGCGACGGCGTCGTGGAAACAGCTGACCTGCGCCTGGGATCTTGGCTGTCGGTGGAGGGCGCGAACTTCGCCACGGACCTCTCCCTCGAGGATGGTCGATGGCGGGCATCGCTCGGCGCGCCCCTTCCCCTCGTTCTCCATCTTGGCGATGGCCTGCGCCTTGACCTTTCCATGGAGGCGGTCTCGCTGGAGGCGATGCGGCAGCGTGACGGCGTGGACCTTGCCGTGGTCCTCGAGGCATCGGGCGAGGTGACGGGACGGGGACATGGCCGGGCTCTCATCAGGGGCGATGTCGCGTTCGACCATGCCGGCCGTGTTGTCGCGCTCAGGATTCCGGACCTCGATCTCGTCATGGAGGGTGATGTGTCGGGTCATGTAACCGGATCCGCCGACGTGGCCCGCGGACCGGATGCCTGGCGGGGCGGCATCGGGATTCACGGTCTTCTGGAGGAAGTGGTGATGGCGGACACCACCCTCTACAACATCGTTCTCGATCTTCCGCTGACACTGGCGACCGGTACCGGCAACCACCTCCTCGGCAGCGATTCCTCCGCGCTCCTGCATGTTGGCGAGGTTCGCAGCGAAGTCCTGGTCGTGGGCGGTGTGGACCTGGAGCTGCCGTTCGGAATCGATGTCATGGAGCGCGGTATCGAGGTTCGTCAGAGCGACACCGGCTGGATCGACCTGCAGACCTTCACACATGGTCCCGTGCGCCTCGTGGGGCCGGTTTCCGTCAAGCTCGAGCGGGAATCACTCCCTCTCTTTGTCCTTGAACGGCTGGGAAATGATCTTTCCTGGGATCTGCGTCTGCAGCTCAGCGATACACCGCTGCATGCGGTCGTTCTCGCCGACACACCGCGTCCCGTGAAGATCGAGGGAGTGTTGCCTGAGCTCGGGATCCGTCTCGAGAGTCTCGGCGCCAACTATCTGCAGGCAACCATGGATGCCGAAGGTGGTGATCTCGTCCTAAGGGGGCCCGACCTCAGGATCAGGGATGTCCGTGCTCTCCTCAATTACAATTCGGGTCTGTCGCCCTGGCCGCAGTTCAGTGCCGATATCCGGGAGATCGAGGACTTGAGAGACCCGCAACGCTTTACCCGGATGTCGGTGGATGTCGTGGCGTCACCCGTGTGGCCGGACGGCGACGATGCGCGCCTGTCGATGACCCTCCACGCCGACAAGGCGCGGTTCCTCGGCGCCGTCGATGCCCGCTACATGCCGGAACAGGACCGTCTGGAGGCCTCCGTGAAGACCATCAGTGCCCTGTTCGAGGTCCCGGGCCTGCAGCCGGCGGACCTCTCCCCCCTCTATGGTGCACCCTTCAGCGATGTCCAGGGAGGCGTGGCTGTCACGGGAACACTCTGGTTCGAGGGAGAAGAGTCCGGCGCTGATCTTGCTGTCACCATCAACGACGTCTCTGCCAGGATCGCCGGTGTCCAGGTGCGACAGGTCTCCGGCACCAGCACCTTCACCCACCTCCTGCCGCTGGAGACGTCGTCTGCCCAAACGTTCACGATCGCCGGTCTCGACGCCCTTCTGCCGCTCCATGATGTCGAGGTGTCGGTGTCCTGGCCTGGCGACGGCACGCTGGTGGTGGAGAGCGTCGTGGCCAGTCTGCCCTCGGGCAAGCCCTTCAGGGTCGAACCCCTGGGCCGTGACGGCAATATGATGAAACTCCGTCTTTCCGGCCTCGATGCCGGATCGCTTCTCGACCATGCCGGAGTAGCGGGACTCGGTCTGGAGAGTCTTCTCGATGGCGAGGTCGACGTGTTGCCTGGCGAGGAGGGTCTTGTAGTTGACATGGCGGAGTTGCGTACCTCGTCGCCTGGGGTCGTTGCCTTCGCCGACCGCGGCGAGCGGGTCTACGATGCACTGGAGTTCCACTATGACCGCGGGGAAGGGACATCCGGATCGATGCATGTCACGATGACGGAAGGCAGGTGCCGGTTGCGGCGGGAATTCTCTCTCGGTCACGGCATCGACGCGCTGGCCGGCGCAGTCGCAGCATGGATGGATGACGCCCGATGCGACAGCACGTGATGGAGGGCTCCGGGGTTCTCCCCGGCTCGATTGACGAGACCGTTCGCCTTCTCGAATCGGAAGACTACGTCACCGGGCGCGGACTTGCCTGCGCCATCTACCTGGCGCTGGCCATGGAAAGACCACTCTTTCTCGAAGGCGAGGCCGGTGTTGGCAAGACGGAGACGGCGAAGGTGCTGGCAACCGCGCTCGCCCGCCGGCTCATTCGCCTGCAGTGCTACGAGGGCCTCGATGTGGCCAAGGCGGACTATGAGAGGAACTATCAGCGCCAGATGGTGGAGATCCGGCTTGCAGAGGCTGCCGGGGCGGTTGATCGTGATGCGGTCTCCGGCACGATCTATCGCGACGAATTCCTGCTCAGCCGGCCCGTTCTGGAGGCGTTGCGCCCTCATGAGGAGGGACCGCCTGTCCTTCTCATCGACGAGATCGACCGAACGGATGAACCTTTCGAAGCCTACCTGCTGGAGGTGTTGTCCGACTGGCAGGTCAGCATTCCCGAACTGGGAACCGTGGCGGCAGGCCAGCCACCGATCGTCATCATCACCTCCAATCGGACGCGCGAAGTGCACGACGCGCTCAAGCGTCGCTGTTTCTACCACTGGGTCGACTACCCCTCGCCCGAGCGGGAGATCGAGATCGTGGAGCGCAAGGTGCCCGGATGCGGGGACCGGCTCGGCGCCGAAATCGTCAGGTTTGTCCAGACCCTGCGCCGCCAGGATCTCTACAAGACCCCGGGGGTCGCGGAGACCCTCGATTGGGCGATGGCTCTCGAGCACTTCAACACCCGGTCACTGGAACCGGAGATTGTCGGCAGCTCGCTTGGTGTGCTGCTCAAGCACCAGGACGATATCCGGGCCATCAGGGATGCCGGCATTGACGTGCTGCTGAAGGAAGCCGGCACGTGAGTGCGATCCTGGCGAACGTGGTGCGCTTTGCCGGTTCCCTGCGCACCGCCGGTCTGGCGGCAGGGCCGGACAAGGTGCCCGACGCCATCCGGGCCCTGGACCTGGCAGGCGTTGCCCGGCGCGAGGATGTCTTCTGGATGTGGCATGCCATATTCGTTTCCAATGAGCAGGAGAGCGATCTCTTTGCCAGGATCTTTCACCGTTTCTGGTCGGGAGAATCCGCTGACGGGAACGTCATGCAGGAATCCGTCATCGAGGCTGGCGCCACGACTCCGGG
>JAJEHK010000078.1 GCA_022823765.1 Alphaproteobacteria bacterium | reverse complement strand
CTCACCCGGGCCAATGGCTCGAGGGTGATCGGCAAGGAGATACTTGTCGGCACCCTGAATGGAATTCTCTTCGCCGCAATCTCCGGGCTGGTCGCCTGGGCATGGTTCCAGAATCCCTTGCTCGGCGCTGTCATCGCCATGGCCATGGTGGCCAACCTTGCCGTCGCCGGATTTATCGGCGCCGCAACGCCCCTGGTGCTGGAGAGGTTCGGTGTCGACCCCGCGGTTGCCGCGAGTGTCTTCCTCACAACGGTGACGGATGTCGTGGGCTTCTTCGTCTTCCTCGCCCTGGGGGCGCTGCTCCTGCTCTGACTGGCCGGAAAGGGTCAGGTGTCCTGGAGGATGCCGGCGAAGAGATCGCGGTCGATATTGCCTCCTGAAAGGACGAGAACGACCTTGCGGCCAGCCATGCGATCGCGCTCTGCCAGGAGGGCCGCCAGGGGGGCGGCTCCGGCGCCTTCCGCCACGTTGTGGGTGTCGGTGAAGTAGTGCCGCATGGCGGCGCGGATGTCGTCCTCGCTCGCGGTGACGATGCGCTCGGCACCGGCATTGATCTCGCCCACCGCGTCATCATGGGGCACACGCACCGCCATTCCATCGGCGATGGTGTCGCAACGGTTGGTGGTGACGGGTGTGCCGGTGGCAAAGGAACGGGCGTAGCAGGGAGCGTTTTCGGCCACCACACCGACCACCGAGGCAATAGACGCAAGCGCATCGCGCGCCCTCAAGGTGCCGCACACCCCTGAGCCCAGGCCGATCGGCACATAGACCGTGTCGATGTCGTCATGACTTCGGAAGATCTCGAGACCGTAGCTTGCGACACCGCACACGAGGTCGTCGTGGAACGAGGCCAGCATGTGGAGACCGTGGCGTCCGGCGAGAGCCCGGGCATGAACCAGGGCCTCCTGGAAATCTTGGCCATGTTCGATCAGTTCCGCACCAAGTGCGCGCATCGCCTTGTTTTTCTCGACGGAATTGTCGTGTGGCACGACGATGGTTGCCGGGATTCCGGAGAGCCCTGCCGCCAGGGCCACACTCTGGCCGTGATTGCCCCGGGTGGCCGCGATGACACCTGGAACGTCGGGTTCCCGTGCCTTGAGCCTTTCCATGTAGACGAGTCCACCGCGGATCTTGAAGGCGCCAATGCGGGTGTGATTTTCATGCTTGACCCAGACCTCGGCGCCGCTGCGCCGGCTGAGCAGCGGCCAGTGGTGAAGGGGGGTTTCAGGAACGTGGCGACGCACAACCCGTTCGGCCGACTGCAGGGCCTCGAGAGAGGTCATGGCCGGTTATCCGCCATGACGGCATCGAGGGCCATGGTGAGGCGGTCCACTTCGTCGGCCGTGTTGTAATGGACGAGGGAGCATCGAACGACACCGTCCGCGGGATCGATTCCCGTCGCTTCCAGCACCCTGGGCGCATAGAAGTCACCGGCCCCCGCCACGATGCCGCGGGCTTCCAGCAATGCAGGCAACTGTTGGCTGGCCATGCCGTCGATGGTGAAACTGAATGTGGGCGCCCGGCCGGTGTTGCCGGCCCGCCGGCGGCCGATGAGACGGATCCGGGGATGGTTGCATGCCCATGAAAGAAACCGGTCGCAGAGGGTTGCTTCGTGGTCCTTGATCAGGCCGAAGACCTGGCGATAGCGGATGACCGTATCACTGGCTGGTTCATCGAAGTGGTGTCCGGCCAGGGCGTCGAGATAGGCGCCGACGCCGGCCGTTGCCGCCGTCAGTTCGTGATTGGGCGCCCCGGGATTGAGCTTGAGCGGGATGTTGTCCTCTGCGTGGAAGTGGAAGTACTGTCCAGGCAGCGAGAGAAGATGTTCCCGCTTTCCATACATGACACCTAGATGTGGGCCGAACGTCTTGTAAAGACTGAAGAGATAGTAGTCGACATCAAGCTCGCGGACATCGATGGACGCGTGTGGCGCCATCGCGACTCCATCGACACATACCTGGGCTCCGGTGGCATGCACCAGTGCAGTGATCTCGCGCACTGGGTTGGGACCGCCGGTGATGTTGGAACAGTGGGAAAAGCAGACCAGCCTCGTTCTTTCATTGAGCAGCGGCTCCAGGGATCCGGTTTCAAGTTCCGCCGTATCCGGGTTGACCTGCCATTCCCTGATGCGCAGGCCATGATCGCGAAGACGTCTCCAGTGGTTGTTGTTGGCTTCGTGGTCGAGGTTGGTGACGATGATCTCGTCGTTCTCGCGAAGTCCCGAGCGCATGGCCAAGGCCAGGGTCTGCACGTTGCGCGTGGTCGAGGGGCCGACGATCACCTCGTCAGGTGCGGCATTCAGCATGGCAGCCGCAGCTGCCTGACCGGCCGCCATGCGCTGCTGCGCGTCTCGCGCAATCGCCGCGTTGTCGCCTGGCTGCACCTGGCACTCGCTCATGTAGGCGCTGACGGCCTCGATCACCGTGTGCGGAACAAGGCTGCCGCCGGCGTTCTCCATGAAAGCCCAGGAGTCGTTGAGCGCCGGAAAGAAGGAACGGACATAATCGGAATCGAGCGGGAGAGGGGCCACGTCAGGACATTCCTTGGATCGGGGCGGCCATGTCGCCATAGCCGCCACGCGACATCAAGGCCTTTGCAGGCAGAAACAGTCTATTGGCGGAAGTCCGCCAGGTACTGCGTGGGCAGGAGCGAAACGTGTGCCTCGAGCGGCGGGGCGAGTTCGAAGGCCTGTGGCGTGCGCGAGACATCCCACAGGCGGAACAGCCTCCATTCAGCGTGTCTTTCCCTGGAGACTGCCAGTTCGTTCTCGGATATCCGGAAGGGGGTGCGCGCGTATCCCTTCGTGGTCTTCACCTCCAGGAGACGGATCGCGCCATCAGGGTCGAAGCTGGCGATGTCGTATCCGGCACCGTCACCATCCTCCTGGGAAACCCAGCGCACGTCACGGACGAGGTCGGCGCGCCCCGCACGTGTCAGCACGGTCCGTTCGTGGGCCAGTGCGAGGCGCTCACCCAGACGACCGAGCGCCCGGTTGCGTTCGTCGCGGCCCGCGGCATCGAACCTGACGGCAATTCCGGACATTTTGTCGTGGCCTTCCGGCAACGGGCGGTTGGTGAGCGTTGGTGGCGGCGCGATCCGGAGGGGTGCCGCATCGGCTGGCTCCAGTGCGGGTATGGAGTCCAGCCAGTCAGGATTGTGCGCCAGCCACCGGGCGACGGCGTCCTCGAGGGACGCCTGAATGTTGTACGCGGGGAGGTAGCCATGCAGCCAGGTGTCGCCGAGTCCCTGGAGGACGGCACTGAGGTTCCGGCGCTTGTACTCGATCGCAGCTTGCGAACGGTTCTCCAGGCGTTCCATGAGCTGACGCGCGTGTCCGGCCTTGCTGTAACTCTGTCCGCTCAGATCGGCAGACAGCATCCTGAAGTAGTCGGCCACGACCAGATCATTCTCGTCATCCGTCCAGGGAGCGTTCGCCATGGCGACAGGGTAGGGGCGCGGCCACCGGGTGTCATGCAGGATGTGGGCTTCCTTTCGGGCCGGACTGGCGGCAATGTCGCCGGTCAGGAGACAGGCTGGAGACATTCATGTCGGTAGGTTCAGCGCGCCACCTTCAACCGCTCGATCCGGATGCGTGGGATCCTGCACTTGAGGATGTGCGGCGCAAGATCGGGCAACCACTCAACATTCACGGGGTCATTGCCCGCCATCCGGAACTCATGGCGAGCTATGCGCCCCTGCGTGAACATGTCGTGAGATCGTCCTCGCTTGATGCCGGGGCGAGGGAACTCGTCATCCTCCGGGTGGCCCACCGCACTGCGTGCGACTACGAGTGGCGCCACCACGTGGTGCGGGGCCGCAAGGCCGGCCTTGACGATGTCCGGATTGCCCGTGTGCGGAAGGGAAGCGAGGCCCATGGCTGGTCAAGGAAGGAATCACTGCTGCTGCGCGCGGTGGATGACATGCTCGATAACAGCGAGATCGGGCAGGAGACCATGGACGCGATGGGTGGGATCTTCGACGACAGGCAGATTCTGGATATCGTCTTCACCGTTGGCGTCTATTTCATCATGTCGACGCTCCTGAAGACCGCGCGTGTTCCGCTTGAGGCAGGCTTCGATGACGATACGCTCTTCGTGTCAGGTGCCAGTTGACCGTGAATCCTGCCGGCTTGTGGTCCGGCGCCCGGAACTGACATTAGTATGGAGTGATGGACCAGGGACGGGAGCGGGTCCGTGGCAACCAGTCGGAGAGTGACATGAGGGAGGCGCGTTCCCCCTACCTGCTGTTTCTGGGTGACGCCCGGGACGAGTTGTCGATCAAGGGAGCGACCGGGGTCAGGATCTGGCGCCCTGAGAAGGCGAGGGCACAAATCCGCCTTGCCGGTTGCAACCAGGATCTCGGATTGCCCGACATGACGGCCCGCGAGGCCGCGGGCGCTGGATGCCGGACGATGCTGGTGGGTGTCGCCAATGCCGGAGGATTCATCCCCGATCACTGGAGCGCAACGATCATTGAGGCCCTCGAAGCGGGACTTGACGTCATGGCCGGCATGCACACGCGCCTCGCGGACATTCCGGCCATCGCCGAGGCCGCGCGACGTCACGGACGAACACTCCATGATGTGCGACAGAGCTCCAGGGAGTTCTCGGTCGGCAAGGGCACTCCACGCAGCGGCAGACGGCTTCTCACGGTCGGCACGGACAGTTCCCTGGGCAAGATGTTCACCTCCCTTGCCATCGAACGCGAGATGCATGAACGCGGCATGAAGGCAACCTTCAGGGCGACCGGGCAGTCCGGAATCTTCATCGCCGGGAGCGGTATCGCCGTCGATGGGGTGATCTCCGATTTTGTTTCCGGGGCGGTGGAGTGGCTTGCCCCGGCCAATGACCCCGATCACTGGGATATCATCGAGGGTCAGGGGTCGCTCTTTCACCCCTCCTTTGCCGGGGTGAGTCTCGGTCTTCTTCATGGTGCCCAGGCGGAAGCTCTCGTCATGTGTCACGAGCCCACGCGCGCCCACATGCGCGGTCTTCCGGGACGACCCCTTCCGCCACTCCGGAACTGTATCGAGGCGAATGAACGGATGGCCAGACTGACCGCTCCTGACGCCCGTGTTGTCGCCATCTCCATCAACACCTCCGCGCTCGGAGAGGAAGAAGCGCTTCGCGAGATCGAGACGACTTCCGTCGAATACTGTCTGCCGTGTGGCGACCCGGTGCGTCTTGACGCCTCGTTCATCGTTGACGCCCTGGAGCCATGACATTGCCGGGCCATCGGCGGATCGTCAGCGCAAGAGGCGAGATCTGGCCACTGGCCCGGCCCTTCAGGATTGCGCGGGGGGCGAAGAACGAGGCCCGCGTCATCGTTGTCGAGATCGGGCAGGGTGGTGTGACTGGCAGGGGCGAATGTGTTCCCTATGCACGTTACGGCGAATCCATGGAGTCGGTGCTCGAGGACATTGCCCGTCTGACGAAGGCCGTCGAGGGAGGCGCCGGCCGACACGATCTGCAGGGAAGAGGAGCGGCCCGCAATGCAATCGACTGTGCCCTGTGGGATCTCGAGGCGCGACTCTCCGGTCGAACGGTCTGGCAGCACGCCGGTCTGGTTGAGCCGTCATCTCTCGTCACCGCCTGGACCATCAGCATCGACACTCCTGAAGCCATGATGAGGGCTGCGGCCGACAACCGGACGCGCCCGCTTCTCAAGGTCAAGCTCGACGGCGAGTGCGTCATGGAAAGAGCGTGTGCCGTCAGCGAAGGCGCACCCGGGGCCCGTCTCGTGATCGACGCCAACGAGGCCTGGACCATGGACCAGCTCCACAGTCTCGGAGATGATCTCGCAAACCTCGGTGTCGAGATGATCGAACAGCCCCTGCCTGCGGGGAGGGACGAGGTGCTGGCCGATTACAGGTGTCCACTTGTCCTGTGTGCTGACGAGTCCTGTCATACCGCAGCCGATGTGGACCGGCTGGCAGGCCGCTACGACATGGTGAACATCAAGCTCGACAAGGCGGGCGGCCTGACCGGCGCCCTGGCGCTGCGCCAGGCGGCTCGAGAGCGCGGACTGCGTGTCATGGTGGGCTGCATGGTGAGCACGTCACTGGCCATGGCGCCGGCGATGCTGGTCGCCGAAGGCGCCGACATCGTCGACCTCGACGGTCCGTTGATGCTTCACGTCGACCGTGAAGACGGGATCCACTACGATGGAAGCATCATGCATCCCCCTCACGTCTCCCTGTGGGGAGGAGGCGAGTTCGCCGGGCAGGGGACGCCTGCTGCGGTTCGGTAATCAGGGGAGAGGAAACCTGGCAGACATTCATTCAAGGATCACCCAGGTCATCATAGACCAGTTGCGTGATGGCATTCGGCCGTGGATGCGGCCCTGGGAATCGGGGGCGGAAGGCGACTACGAGGGTGCGGGCCTTCCCCTGCGCGATACCGGACAGCCCTACAGTGGCATCAACGTTCTCGTCCTGTGGGCAGCGGCGGCATCGGCTGGCTACATGAAACCGACCTGGATGACCTTCAATCATGTGACAGCATGAAATATATAGCTAATTACAGTCTGTTATAGACAGCCCACATGAACCAGTAAACAAATGGTAAGGGAGGCAGGAGTCCGCCCCGATTCCCGCCCCGATTCCCCCCGACCGGCCCTTCCTCAACGTGCAACTCCGGCCTTGGCCGAGGTCCGCACGTCAAAAAACTTGGCCTGTCTGACAGGATCACTGACAAGCAATGGCGAATTGAGAGGAACCGCCCGTTATCGACAGCAACCTCGCGGTATGTCGAGGAACCGGGAGGAATTGACTGTTATGGATAACGTGGGGATGGCCGTGTTGCCCCTCATCGCGTGACCCTCATCGTGAGGTCTCCAGCCACCCGGAGGCCGCCATGAGGGTCTTTGACGACGACAAAATCTATGACGACGACGATCCGCTGCTGAAACAGTTTGTCGCACCCGCGACGCTTCGCAACTGGCGCTCACAGGGGCGCGGGCCGAAGTACATCAAGATCAGCAAGCGAGCGAAGGTCCGCTACTCGGGCAAGGCGCTGAATGCCTGGCTTGAGGAGTGCACCATCACTCCGAAGGCGGCTTGAGCCATGGCCAAGCGTGTCGCCTACAAGGACGCTGCCGGCAAGCGCGTCCCGTCAGTCACAACCATCATCAGCCGCTTCAAGGACTCCGGCGCTCTCCTCTATTGGGCAAACCAGCAGGGCCTCAATGGGACTACGCTCGATGAAGCGCGCAATCTCCCTGCCACCGCTGGGACACTCGCGCACGAATTGGTCGAGCACCATCTCAACGGATGGGACAAGCCCGTGCTGGAGGGCGACCCCGAATTGATCGCGAAGGCCGAGGCTGCCTTCGACAACTTCCGCAAGTGGCAGGACCAGTCCCGCATGAACTTCGCCTACACGGAAGTCTCACTCGTGAGTGAGGCACACCGCTTCGGTGGTCGGCTGGATGCCGTGGGCGAGGACAACGACGGCCTGGTGATCATCGACTTCAAGACAGGTGGCCTCTACGCCGACCATCTCCTCCAGGTCGCGGCCTATCAGACACTGTGGAATGAGACCTACCCGGACCATCGCCTGAATGGCGG
>JAJEHK010000137.1 GCA_022823765.1 Alphaproteobacteria bacterium | reverse complement strand
ATGCCCTTCGCTCCGGCCGTCGCCATAGGCACGCTCGTTGCCGTCCTGGCCCCCGCAGTCTGACAGCTCCGGTGATCCTCCACCGGGATCGGCGCAGCGCAACGCGGGCGCCGGGTCGAGGGCAGTGCCGAGAAGAAGGGTGAACGGGTTGGCGTAGCCGTTAGCCGGCAGGGCAGGGCCGAAGGCGATGGACCCGGCGAAGATGTTTGCCGCGGTGACCCGCTGGACCGAATTCGCTCTTCCCGGCGCCCTGTGTGCGGTCACCCCGCACGCCGGACGGAGTTCGCCATGGCGAGGGCATCGCCGGCGCTCATGACGCCGAGAACCAGAAACCGCGCCCGAAGCAGGCGCTCAACTCCCGACCCGCGATCCGGCGAGGTCGGCGTGCTGTCTGAGCAGATCGGGAATGGTGTCCGTCGCCCGGCGGCCGAGGCCGCATTCCGTGGCAATACCGAAGCCATCCACAATCTTTTCGGCAGCTGCGATCCGGCGCCTCGTTCCCTCGATCCCGCCGGTCATGTGCACCAGCCCCAGGTAGAGCCGGCAATCCGGTTGAAGGTCGAGATTGGAAAGCGGTGCGAAATAGGCGTGATCGTCCCGCTCCCTGGGGACCGGCATGTGGATCCACTCGATCGAACGGAGCGCCCGAGCCGACACTCCGTTGGCGACATCGACCAGATGACCGGCATCCGCAGGCTCACAGAAGTGCTTGTGTCCCGAGTCGCCGTAGCAGAGATGGATGCCGGCCTCGACCTCCGGCGGGATGAGATCAACCAGATCGGCTGTTCGCTGGTTGATCCGGTCGAGCAGATCATCGCCCAAACGGTGTTCCCTCAGTCCTTCGAGCATTGCGAATTCGCACACCAGTTCCCATTGAATAGAAAGCCTCGACGCCGGAACCGCTTCCAGGATCTTGCCCAGCTCCCGACCGAGGGCGCAGCCGTACGCCTCCTCGAAAAGCAGGTGCGATTCGGGCTCGGTGTAGAACGCGGCAACCGACAACGGGGTGGGCAAGCCAACCTGAAAGCGCACATCTCCGGGGATAACGCCTTCCTCGCTCAGTCTGCGAAAGATGGCAAAAGATTCGATTGCCGCATCACCGTAGCCGAGATTGGGGAGCACTATCTCATCCGCGGAGGCGACCCCCTCCATGATCTCGTAGCGCGGGATCGTGTAGGGCGGCTGCAACGCATCGCTACTGCCCGACTCCCGAACCCTCATCTGGGGACTTTGGCCGATGCGGCGATACTGCCAGCGGATCCAGTGGTCCCGTTCGCCGACTTCGCCATCCGGGAGCCGCTTCAGATGACGGCCAAGATGCGCCATGGAGGTGCGAAACATCTCCTCCGCGAAAGTGAACGGCGCGCTGCCGACCAAGTGGACATGACCCCGACCTGCGCCACCATTCACGAGAACTCTTCCCATCACTTACCTCTCTCCATCATTCACCCATGCCGTTCGGGCAAGGTGCCCATGGTACGCTCCCCGGATCATGAGTCACACGCGTGGCGGCTGGCGGCACGGGAAGCCTGAAGTGATCGTGCAGGGTCGCCCGAGGGGTGAACGGGGCAAATGACGGTGACCGGCCCCCTCTACCCGGGTTCAGGAGGGTTTGCTTGAGAAGTGAGCCCGGCAGGAGGATGTGCCGGGCTCACCCCAGATTTAGCGGTACGGATCCCGTCAGGAGCCGGCGCGCACCTCGTCCCACAGCCGGATGTACTTTTCCTCGATATCGGGAGCCAGGGCCTGGAAGAAGATTCCGTTGCCCAGCAGATTCTCGGGCGTCGAAAGCCCCAGCTCCTCGAGAACGTCATCGGCAACCAAATCGAACGCCTTCATGTTGGCGTGACCATAGCCCCAGTTCGAGATCTCGAAGGCACCGGCTTCCGGACTCGCGAAGGCGTTGATCAGGTCATAGGACTCGTCGACCAGTTCGGTTTCTGCATGCATGACCAGACCGCAACACCACGTGAAGATGCCCTCCTTGGGTATCCCCAGGCCTACGTCGAAACCCTGGGACTTCAGAGTCACGTAGGCATCGTTCCACCCGTAGCTTGCGACCAGTTCGCCAGACGCCAGGGCCTGTACGGCTTCCGTCTGGTCGCCCCAGTACATCCGCATGTTGTCGCGCTGGATGGCGACCATCTTGCGCACCTCGACCAGCTGTTCGTCGGTCAGCGTGAAGATGTTGTCGTAGCCGAGCACCAGAGCGGAAATCTCGACGATCGCGCCGGCGGAATCGTAAAATCCCAGGCGATTGCGGAACTCGTCCGTATAGAAAATCTCCCAGGAGACGTTTTCATCGCTCCATTTCTCGCCGACCAGATCGCGGCGATAGATGATCGTGGAGTTGCCCCAGTCAATCGGCATGAAGTAGCGCTGACCGTCAATGATCGATCCCTCGATGTCATCGAGACTGGGGAACATGTCGGGAAGGTGCACCAGGCGTTCCGGATCCAGCGGAGCGAGAAGGCCCGCATCATTCCACTTGAACAGTTCGTAGGTGCAGGGCGCCATGACGTCCGGCTGGAAGCCGCCGGCGCGCATTTTCTGGAACGCTTCGTCCTCCGATCCCCAGAATGCATATTCGGGCGGCGTCTCGTGCTTTTCGAGATTAGGAACCGATGAATCCTTCGTTGTCGTAACCGGCCCAGCCGAAATAGATAGGTGAGCCGGCAGCGGCAGCGTTCCGGGCCACCGGAACGGTCACAAGACCGACACCCAGGGCGGATGCAAACCTGTTGAAATCACGACGCGAGATCTGCCCACTCTTGTAGAGATCCGCGATTTCTCTGGCCTTCATGTTGTTCTCCAGGATGAGGATGAGGGTTACGATTGTGACCGTCTCTTGCGCCAAGTTCAACGTAGACGGGATGGGCCCCCGACTGGTCATCGGGCCTGAAGGTCCCGAAAACGCGGACGACACCTGGCCACGTCAGCGCTTCGGCGGTGCCCTTCGCTCAGACCTGGGATTCCTGACACCGCAGGAAGAGTGTCCACCGGCATGAGTGAACTCAGCAGGCCTGCCGGGTGCAGAGGCCATGTCGCCCTCCGGATTGCGGCAAAGGGCGAGCGAACCAGACAGTGGCAAGCAGCCGGGCAACATCGGTGTCGTGCCGATGCCAGAACCGCTTGGGTCTGTGGAGGGCCGGACTGGACCGGGTCAGCGGAGCGCGCTACGGCCGAACGTTCAGGATTCCATCGGGTGACGATCAGGCGGCACATGCGTGACGCCGCCAGGTTCTGCAATCAGGCCTGGACGCGGTCCCCGTCGGCACTGGCCACCAGGTCCCAGCACTCGCAAACGACCCGTATGTCTTCCTGCCACGGGACACCCCAGAAAGCGCACTGGCGGCTGAAGTAATCCCGGTGGGCATCGCGCCACCACGCCAGGCTGCAATCGCCCTCTCCCTCCACTTCGGCCCAGGATTGCGGGACGTCGCTGAACCGGAAAACAAGGACCTCGTTGATCCGGACCAGGTAGAGGGGCGTGCTGTCAAAGTCCACGATGAGCCAGTAATCGCCGACTTCGCGACGCGGGATCCCGTTGATTGAGAAGTCGATCTCGAGGTGGGCCGTGCCGTTCTTCTGGCGGTTTCTGATGAGGCGCGGGTGATCCGACAGGTCCAGGTTCGGCACTGACGGATCGAGGTATCGCGGGTCAGCCAGCGAATATGCATGATACCCGGAAGTCTCGATGTTGAAGATCTTCCGGCACTCTTGCCAGAAGCGTTCGACGGCCTTCGTCTTCTCACCGATCATTGCTTCGGGTCCCGTGTGCGCTCATGAGTCACATTGCAGTCAGTCCGCCGTCCACGACGACGACGGATCCCGTCATGTAGGACGACTCGTCCGATGCCAGAAACGCGATGACGTTCGCAATCTCCTCGGGACGGCCAAGGCGTTTCAGGATCGTGGCGTCAACAAAGCCCCTGAGCTCCTCCTGCGGGTTCTCGACGCTTGCCAGGAACGTGTCGATCATGGGTGTGTTCACCGGACCTGGCGCCACGCAATTGATCCGGA
>JAJEHK010000049.1 GCA_022823765.1 Alphaproteobacteria bacterium | reverse complement strand
GGCCGAGCCACCGCCCGGACGGCCGCCGGCCCGAGAAAAGGCCGAGGACGAGCAGCCCGCCCGCCACCAGCAACACAGGCTGGGCCGGCCAGAGGGCCTCGTTCTCCAGCGCAAAGAGCCGCCAATAAACGCGCGGCTCGAACAGCAGCAGGTCCTCCAGCGACCACGAGCCGTTCATGGCGGGCGGCTATCCAGCCCCGGTGGGCTAGAGGTCGCGCACATGCGCCGCCATGCGTCGGCGCATGGCAGCATCCGGCATGGGACCGAAGGCGGCGGACTTGTTTTCGATCAGGTGGTCCACTCGCCGGGTGGCGGGGATGGCGGTCGTCACTGCCGGATGGGAGAGGATGAATTTGAGCAGGAATTGCGGCCATGTTGACACACCGATTTCCTCGGCCCAGCCGGGCATGCGCCGGCCCGCCAGCCGGTCCGGCAGCCGGCCGCGCTGGAACGGCCGGTTGCAGATGACCGCGATGCCGCGCTCCCGCGCGAGCGGCAGCAGGCGGCGTTCCGCCTCCCGGTCCACGATGTTGTAGGTGAACTGGACGAAATCGGGGGGGCGGCGGCGCATGACGTCCTCCAGCTCGGCGTGCCGGCGGCCGTGGGACGTGGTGACGCCGATATAGCGGAGTGCGCCGGCCTCCTTCATGGCGGCGAGCGTGTCGAGGTTCGCTTCCCAATCGATCAGGTTGTGGACCTGGAGCAGGTCGAAGCGCCCGACGCCCCAGCGCCGGGCGGTTTCCGCGATCTGCGCTCCTGCATCCGGCGCGCGGGTCCAGACCTTGTCGGCCGAGAAGAGGCCCCCCGGGCGGCCGAGTCTTGCGAGAGCATCGCCGATCACCTCTTGCGAGGACCCGTACATGGGCGACGAATCGATCATGCCGCCGCCCGCCTCGAAGAAGGCGGCCATCACATCACGGCATTCGGCGCGCAGCAGCGGGTCCTCGCCGACGTTGAAGGTGATCCAGCTTCCAAGCCCGACCGCCGGGATGGGCTCGCCGGTCGCCGGGACGGGTTTCGAGAGTGCCCCGCCCGCCGACGCGCCCAGAGCGTGCACCGCGAGCGCCGCGCCTGCGCCGGCCAGGACCGTCCGCCGGGTCGCGCGCATTGAGGTCTCCTTCCCTTCATGTCTGCCGCGAGAGTAGCGCCGGGCCCGGGGTCGGCCAAGCGGCTGGCGGGGCCGACGGCTTGCGTGGCAGAGTGCTGGCGGTTCCGGAAATCCGAGGCGAAGGGAGGAAAAGAGCATGAACCGGTCGGTTGCGCTCGTCACTGGTGTCGGCCCCGACGGGGGCACGGGCGCCGAAATCGCCCGGCGTTTCGCCGATGGTGGCTATCTGACTGCGATGCTCGCCCGCGACGCCGGACGACTGGCCGCGCTGGAGGACGATATCGACAACGCCACCGCCTTTCCCTGCGATGTCGGCGATCTCGGCGCGCTCAAGGCGACCATCGCGGCCGTGCGTGAGCAGTTGGGCCCGCCGGCGATTGTCGTGCATAACGCGCTCAGGAGTACGCGCGGGCCCTTTCTGGAACAGGACCCGGAGGACCTCGAGCGCAATTTTCGCGTGAATGCAACGGCGCTGCTGCATCTCGCCCGCGAGACGATTCCGGGCATGCTGGTGGCGGGCGGCGGTGCGCTGCTGGTCACGGGCAACACCTCGGCCACGCGCGGCAAGGCGCATTGGGGTCTCTTTGCCTCAACCAAGGCGGCGCAGCGTATCCTGGCGGAGTCCATTGCGCGGGAGTTCGGTCCGCAGGGCATCCATGTCGCCTACTTCATCATCGACGCCGCCATCGACACACCGCGCACGCGACCCTTCATAGCGCCGGACGCGCCGGACGAGTTCTTCGCCAGACCCGCAGCCATCGCCGAGGAGATGTATCGCGTTGCCCACCAGGATCGCTCGACCTGGTCCTTCACCGTCGAGCTCCGCCCCTTCGGCGAGTCCTGGTAAGCCTACGCGGCCGCGATGTCGGTCTCGGAGAAATCGTCGCCCTTGAAGAGCAGCGGCTCGCCCGTAACGCTTGCAAGCGCATAGGCGAAACAGTCGCCGAAATTCAGCGCGGCCGAATGGTTACCCTTGCCGTAGCGGCGCCAGGCCTGCCGCGCAGCTTCCACCTGCTCCACCGTCACCGGAACGGGCTCGATCCCGGCGCGCGCCAGAACAACATCGAACTCATGCCCGGCCGCCGCGCCGCCGCGGCTCTCCACCACCATGGATGTCTCAAGGATGTTGGCGACCGACATGCGACAATTGGGGGCAGTGAGCATCGCCTCCTCATAGCGCTCTGCATCGATCTCGCGGTTCACAACCGCAATCAGGGCCGAACTGTCGATGATCACTTCGGCAGTCCCCGCTCGTCATAGAGGAAATCGCCATGCTCAACTGCCGAAGGACCGGGACCCATCAGACTCGCGCAGCGCTCCGCTGCAGCGCGCAAATCCCGACGCCGGTCCTCGATGTCGCTTGCTCGCCTTTCCCGCTCCAGACGCTCCTGCAGCGCCACGGTTATCGCGCCGGTCTTGGTCTCCCCGGTCAGCCGGGCCAGTTCGGCAGCGAGCCGGCAGGTTTTCTCGTTCTTGATATTGAGGCTCATCGCAATCGCCCGGGGTAGAATTCTGTTTCTCCTTTCTACCCTACCCGCGGCCCAACTCATCGCGCAAGAGGCGTTTCGGCACCTTGAAGCCGGCGAGCCTGGCGAGGCAATTCCTGCAGAGTCAATGAGGCGCCGGGCCGGAGCGCTACGATCGCAACCGGGCGCTCGTCCGCACGACCGATGTAGGCTGCCTCGTGCACGGCATCGCGCTCATGGAGCACCCGCTCGATCTCCGAAGCGGCGATGTCTGTCGCCGCCGGGAAGGATCATGTCCTCGCGCCGGTCGGCGAGACAGAGGAAGCCCTTCCGGCTCCGTTTTCAGGCTCCGGCAACCCTGTGCCGGGGCGAGGCAGCACCCGATAACCTCGTGCCGGCCGTGCCACGGCAGATGTCCTCCGCGGGCGAATCTTTCTCGTCATGGCTCTCGCGGTCCCGCTGCCGATGAGCTACATCGTCAGGAGGTGATCGATGCGCGGCGCGCCCGGAACGGGCGGCCTGCCGAGCTGTGTGTCGTTCGGCGCCGCCGAAGAGTCCGGTTCTCCAGCCCTGGCGTGACTCTGCCATGTCGAGCCCGGCAGACAGCCTTTCAGGAAGAGGGATGTGACGTGAAGCGTTTCGAGGGAAAGGTGGCGCTCATCACCGGTGCGGCACGAGGCATCGGACTTGCCATTGCGACACGCCTGCTGGCAGAGGGCGCACACGTCGTCCTGGCCGACATTGACGGTGACGAGGCGGAACGAGCCGTTGCCCGGTTGCCGATGCGAGCCGCGCGAGCGCCGTCACTCTGGACATCACCGATCAGGCCGCCGGCGACATGTTCTCTCGTGGGAGGAAGATGGTGTAGCGCTCGCGGATGGCGGCATCGGTCGCTTCCGGAATGTGGGCCGGATAGTACGAGGCGAGCAGCGTGTTCTTGCGCCCGATCGCCTTCGATATGAGATCGGGACGGTCGTTCTCCAGCCATTCCTTCGGGCTCGAGCGGTCGCCGACCGTCGGGTAGACGTACTCGGTCTGCATCAGTCTCAGGGTCTGGTCGGCACCGAGATAGTGGCCGGGACCGCCGAGACACACTTCCTTCATCGTGTCGAGCGCCATGGTCTCGTCATTGACCTCGATGCCGCGCACGCAACGCATGCAGGCGCCGATGACGTCATTGTCGACGAAGAGGGCCTCGAGGCAGTGCGACAGCAGGGAGGAATGCATGCCGACGCTCTCGTAGACGAGATTGAGTCCGGAGAGCCCTGCCATGACATTGGCAAGGCCCCGTTCATACCCGGCCTGCATGTCCATCTCCTTGGAATCGGACATCGCGCAGGCCGACCCACCCGGGAGATCGTAGTAGCGTGCCATCTGTCCGCAGGCGGCGGTGAGCAGACCCTGTTCGGGCGAGCCGCCGGACATGGCGCCGGTGCGAAGATCGGAGACGAAGGGCCAGGTGCCGAAGATGGCCGGATGACCGGGGGAGAGCGCGTTGACGTAGACGAGGCCCGCCAGGCATTCGGCCACCGCCTGCACGACGGCGCCGGCAAGGGGCGCTGGCGCAGTGGCGCCGGCCTGTCCGGCAGAGAGCAGCAAAATCGGCATACCGCCCCGGATCAGGGTCTCCATCACCAGGCAGCTCTCGGTGGCGAACTTCATCGGCGGCACGACGAAGCAGTTCGTGTTCGAAACGAAGGGCCGGCGCCGCCAGGTCTCCTCGGATCCGGCGACCATGTGGAGCATGTCGAGACCCTCGGCGGCGTAGTCCGCCAGTGTGAAGGACGTGCCGACGTGCTTGGTGGTGCCCGAGATGCAGGCGTAGAGCGTGTTGAGGTCCATGTCCCGCGGCTCGACCGTGTCGCGCGGCGTCAGGGTGCGCTGGAAGAAATGGATGTTGTCCAGGGAATCGACGATGCGCGCCGAGTCATAGAGGTCCTGGACGACCGGCTCTCGGTTCTCGCGCGACGCCGGGTCGTAGACGAAGACGGCAGCGCCGGCGGTGCCGAAGTGCACGCGGTACCCTCCCGGGCGAATGTCATGGAGCGGGTCCTGGCCACAGAGCGTGAAGTCGCGTGCGGCGATGGCGACCATGTCCTCGACAAGGGCACGGGGGAAGCGGATGCGGCCGTCGCCGCCGGCGATGGCGCCGGCGCCCGTGAGAATCTCGACACCGCTTGGCGGCGCGTCGGCGAGGCCGATTTCCTCGAGGGCGGTAAGGGCCGTGTCGTTGATCTTCTCCATGTCGGCGTCGCTGAGCGGCCTGTAGGTGCCGCCTTCGAGACCGGGTCTTACCGGCCTCATGTTCTCGGGCAACGGCGCGGCGCGCGCCGCCTTGCGGGCGGCACGGCCTCCGCCACGGCGGCTGCGCCGGGGAGGAGCGTCGGCAGATTCGCGGTCGGTCATGGCCTGGTTCCTACATGCGTACACGCTCGGACTTGGGATCGTACATGGGTCTCAGGGAGGCGCGGGCGGCGGTTCTCGTCCCGGCGACCTCGATTTCATAGGAGGATGCAAGGAGACTGTCGGCATTCTCGCCCGCCTCGAGCGGAACGTAGCCCATGCCGATGGCGCCACCGAGGTGGTGACCGTAGTTGCCGGACGTCAGATAGCTGACGATGCGGCCATCCCGCACGATCGGCTCGTTATGGTAGAGCAGGGGATCGGGATCCTCGAGCATGAACTGCACCATGCGTCGTTTGAGGCCCTCGTCCTTCTTCCTGAGGACGGCATCGCGGCCGATGAAATCGGGCTTCTGCACGCGCACGGCAAATCCCAGGCCCGCCTCGAGCACGTGATCCTCGTCCGTGATGTCGTGGCCGAAATGCCGGAAGGCCTTCTCGATCCGGCAGCTGTCGAGGACGTGAAGGCCGGCGAGACGCAGATCGAATGGCCGGCCCGCCTCCTCGAGCGTCTCGAAGACATGGGCCGCCATCTCGGTGCTGACATAGAGCTCCCAGCCGAGCTCGCCGACGTAACTCACCCGGTGGGCGCGGCAGATGGCGTAGCCGATCTCGATGTCCCGCATGGTTCCGAAGGGGTGGTGACCGTTTGAAAGATCCGCCGGGGAGCAGGCGTTGAGCACCTCGCGCGATCGCGGGCCCATGAGACAGAGGACCGCTTCCCCGGCCGTGACGTCCGTGTAGACAACGTGTGCGTCGTCCGGCGTGTGACGCTTCAGCCAGGCGAGGTCCCGCATCAGGGTTGCCCCCGGGGTGACGATGAGAAAGGCCGTTTCGGAGAGTCGGGTGACGGTGCAGTCGCACTCGATCCCGCCGCGGTGGTTGAGGAACTGGGTGTAGACGAGACGTCCAGTCTCGACATCGATCTCGTTGGCGCAGATGCGATTGAGCACCGCCGCGGCGTCAGCACCCTCGGCCCGGATCTTGCCGAACGAGGTCATGTCGAAGAGACCGACGCCTGTCCTTACCGCGAGATGTTCATCGCGTGCGCAGGCGAACCAGTTCTGCCGCTTCCACGTGTAGCGGTACTCGGGCTCCATGCCGTCTCGGGCGAACCAGTTGGCCCGTTCCCAGCCGGCCACAACGCCGAAACAGGCGCCGCGGGCCTTCAGATGATCGTGGACCGGCGACCGGCGGACGCCGCGGGCGGTCTCAGGCTGGCGGTAGGGGAAGTGATCGGCATAAAGCAGGCCGAGCGCCTCGCTCACCCTGTCCCTGAGATAGGTCCGGTTCTTCTGGAAGGGCTGGACACGGCGAATGTCGACGTCCCACAGGTCGAAGGGGGGCTCGCCGTCCTCGATCCACTGCGCCAGGGCCATGCCCGCGCCTCCCGACGACACGATGCCGATGGAGTTGTAGCCGCAGGCGACGAAGTAACCGCTCAGTTCCGGCGCTTCGCCCAGGTAGTAGCTGTTGTCCGGCGTGAAGCTCTCCGGTCCGTTGAAGAACGTGTGAATGCCGGCCTCGGCCAGCATCGGCATGCGGTTGATCGCCTTTTCCAGTACCGGTTCGAAATGGGCGATGTCCTCGGGCAGCTGGTCGAAGCAGAAATCTTCCGGGATGCCCTCCATGCCCCATGGCTTGGCGTCCGGCTCGAAGGCGCCGAGCATCATCTTGCCCGCGTCTTCCTTGTAGTAGGCCCACTCGTCCGGCACCCGGAGAACCGGCAGGCGGCCGAGTCCTTCCACCGGTTCGGTGACGATGTAGAAATGCTCGCAGGCGTGAAGCGGGATGTTGACGCCGGACAGCGTCCCGAGGTCGCGCGCCCACATGCCGGCACAGTTCACCACGATGTCGCTGGCGATGTGCCCCTTTTCGCCCTCCGACTCCCAGGAGACCCCCGTCACCCGCCCGTTCGCCCGGTGGACGTCCGTCACCTTGACGCCTTCGGCGATGGTGACACCTCGCTGGCGGGCGCCGGCGGCAAGGGCAAGGGCGATATTGGCAGGATCGCACTGACCGTCCAGGGGAAGATGGACGGCGCCTACGACATCCTCGACGTTGAGCCACGGATAGAGATCCCCCGCCTCGCCGGGCGAGATCTCGTTGACCTCGATGCCGAAGGCTCGGGCGAGCGAGGCCGTGCGGGTGATCTCCTCAAGGCGTTCGCCGGTGAGAGCCACGGTGATGGAGCCGTTCTGGCGCATGCCTGTGGCGACACCGGTCTCCTCCTCGAGCTTGATGTAGAGGTCCGCCGAATACTTCGCCAGACGCGTCATGTTCTGTCCCGCCCGCAGCTGCCCGACCAGCCCGGCGGCATGCCACGTGGTGCCGGAGGTCAACTGCTGCCTCTCGAGGAGAACGACGTCCTGCCAGCCGAGCTTGGCGAGATGGTAGGCAACCGATGAACCCGACACGCCGCCACCGATGATGACAGCGCGGGCCTTGCGCGGGAGATCCTTCATGGTCCTGGATCCTTGAGTGACAGGTTCTCGGGGTCGAACAGAGGCTGGTCAGGCTCTACGGTGGCCGGGTAGCGGCGGCCGTACATCTCGATCTCCAGACGGGTGCCGGGTTCGGCGCAATCGCGCCTTACCATGCCGAGCGCGATGGACTTCCCGATCCGGTGTCCCCAGCCGCCGGAGGTGGTTTCTCCCACCATGGCGTCATCCTTCCAGATGGTGGACATGTAGGGGGCATCATAGGCGCCCGCCTCGACGGTCATGGTGGCAAAGCGTTTCGCGACCCCCTGCTGGCGCTGGTTTTCAAGGGCCGGCTTGCCCTTGAACGAGTCCTTGTCCCACTTCACGAAGCGTTCGAGGCCGCCCTCGAGGACCGTGTAGTCCGTCGACAGGTCCGCCTTCCAGGCGCGGTAGCCCTTTTCCAGACGCAGGCTGTTGAGGGCAAACATGCCGAAGGGTCGAAGACCGTGGCGTTCTCCGGCCTCGAGCAGCGCATCATAGACGGCGGGCGTGTCGGCGGTGTCGCTGTGGATCTCCCAGCCCAGCGCGCCGGCATAGGAAACGCGGATCAGCAGCACGCGTCTGCCGGCTATCGTCGTTTCCTGCCAGGTGAGCCAGGGCAGGGTGAGATCGGCGTCGCAGAGATCACCGATGAGGGCGCGGGCATGGGGCCCGGAGACGATCTGGCAGCAGCGCCGGCCCGTCTGGTTTTCCAGCGTCACGGATGATGGTGCCGGCAGGTGCTTCACCAGCCAGTCGCGGTCGTGCCACTGCGCGGCTCCCGCACTGATGAGGTACATCTCGTCTTCGTCGAGACGGATGATCGAGAGTTCGGTGATGATCCGTCCGGCATCGTCGGCGAAATAGCCCAGCCCCAGGCGGCCGACACGCGGCACGCCGCCCGTGATCATCGACCGCAGCCAGTCTCTCGCCCCGTCGCCCTTCAGGTGGAACCAGGAGAACCCTGCGAGATCGAGAACGCCCACCGCGTCACGCACGGCGAGGCACTCCTCGCGAACCCGTGGAAACCACGGACCATCGCGCTCCCAGGTCTGTGTCGCCTCCTCGGACGTGTCGTCTCCGGGAAGGGCAAACCAGTTGGCGCGCTCCCATCCGCCATAGGCCCCCATCTGTCCCCCCATGGCCCGGATCCTGTCGTGGACCGGAGAGACGCGCTTGTCGCGTCCGGCGGGCCAGGCGTGATGCGGGAAGTGCATGGCGTACTCGTGGCCGTAGACCTCGATGCCCTTGGCAATGGCGTGGTCCCGGTCCGCGTAGTCGGTGAAGCGGCGCGGATCGCAGGACCACATGTCCCATTCCGTGGCGCCCTCGATCACCCACTCGGCGAGCACCTTGCCGGCGCCGCCTGCCTGGGCGATGCCGAAGGTGAAGACGCAGGCTTCGAAGGCGTCCGGCACGCCCGGCATCGGACCGATCAGGGGATTACCGTCCGGCGCATAGGGGATCGGTCCGTTGATGGTCCGGCTGACGCCGCCCTCGGCGAGCAGCGGCACCCGTGCCATGGCGTCCTCGATGTACCACGCGAGGCGTTCGAGGTCCTCGGGGTAGAGCATGAAGGAAAAATCCTCGGGCATGGGATCGTCGTCGCCGATCCAGTGGGCCCGGCAGTTCCTCTCATAGGGGCCGAGATTGAGGCCGGATTTCTCCTGGCGCAGGTAGTAGCTGCTGTCGACGTCGCGCAGCAGGGGGAGCTTGCGTCCCGTCCTTTCCGTGTAGGCCTTCAGTTCGCCGATGTCCCCGGTGAGCATGTACTGGTGCGCCATGGCGACGACCGGCACCTCGCGGCCGAACATGGCGCCGACCTCTCCGGCGCGATAGCCGGCGGCATTCACCACGTACTGGCAGCGGATGTCTCCCTGTGGGGTCTCCACCACCCACTCACCGTCGCGCCGCACGCCGGTGACCGGGCAGAACCGCACGACGCTGGCGCCGAGGTCCCGCGCCCCCTTGGCGAGGGCCTGGGTCAACTGGGCCGGATCGATGTCGCCGTCATAGGGGTCATAGAGGCCGCCGGCGAGATCGTGGGTCTCGAGATAGGGATAGAGTTCCTTCAACTCGTCGTTCGTGCAGGTCCTGACATCCATGCCCTGGTAGCGGCCCATGCCGACCACTCTCTCGAACTCCAGCATGCGGTTCTCGGAGTGCGCCAGGCGGATCGATCCCGTCACGTGATAGTTCATCGGGTAGTCGACCGCCTCGGCGAGGCCGCGGTAGAGCTCGGCCGAGTAGCGCTGCATGTTCATGACCGACCAGCTTGCCGAGAAGGTCGGCACGTTGCCGGCGGCATGCCAGGTCGAACCGGCCGTGAGTTCGTTCTTCTCCAGCAGCACGCAGTCGGTCCAGCCGGCGCGCGCCAGGTGATAGAGGCACGAGGCTCCCACGGCGCCTCCGCCGATGATCACCACCCGTGCGGTCCCAGGTAAGTCCGCCATCGCTGCCCCATCATCACCCGCGCCAGCCGGCAGTCTATCGACGGAAGCTGTACACCGACAAGCGCTTCCGAACCTCAAGTCATCGGTTGACGGGATGTATCTCCGTGCGCAGACACCTGAACGAAGCGTCAGCTTCACCCTTGTCCCGGCTCAGGCAAACGGCATTACGCCTTCGGCCGCTGCGGCCTCGTTCAGGCGCCTGTCCAGGCTTGCGAGCGCACAGCCTTCGCAGACCGCGAGCGCCAGGTAACTCGCATCGTAAGCCGTAAGGCGATGGGCGCGGGCCAGTTCCATGACATCACGGTCATCGGTGTCGTCCGCGCGGTGGATGCTGAGACGGCGCAGCCGCGCCATGGACGTGTCGACGTGGCGTCTGTCGATCCGCCCCCGGCGTTCGGCCGACAACAGGAGATTACGCATCTCGTGCCAGAACAACCCAGGCACCCTTGCGGTTTCCGTTACCAGCCGATCCAGGGCAAGGTCAGCCAACGCAGATCTCTCGTCGGGCAGCACCCATTGGGCTGCCAGAGAAGCGTCGGGCACGAACACCATCAGTAGGCGTGTCCTTCATGGCGCCACGACAGGATTTCGGCAGTGGTCACCGGTTTCTGTTTCGCCCGATCCCGGCGCATCGTTGCAACGAGCGCGGCATGCTGGCTCTCTTCGGTGACCCTTGTCACATGGGCAATCGGTGTTGAGCCCCGGCAGATCACCAGATCCTCACCCGCTTCCACTTCAGCCAACAGCGCAGAAAGATGAGTTTTCGCTTCGCCGATTTTCACGCGTCGTGTCATGATCTTCCTGCCCCTTGTCCAAATCGAATCCAAGAGCGGCCGCCTCAGATACGGTGGATGCCCGATCCGAAAGACTAGCACGGGAATCGACTTGGTCAAGCGCTTGGTCAACCGCTGTACCGGAACTTCCGGCTAATCACACAGGCGGAGACCATGTACACGGCATGAGGTTCATCACTGTCAATGGCAAACGAAAATCCGGCATCTTTGGCAATCGACAATCCAACGCCTTGAGCGTGGAATCGTTCCTTGAGGCTCGAAGTGGGAACAAGAAGTGAGAACATTTCAGCCTCGATTGACAGCAGACGGCTTCGGATCTGTTTGGCCCGACGACGGCATGACAGGGCCGTCCGGCGGCGTGTCGGGATGGACCGTGTTGCGCGGCGCGCAGTATCCTGACACGGACCAGTCCACCGACCGGGGAGCGCCATGACCGGAACGCCGGGTGCCAGGGAACTGAATCTCAGGTATTCGTCGCCTGAGCCGGAGTTCGCGTTTTCCCTGGAGGAGTATCGAGGGCGTCTGGAGAACACGCGCCGGGCGATGGAACGGGCCGGGATCGACCTTCTCTACCTGACCGCTCCCGAGAGCCGCTACTACATCAGCGGGTTTTGTTCCGACTGGTACCAGGCCCAGAGTCCGAAGGGATGGGACCCGCTGAGCGGGGTTGCGATCAGAGCCGACAGTGACCGCTTCATCACGTTCGAGCGCGACGTCAACGAGGTGCTGGTCCGCCTGACGACGGTCGGCGATGACGTGCGCATTCGCGCTGGATCCGACGCACGTCCCATGCATCGCTTTATCCTCGATCACCTTCAGGATGCGGGATGGCTCGGCGGAACGGTCGGACTCGAACTCTTCAACTACCGTCCCAGCCCCGGCGTTTCCCGCATGTTCGAGGCGGCCTTCGAGGATGCCGGAATGCGGGTCGTCGACGGCACCGACCTCCTGCGCTCATTGCGCTCCGTGAAGTCGCCTCAGGAACTCTCCTACGTGCGCACGGCGGCGAGGATCGGCGATGTCGGCATGCGTGCGGCCATGGATCACATGCGACCCGGCATGACCGAACTCGATGTCTACGCCGAAATGGTCCATGCGATGGCAAGGGCAGGTGGCGAGCATTCAGGCAAGACGCCAAGCGTCGCCTCGGGCCAGAGAACGCTGGCGACGGATGCCCAGACGTCACGCCGCATGATCATGCCCGGCGATATCGTCAACATCGATATCTGCGGTTGCTACAACCGCTACCACACGAACTACGCCCGCACCTTCTCCATGGGCGAGCCGGACCGCCTGGTGGCCGGGCGTGTTGCCACTTCGGCCGCGGCCTTCGACGTCCTTGCCGACGTGATCCGTCCCGACGTTCCCGTTGCCGACGTCACCGGCGCCCTCAAGGCCTACTACGAGGAAGCGGGCATCTGGGAGGATCGCTGGTGGGTCGGCGGCTACGAGATGGGTATCTCCTTCCAGCCCGACTGGGTCGGACCATGGGTCTACGATCCCGACGTCGATCCCGAGGGACGGCGATTCTCACCGGGGACGGTCGTCAACTACGAGAGCGACTTCTTCCTTCCCCAGTCAGCCGGCCTTTCCCTCATCATTGACACGATGGCCTTCTCCGCGACCGGCGCGGAACTTCTGCACACCGCACCCCGGGATCTCATCGTCATCGCCTGACCGGGACGATGCGGTCAGGCGATGCCTTCGGCGACCAGCTTCTCGAATTGCTGAATGCAGTGTTCCCAGTGGGGCGACATGACGGCGCCGGAATCCATGACGGGCGAGGCGAGACCCTCCTGCATGCCCTCGATCATCCGGATGTCCTCGGCATTGATGCGCCGGTTGAGATCCATCCAGCTCTCGATGGCCTCCGGTCCGGGATCGACATAGCCCCAGACATAGAGATCGAAGCGTTCGTGTGTCAGGTCCGCGGCCAGGGGCGCCGTGAGAATCGAGATCACAAGATCGCCGTAAAATCCGAGAGCGAAGTTGGGAAAGAGAACGAGATAGAGTGCGCTGGAATCGAGTTGCTTGCGCGTCGAGGCCGCCTCCTGCTCCTCCTTGCTGACGGCCGCCCTCGAGCCCTTGATGCTGACCGCGGAGCCGACGAGCAGGCCTTCGCTGATGGCAAAGTGCGTATCGAGGGGCTGCCCGCCACACGATTGCGTGTGGACGAAGGGGACGTGGTAGGGCTCGATGTAGTTCTCGACGACGATCTTCCAGTTGCCGCGGACCGTGCCGAAATCGATGGTGCCGATGTGCCTGAGGCTGGTGAGATCCCATCCCTCGGCGCGAAAGTCCCAGTCCCTGACCCGCTTCTCGATGGGTGCGACGGCCTCCCGGAAACACGCTGCCGTGCCATCCAGGTTGACCACGATCCAGTCGTGCCAGCAGGCCGTGCGCACCGGCACGAGACCGAAGGCCTCTTTGTCGAAACCGGCGACCGACGGATTCCGGTAGCCCCCGAAGTGAGGCGTGGTGCGCAGCGTACCGTCAAGATCGTAGGACCATCCATGGTAGGGACAGGTGAGCGCCGTGCGCTTGCGGCAGGCGCTGTCCACGAGCTTGCGGCCGCGATGCCGGCATGTGTTGTGGAACGTGCGCACGGCGCCATCCCGGTTGCGCAGGACGATGAGCGGGAAGCCGGCGACGGTGACCGGCATGACATCTCCGGGTTCGGGAACATCGTGGGCGTGACCGACGAAGACCCAGTGACGGGGAAACAGGCGCTCGCATTCGTGGCGGAAGAACTCCGGCGACGTGAAGGCAGACCGGGGGAGGCCCCGCGCCGGACCCTCGGCGGGGGCGAGACGGGCGATCTCGTCCGGCCTGAGGGGACTCCTGGACATGTTGTCAGTCTTCCATCAACGCGAGTTGCGCGGCGACGATATCGCTCTCCGGATCTCCGAGGCGATCGGCTATCGTGAAATGGTTGTGATCGTCGGCAATCAGCGTGCGTGTCGGGTAGTCGCGGTCCCGCCACACCTTCTCCATGGCGCGCACCTGGCGGTGATACTCGTCCGATTCAAGGGCGCCCAGGGAAATGAGAAGAGGTGTCGAACGCGGGTAGTCAATGAGCACGGGGCTGTTCCTTCGTGCCTCGGTGGCATCCATTCCCAGCACCTCGTTGAGATAGCAAAGGCGTATGGGTTCGAGGTCGAAGAGACCAGACATGGCATGGCCGCTCCTGACGACATCCCGGGCGAGGCCGGGAGCAAATCGCGGCCAGTCCGTCGCCAGCAGCATCGCCACCAGGTGCCCTCCGGCCGAGTGACCGGAGACATGGATACGGTTGCGGTCGATGCCGAGTTCCGCGGCGTTGTTCCAGAGCCAGGCCACCGAGGCCCGGTTCTGCCGCACGATCTCGTCCATACTGGCATCAGGGGCGAGGGCGTAGTTGACGACGACGGTGGTGATCCCATGGGGCACGAACCCCCTGGCCACGTAGCTGAAACCCGACTTGTCCAGCGACTGCCAGTAGCCGCCGTGAACGAAGAGATTGGCCGGCGCGTTCGCCTGCATCGCGGGAAAGATGTCGAGTGTCTCCGCCGGGTGCTGGCCGTAGGCGATGTCGGTACTGCACGACAGGGTGTGGCGGGTCTCCTCGCTCGTCTCTGCCCATGTCCTGAACCAGGTCTGGTACTCGGGAACCCGCAAGCGGTTGTTGTACTGGAGGTCGAGGGCCTGCCTTGTGTAGTCCCCGAACATCACGTCGCTTCCCGCATTCATCGTCATTGTCCGGCATTCCACGGATGATCCTAGCGAGGCGGGATTCTGCCGACAAGGAACAGCGACCCTGTCCCGGCATGGCGGACCGGCGACGGTGCCCTGGTCTTCCCGTCTGTTTGACATTTGTCCCGGGCCGCCTTCGAATGGAACGGGGAAAATCTGTGCAGATTGACCTTGCAGCAAGAACTAGAGGAGGAACTCCATGAGATCCCGTTTCTTAGCAGTACTGGCATCGGTCGGCGTCCTGGCCGTGGCCGGCGGGGGACATGCCCTGGGGGACACGATCACCTTCGGCGCTCCCCTTTGCCTGACCGGGGACCAGGCTCCCCTGGACACGCCCGGCTTCCGGGGTGCGCAGGTTGCCATCAAGGCCCTCAATGACCAGGGCGGGTTGCTCGGCCAGCAGGTGGAGATGATCGCCATCGACGGCAAGACAGATCCGGTCACGGTCGGCAACGCGGCTGTTGAACTCATCGACGGCGGCGCCGACTTCATTCTGGCGCCTTGCGACTTCGACTTCGGTGGACCCGCGAGTCGCGCGGCACAGGAGGCGGGACTGGTTGGCCTGTCGCTCTGCGCGTCGGACCCGCTCTACAGTTCCTGGTCGCTGGGAGACAAGCAGTTCACCCTGTCGATGTGGAACACGACCATGGGGGCGACTGCCGCCGAATACGCCATCAACGAGCGCGGCTGGAAGAACGCCTATGTCGTGACCGACCAGTTCATCGCCTACACCGTGTCGCTCTCCAAGTACTTCGTCGAGCATTTCAAGGCTCTGGGCGGCAACATCCTGGCCGAGGACACGTACAACAACGGTGACAACGACTTCTCGGCTCAGCTTGCGCGCCTGCAGGCGATCGACGAGAAGCCGGATGTCATCTTCATCTCGTCCTACGGGCAGGATATCGGATTCATCATCCGGTCCCTGCGCGAAGTCGGCTATGACGCACCGGTGCTTGGCGGGGATTCCTACGACGATCCGGCGATGATCCAGTCACTTGGCCCGCTTGGCAACGACATCTACTTCGTGACCCATACCTTCATGAGCTCCGATGCCCATCCGGAAATGGAGCAGTTCATCGGACTCTTCGAGGACATGTTCAACGA
>JAJEHK010000052.1 GCA_022823765.1 Alphaproteobacteria bacterium | reverse complement strand
CTTGCCGCAGAACCGCGACTTCTTCTGCTCGACGAACCGTTCACGGGCATGAATCCGGACGAGACGCGCCGCATGATGGATCTCGTGCGCCAGGTGCGGGACCGGGGGGTCACCATTCTCCTCGTCGAACATGACATGCAGGCGGTCATGGGCCTGTGCGAGACCATCACCGTGCTCAACTTTGGCAGCCTCCTTGCCGAGGGAGACCCCGAGGCGATCCGCGCCAATCCCGAGGTCGTCGACGCCTATCTCGGGACCCCGATCGAGGGCGTGGCGTGACACTCCTGGAGGTAACGGGTCTCGAGGTTCACTATGGCAAGGTCCAGGCCATCAAGGGAATCGACATCAGGCTGGAGGCGGCCGATATCATCACCCTGATCGGCGCCAACGGAGCGGGAAAGTCGACAACCCTGCGCACCGTGTCCGGGCTCAACCGTCCCACCACGGGCACGATCCTGTTCGAAGGCGAGAGAATTGACGGACTCGAGCCCGACCGGATTGTCGCTCGCGGCATCGCCCATGTCCCCGAGGGCCGCCGTGTCTTTCCGGAGCTGACGGTTCTGGAAAACCTGATGACAGGCGCCTATCTCCGCCGTGACGGCCCGTCGGTCCGTTCCGATCTCGACATGGTGTATGGCCATTTTCCGCGGTTGCGCGAGCGGCGCGGCCAGTACGCCAAGACACTGTCGGGCGGCGAACAGCAGATGCTGGCCATGGGACGCGCCCTGATGGCGGCGCCACGGCTGTTGCTGATGGACGAACCCTCAATCGGGCTGTCACCCATCATGGTGCAGGAGATCGCCTCGATCATCGGCGAAATCCACCGCAAGGGCGTTCCCGTCGTTCTCGTCGAACAGAACGCCAGCCTCGCGCTTCATCTGGCCAGCTACGGTTACGTGCTGGAGACCGGTCGTATCGCGCTGCACGGGCCTTGCGATGTCCTGCGCGAGAACGAACACGTCCGTCGTGCCTACCTCGGAGGCTAGGGAGAACCTCTCCGGCTGGCGCCTGGGGGACGAACTGTGGGTGGACTGGATGGCGGGAGCCCGCGCCGCATGGCTTGATGACGATCCGGCCCATGCGGCGGCATGCTGCTGTCATGCGAGCGTGATGGCGGCGGGTTTCGAGCCGGACGATCCGAGGCGGGCGGCAACGGCGCACGCGCGTGCCCTGATGATTCCGGGGCCAGGCGGTGTCGAAGCAGGGCTCACCGCCGCATTGGAGGCATGGCAGGCAGCCGGTCCCTGGGTCGAGAGGATGGCGCTCGGCATCCGTGCCCGCAGCTCGCTCTTTCACATGCGGCTCGAATCGAAGCATCGCGGCGTCTATCCCGACATCGCACGCCAGCGATGCCGCAAGATGCTCCACGCGGGCATGGCCCTCATCGAGGCCGAACATGCCGCCCGTCGTGGTGACCGGCACGCCATGGAGGCGGCCCTGGCGTGCCGGCGCGACGCCTTCGGCCATCGCGAGTCGGCAGCCGCCGCCATGGCGCACTGGCTTGGCGAGCCCGTTCGGGGCCGCGAGATCGACCGCTTCGCTGAACACCCGCCGATGATGAGGGACGACGAAGCGCGCCTTTACGCAGCAGCCCTCCTCGTGCCTCTGACGCTCGACACCGACCGGCGGCGCCGCCTCAACTCTGCGATTCGAGGGGCCTCGCGCGCCTGAAGTGCCGGACGACGCGTGCCGGCAGGGTCTCGAGACCGTTCGGCAGGAACAGCATCGCGAGCACGAGCAGCACACCATAGAAGAGAGGGCGCAGTTCGTCGTATCCGATGTCGCGCAGCAGCACCTCGTTGATGGCGGTCAGCGTGACAAGCCCGATGATGGGCCCCCAGATCGTGGCGGTGCCTCCGACAATCACCCAGATCAGCACGAACACCATCTCGTGGACCGCAAAGCGGTTGGGATTGACGGTGGTGAGATAGTGCGCCAGCAACGCGCCGGCGAGACCGGCGAAAAACGACGCCAGCACCAGGGCCTGGGTCCTCGTCCGCCAGGTGTTGACGCCAACCGCCCCGGCAAGCTGGTCGCGCCAGTGGACGGCATGAAACGTGAGGCCGATGTGCGAATGCTCGATACGCCAGAGAATCCAGATGGATACGGCAGCGATCACGAGCACCAGGTAGTACGAGGCGACAGGTTCCCAGAAATGAATTTCGAAGGCGCCGATCTCGATGTCGGGAACACCGGGAATGCGCGAGATGCCCTTGGGGCCGATGAAGGCCTTCCAGAGCAGCCTGATGGTCTCGCCCGCGGCAAAGGATCCGATGAGGAAGTAGAATCCCTTCATGCGGAACAGCGGAAAGGCCAGGACAAAGGCAACGAGGCCCGTGAGTCCGGCAGCTAGGATGATCGAAAGCGGAACGGGAATGGCGAACTGCTTGCTGAGCAGGGCCGATGCGTAGGCCCCGAACCCCATCATGACAACATGGCCGAGCGAGAATTCGCCGGTCAGCGCGAGCAGCCGGTAGCTCACCACGACCAGAGTGTTGATGGCGAGGAAAACGAGGAGTTCCTGTTGCGAGAAGGTCACGACGTGGGGTGAGAGCGCCAGCACAACAGCCGACGCGAGAGCGAGCCCCTGCCACCACCGGCGACGGTACGGACCTCCGAGGCGCGGATCCAGGGCGAGGGCTGCCGCCGCCAGCGCCAGTGCAATGAGCGCCAGCCAGACCGCGTAGGTGACGACACTCATCAGGCGCGCTCCGGCTTGCCCAGCAGGCCGTGGGGACGCACGACGAGCACGATGAGCATCAGCACGAGGCCCGTGATGTCGGCAATCGTGCCATCGAAAATCGTGGTGACGAAGGTATGGGTGAAGGCATAGAGCACCGATGCAATGACCGCA
>JAJEHK010000082.1 GCA_022823765.1 Alphaproteobacteria bacterium | reverse complement strand
GATCACCATGTCACCCGAGGCGCAGCACCGTGCCGTCGAACTCACCCGCTATGCCTCACTCGACGTGGAGTACTGGATGACATTCGATCCCGTTGCCATCGAGGGCAACAGGAACATGATCCTCGATGCCTTCCGGGACGTGCGCGACCATATACGACAGCGTGTCGGCGAGCGCTTTCCATCGACCTCGCTCAGCGCCATCTGAAGACGTGACAACACCGACCAGGCGTCCTGACATGCCCTTCATTCTTGCCTCGGCATCGCCGCGCCGCCTTGAGCTCCTGGCACAGATCGGCGTGGTTCCCGACGAGACCGTACCGGCCGATATCCCGGAAACCCCGCGCAGGGGAGAACTGCCGCGGCAGCTGGCGGTCCGCCTTTCCCGGGAGAAGGCTCTCGCCGTCGCCCGGTTGCGTCCCGGCGCCGCAATCCTCGCCGCCGATACGGTGGTGGCCCGCGGCCGGCTGATCCTGCCCAAACCGGCGGACGCCGGAGAAGCAAGGCGTTGCCTCGAGAGGCTGTCCGGTCGCAGTCACATGGTCTACGGCGGAATCTGCCTCTTGGTCTCCGGCACCACGCGTTCGCGCCTTGTCGTCACCCGCGTCGCCTTCAAGCGTCTGTCGGCTGACGAAATCGATTCCTATCTCGCCAGCGACGACTGGCATGGCAAGGCCGGAGCCTATGCCATTCAGGGAAGGGCGGCGGCTTTCGTGCGGCGGCTGAACGGCTCCTACAGCAATGTCGTCGGACTCGGTCTCTACGAGACGGCGGGGCTGCTGGCCGGCCATGGCCTGGCGCCGTCCTCATGACCGACCGGCGATGTCCCGCGTGCGGCAGGCCGACGAACGCGCGCCATGCCCCGTTCTGCTCCCGGCGCTGCAGCATCAAGGACCTGGCGCACTGGATCGGCGCCGCGCCGCCCTACGTGATTGAAGGCGAGCCGGCGGACCCCCTCGACGGTGCTGAAACCCCTGAGGAAGACGGGTAAACGTGATGGACAATGTCCGGCGAATTCTCTAAGAAGACGCTCCCGAAGGTGCCCAGGTAGCTCAGTTGGTAGAGCACATGACTGAAAATCATGGTGTCGGTGGTTCGATTCCGCCCCTGGGCACCACCGGATCAGTCACTCCCCCTCGTCCGCGCGTGATGCGCCGTGAACCCGGCTATCATCGGGCCGAGTTCGCCTTCAAGATCATGGCCCATACCGGGGATCTCGATGATGACGCAACCAGGAATGTTGGCCGCGGTATCGCGCCCGTGTTCGATCGACAACAATGTGTCATCAGTGCCATGGATGACCAGGCTTGGGACGCCAATCGTCCGCAGGCGCTCGACCCGTGAGCCGTCCTGGCGCACGGCAAGATACTGGCGCAGAACCCCCGAAGGGGTGTAGCAGCGGTCGAACGCCCGTCCGATGAGGTCCGCTCTCTCACTCTCGTCAAAGGGATACCCCGGACTCCCCCAGACCCGGTCGCAGGCGAGCGTGAAGTCAATGACCGAGTCACGGTCATCGGGATCGTCGGGGGAAGCGAGCAGCAGGCGCTGCACCTCGGGCGCCATTGACGGAAGTTCCGGATTGCCGGACGAGGACATGACCGAGGTCATGGTGATCACCCTCTCGGGATGCGTGACGGCCATGGTCTGCACGATCATGCCGCCCATTGAAACGCCGAAGATGTGGGCACGGGCAACGTCAAAATGATCAAGGACACCGACATGGTCGGCGACGATGTCCCCGATGGAGTAGGGCGCCTCGACGGGCAGGCCCTCGGCCTCGCGGCGAAGGGCTTCGTCCGCAGGGATCGTTTCGAGGTCATCGAACTTCTGCGACAGTCCGGCGTCACGGTTGTCGGGCGCAATGACGCGCATGCCCTGATCCACGAAGCAGCCGATCATCGCGTCGGGCCAGTGAATGATCTGGGATCCAAGCCCCCTGACGAGCAGAATCGGCGGTCCGTCGGGATCTCCGTGACATTCGACGTAGATCCCGGTTCCATTGGCTTCAATGATTGGCAATGTCTGGACCCTCCGGACGAACAGGAGATCTGAACATGTACCGCCTCTATGGCAAACCTTTCACCATGTCCATGGTCCCCGAAGGAACGCTCGACGAGATCGGCGTTCCTTTCGAGACGGTGACGCTGCCCGATGGACGCTCAACCGATCCTGCGTATCTCGAACTCCGTCCTGACGGCCTGGTTCCGACGTTCGTCGACGGGGACCTCGTCATCTACGAGGGCTCCGCCATCGCCATGCACCTTGCCGACAGGCACAAGGAGGCTGGCCTTGCCCCGTCGCCGGGGAGCCGGGAACGGGCGTTATGGTACCAGTGGATGGTCTGGCTGGGCTCCGTGGTTCATCCGACGGTCGCCAACGAGTACCACGCGGACTGGTACACGACAGCGCCTGACGGGATCGATGGAGTGCGCCAGGCGGCTCGGCGCAATGCCGATGACCTGTGGCGGCAGATCGATGCCAGCGTGGCCGGTCGGACATGGCTGGTCGGGGAACGCTTCTCGACAGCCGACATCCTCCTTCTCGTCCAGGCGTCAATGCACTGGGACTGTCATGCCATGATCGCCCGCGAGAAACACGTCGGCGCCATCGTCAGCCGAATTCAGGCGCGCCCGGCCATGGCGGCACTCTTCGAGCGCCACGGCGTCGAGCCCTTCGCGCCGACCTGATTCCACGAGGACGGCGCCACGACTCACCGGGGAACGAGATCGCGGATCGCCTGGATGTGATCGGGCGTGGTGGCGCAGCAGCCGCCGACGATTCGCGCACCGGCGGCAAGCCAGTCCTGCGCGTGGACGGCAAGGCGTCCGGGGGAGAAACTGGTGGTGTCGAGACTGTGAAAGTGACCCCCCGCGGCGATGTCCTCATCGGAAAAGTCATACCCGATGTTGGGATAGGCCCCGACGGGTCCGTCGAATGCCGCCAGCAAACCGGGGAGCGAGGCATCGATCTCCTCGGGCAACGAACACATGAGCAGGATCGCGCAGACATCCCGGTTGCCGAGTTCCGCGACGAGGTCGGCGAAGCTCTCGCCATGCTGCATGGTGCCGTCCGTGGTCACGTGGCGCAGACCCAGCATCACCGGCAGTCCGGTGTCGCTGACGGCATCCACGGCATTGACGCAGTCCTCGATCCAGCCGACATACTCGACAAGGATCAGGTCCACGCCGGCGGCGGCGAGATGTCGGGCCTGCATGGCGAATTCCCGGGGCAGGTCATCGCGGTCAACCGGAATTCCGGGCATGCCGCCATGGGGAGGAGCCATGCCACCGGCGACCCAGGCACCGGGATGCAGCCGGTCCCGCGCCTCGACCGCGATATCACCGGCGAGGCGCGTGTAGGCCTCCGCCTTGTCCCCGAGACCCACCAGTCCCAGCTTGACGGTGTTCGTCCAGAAGCTGTTGGTGGTGATGATGTCGCATCCGATGCGCAGATAGTCCTCGTGCACGGCACGCACGATGTCGGGTGCGTCCCGCATGGCCGTCGCCGACCATGATCCGAGCACTCCGGGACCGCTGACCCCGTAAGAGAGATAGACGCCGCGACGCTGAAGCTCCGAACCCGTTGCTCCGTCCATCACCAGGGGAGGCTCCTCAAGGAGCCTCGAAACGATGGACGTGCGGCTCACGGTGGCTGCCTGACTCAGGATCAGGACTCCTTGTCGGCCCCGTCGACTTCACCATCCTCGCCGGTTTCGACAGCCTCGTCGACTTCGCCATCCTCGCCGGCTTCGACAGCCTCGTCGGTTGCGGCAGTCTCGTCGGATGCGTCAACCGCGTCTGATTCGACGGCCTCGTCTGATTCTTCAGCTTCGCCAGACTCGTCTGATTCGACAACTTCGGCAGCCGCGTCGGTTGCGACAGCCTCCTCTGTTTCGACGGCTTCGGCGGTCTCGTCGGCTTCGACAGCTTCGATAGCCTCGTCTGATTCGGTGGCCTCGCCTGATTCGTCGGCTTCGCCAGACTCGCCGGTTTCGACAGCTTCGACAGGCTCGTCCTCTTCGCCAGCGTCGGTGCTGCGGGCCGACAGGGCCGCGCCGAGGATATCGCCCAGGGTGGCGCCGCTGTCCGTTGAACCATACGCCTCCATCGCCTTCTTTTCTTCCTCGATCTCCAGCGACTTGACGGAAAGGGAGACGCGGCGCGAGGCCTTGTCGATGTTCGTTACCTTGGCATCCAGCCTGTCACCGGGCGCAAAGCGGTCCGGTCGCTGATCGCTGCGGTCGCGGGCCAGTTCGGTCTTGCGGACCATCCCCGGAACGACTCCGTTGATCAGCACCTCGACACCACCGTCCACCACACGGGCCACCGTGCAGGTGACGACGGAACCTCGCGAGATGCCACCCATGGCATCGGCATAGGGGTCGGGTTCAAGCTGCTTGATCCCGAGACTGATGCGTTCCTTGTCGACATCGACGTCGAGAACCTTGGCCTTGACCTGATCGCCCTTGTGGTACTTCGCGATCTCCTGGTCGGCGCTCTGTTGCCAGGAAAGATCGGACATGTGGACCATGCCGTCGAGGTCGCCGCCAATGTTGATGAAGAGACCGAACTCGGTGATGTTGCGCACCTCGCCCTCGACCTCGCTGCCGACCGGGTGTTCGAGCAGGAAGATCTCCCAGGGATTGCTCTGCGTCTGCTTGATGCCAAGGCTGATGCGGCGCTTGCCGGCATCCACATCAAGGATCTCGACCTCAACCTCCTGGCTGGTCGAGGCGATCTTGCCGGGATGAACGTTCTTGCGGGTCCAGCTCATTTCCGAAACGTGGACGAGGCCCTCGACACCGGGTTCAAGTTCCACGAAGGCGCCGTAGTCCGTGATGTTGGTGATGCGGCCCGTGAACCGGGTGCCGACCGGGTACTTGGCGCCCACGCCCTCCCAGGGATCCGTCTCAAGCTGCTTCATGCCCAGTGAAATGCGCTGGTTCTCCGGGTTGAAGCGGATCACCTGGACGCGCACCGTCTGACCGATGGAGACGGCCTCGGTGGGGTGATTGATGCGCCGCCATGACATGTCTGTGACGTGAAGCAGTCCGTCAAGCCCTCCGAGATCGACGAAGGCTCCGTAGTCGGTGATGTTCTTGACCACACCCTCGAGCACCTGGCCTTCGGCGAGACCGGCAATCAGCTCGGCACGCTGGTCGGCACGCTCATCCTCGAGAACCGAACGCCGGGACACCACGATGTTGCTGCGCCGGCGGTCCATCTTGAGAATGCGGAACTCGTGCTCCTCGCCCATGAGCGGTGTCACATCGCGAACCGGGCGGATGTCGATCTGGCTACCGGGGAGAAAGGCGAAAGCGCCTCCGAGATTGATGGTGAAGCCGCCCTTGACCCGTTGGTAGATGTATCCCTTGACGCGGTCGCCGGTGGCAAAGGCCGCCTCGAGCTGGTTCCAGACTTCCTCGCGCTGGGCCTTTTCCCGGGAAAGGACCGTTTCCCCCTGGTTGTTCTCCAGCCGCTCGACAAAGACCTCGACCTTGTCGCCGACGGCCACGGAAGGTTCTCCTCCGGCCGTGTTGAACTCGCGAAGCGGCACCCGTCCCTCGGCCTTGAGTCCGACATCGATCAGCACCAGGTCACCCTGGATGTCGAGGACGGTTCCGCTCGTTACCGCTCCTTCGACGATGTTGATGCGTTCAAGAAACTCGTTGAAGAGATCCGCAAAGTTCTCTTCCCCTGCGGGCGTGGTGGAGGCAGGCGCATCCGGCGCCGTGCTCGTGTTGTTCGTCATGGTGCTGATTTCCTTGGATTTCCGGAAGCTGATGTGAGTGCTTCCAGTGCCTCCGCTTTGGGATTTCGCTAAGGCGAGACGGAGGTCGCCACACCGGTCGTTGCGCATGTGGCGGCGCCCATATAGCGCCAGCCGGGACCATCTTCAACTCAAAACGGACGCGGCACCGAGGTGTTGGCGAACGATGTCGAGCGCCTTTTCCGCCACCGCCGCCGCATCAAGCGTGGTGGTGTCGATGACGATGGCGTCGTCAGCCTGGCGCATTGGCGCCCAAGCCCGCTCCCTGTCGCGGCGGTCCCTTTCGGAGAGTTCCTGCAACACGTCACCGAAGTCGGTCGTCTCGCCCCTCAAGGCCAGTTCCCGGTGACGCCTCGTGGCCCGCGCCCGGACATGCGCCGTGACGAAGAACTTCACGTCGGCATCGGGAAAGACAACGGTGCCGATGTCGCGTCCGTCGATGACCGCGCCCGGCGGCGTCCTGCCAAAGCGGCGCTGAAACTCCACCAGAGCGCGACGCACATCGCGGTGGGCAGCGATGCGCGAGGCCATGGAACCGATCTCCTGATCACGCAGTCCCGGGCGCTCGAGATCCGCCGCCACCAGACGTTCCGCCATTCGACTGCACGCTTGCTCGTCTCCGTCATCATCGCCGGCCTCAAGAACGAGGGCGGCCACGGCACGGTAGATCATGCCGCTGTCGAGATGGCGCAAGCCGGTGCGCGCCGCCAGCTCGCGGGCGAGGGTTCCCTTGCCGGCGGCGACAGGCCCGTCGACTGCGATCACGATCACCCCGTCCAATCGCCAAACTCCGCACCCAGCCCCTCGAGGAGGCGGGTGAATCCCGGAAAACTGGTATCCATGGCGCCGGCATCGTCGATCGCCACGCCGTCGCGCGACAGGAGTCCCATCACCAGGAAGGCCATGGCGATCCGGTGATCGAGGTTGACGGCAACGCAGCCTCCTCCCGGAGGCCGGCCGGCCACGCCATGCACCACAAGCCCGCTCCTCTCCTCGTCAACCCTGACGCCATTGGCCGCGAGACCGGCGGTGACGGCGGCGAGTCGGTCGCTTTCCTTGACCCGGAGTTCGGCAAGGCCCCGCATGGCGGTGGGACCCTCGGCTGTCGCCGCAATGACCGCCAGTACAGGGTATTCGTCAATCATGGAGGGAGCCCGCTCCGGAGGCACTTCGATTCCCTCGAGCACCGTGCCCTCGACGGTGATGTCGGCCACCGGCTCGCCAGCCAGTTCGCGGCGATCGGTGAAGGCCAGATTGGCTCCCATGTCTTTCAGGGTCTCGAAGAAACCCGTCCGTGTCGGATTGATGCCGACATGCCTGACGGTCAGCATCGCCCCGGGCAGCGCCGCTCCGAGGCCGATGAGGAAGGCGGCCGATGAAGGATCTCCGGGAACATGGATGTCCACGGGAACCAGCTCCGGGTGTCCGCCAATGCTGATCGACCGCCGGCCGTTCTCGCCGGGCACGATCTCGAGGGAAGCCCCGAAGGCGCGCAGCAGACGCTCGGTGTGATCGCGAAGCGGCGTCCTCTCGACCACCGTGGTGGTTCCCGGTGCATGAAGACCCGCCAGCAGCACCGCCGACTTGACCTGCGCCGACGGGACCCGCAGCTCATGATGAAGCGGCAACAGGGGATCACCGCCTGTCACGGCAAGGGGGAGGCGGCCGCCGCTGCGGCCGAGAAACCGGGCCCCCATTTCCTCCAGGGGTTCGATGACTCGACCCATGGGCCGGCGCGAAAGTGACCTGTCGCCGCACAGGAAGGTGGTGAAGGGATGTCCCGCCGCAACCCCGCACAGGAGTCGCACGCCGGTGCCGGCATTCCCCAGATCGAGAACATCATCGGCTTCCTTCAGTCCTGAGACGCCACACCCGTTGATACGCCACACCCCGCGCTCATCGCGTTCGACATGGGCGCCCATCAGCCGCAACGCTGAAGCTGTCGCCAGGACATCCTCGCCTTCCAGCAGTCCCTCGACAGTGGTTTCGCCGACCGTCAGTGCCCCGAGTATGAGCGACCTGTGCGAGATGGACTTGTCCCCGGGAACGCGCGCGGTACCCGTGAACGGGGCCAGGGGGCGGGCAATCACCGCTCGTGTCGGCTGGTTCATCACATCTTCTCCGGGACCCGGTATCGAAGCACTCGGGCCCATCGTCAATCCGGACCATGTCAAGCGCAACCTTCCCTTTGACAGATCAGGACTGAGTCTATATCCGGCTTGCCGCCTTGAATGATCACTGCGATCGGGGATTGACACCATGCCCAAGGCCGAATGGGGCACCAAGCATAGTTGCACGGCATGCCCGGCCAAGTTCTATGACTTCAACCGGACTCCTCCGTACTGCCCCCAATGCGGGACGGTCGTCACCATGGAAGGGGACAATCCGCCGCCCGACGCACCGCAGGATGACGTTGTCCACGATGACGATGATGCTGCGGATGTAACCCTCGAGACCGATGACGATGTCGAGGGCGAGGAGGATCCCGAGATCGAGGATTGACGGGATG
>JAJEHK010000334.1 GCA_022823765.1 Alphaproteobacteria bacterium | reverse complement strand
CACCGGATAGGCCTTCAGCGCCAGTCCCGGGAAACCGCGCCCGGTGTGGTCACGGGGAATGCCTGCGTCGCTCCCCCGCCCGCTATAGGTCCACCCGTGGTAGGCGCAGACAAGGCGGCAGCCATGCACATCACCGATGGTAAGCTTGATATGCCGGTGGGCGCAGCGGTTGTCGATGGCATGAAACTCGCCCTCCTCGTCACAAAACAGGGCGATGGACTGCTTCCAGAAGATGACTTCGGTCACGCTGCCCGGCTTCACCCGGGACACTTCCGTGACCGCATACCAGTAGTCGGGATGAAGGCCTGCCGCGCGCGCCTGCTGACGCAGGTTGCCGGCGGTGTCGAAACATGGCGGCTTCCCGGGAGGCGGGGTGTCATGGGCAGACTTCGACGGTTGACGGGCTTTCATGGATTCGATGGCACCATTGATGGAGTGACCGGCGTTCTTGCGGCAGGATTCCTGATTGCCTTGCGGTTGTAATGAAACGCATAGGCTTCATGAATGGCGTCGCGGATGCTCGTGGGTTCAAACCCGAGCTCCCGGCACGCCTTGGCATTGTTCGCATGGCGATTGAGTTGCAGGACGCGAATGGCGCCCGGCGTGAACCGCTGCGGGAAATCCGGACGGAGCCGGCTGAGGCAGTAACTCGCCACCTCGGCAAAGACGAGCATCATACCTGCCGGGAAGCGCCGGTGTGGCCGCGGGATACCGGAAGCGTCCTCGAAGAGATCGAGCATTTCGGAGATGGTCATGAACCCCGAGTTGAAGATGTACTTCTCGCCGCTGCGCCCGTGGTGCATGCACAGCAGGTGACCTTCAACGATATCCCGCGCCGTGACAAACTCGAACCCGCCATCGACATAGGCGTGGAGCTTGCCATTGGCATAGTCGCACAGGGTTCTGCCCATGCGGGACGGGACGAAGTCGTTTCCCCCGACAACGCCACAACTGGTGGCCACCACGACCTCCTGACCGGCGGCCGCGGCGCGCCAGCACTCATGCTCGACTGCCACCTTGCTGCGCGTGTAGGGCATCGCGCGCTCCATGGGATAGAACGGCATGGTCTCGTCCGAGGGGGCGGACGGATCGTCGGGTTTCATGCCAACTGCGCTGAACGAGCCCGTGACCACCACACGGCCGGCATTCTCAAGGCGCGCCGCTTCCAGCACATGGCGCGTTCCCTGAACATTGGTCTCGAAAACCTCCCGGCGATGGGCCCTGGTTCCCTGAATGGTCGAAACCATGGCTCCGCAGTGATAGACGCCGCGACAACCCGCGACCGCCTGGCGAACGGCCTCCCCGTCGCGCAGGTCACCTGCCGCCCGCTCCACATCGAGACCATCGAGGGCACCGTTGTCGTCATTGCGTCTCAGCAGGGCTCGCACAGGCACTCCCCCGTCAAGCAGACGGCGTACCAGATTGGCGCCGACATGGCCTGTCGAGCCGGTCACAAGGACAGGCGCGTCAGACGATTTCAGCCCTGTGTTCATGGAGAAAGACGTTAGTGTTGGCCAAAATACGTGTCAACCGGGCGGTCTGTTGTCTCCACAACGGTATGGCGCGGAACATCTTCGGGAGACACGCGTGCCTGGAACCTTGAATGCTCCGTTCAGCATGTCATCCCGCCGTCCCCTCGGTTTCCCTTCCCTTCTTCATCATCCCCTGTCCATTCACAGGTCTTGCGACTATCATCGGGCTGATTCACGGGAACGGAGTGATGGGTGATCACGGTGTTGCGTGACAACGGCAACATGACAGGTTCAACAGCCCATCGAGCGAAGGATGTGGCCATTTCGGCGATTCCCGCGATCCTGGCCGTGTTCATCGCAACGCCATCCCTGGCGGAGACATTCGTCGAGGTCTTCACCCGCCTTTCGGCCGAAACCCGGATTTACCCCGACTCGGCGGCCCATCCTGGCCAGAGGTCACATGCCAGTGGCCTGACCGGCGAGACCACGATCTACGTGGAGGATGACGAGGGACGCAGCATCACCGTGACCCCCTTCTACCGTTACGACGCCGTGGACAGGGAACGTACCCACGCGGACCTGCGTGACGCCTATCTGCTCGTCTACGGCGAAGCGGGCGACGGCGAATGGGAATTGCGCCTGGGATTTGACCGCGTCTTCTGGGGTGTCACCGAATCACGCTCCCTGGTCGACATCGTGAACCAGACCGCCCTGACGGGCAGCCCTGGGGACGAGACCAAGCTGGGACAACCCATGGCGCATGTCACGCTGTCAGGAGAGGCCGGCGTGTTCGAGGCCTTTGCGATGACGTGGCACCGGCCGCGCACGTTGCCTGGCCGCAAGGGGCGTTTGCGCGGCGGAATGATCGTGAACAACGACGGGGTCTCTTACGAGTCCGGGGCCGAGGAATGGCATGTCGACCTTGCCGGCCGCTATTCCAACAGCTTCGGCCCCTTCGATGTCGGTCTCAGCGTGTTCGACGGCACCAGCCGGGACCCCACGCTGCTGCCCACCCTGAAGGGTCTGGTCCCGCACTACGAGCAGATCCGCCAATTCGGTCTCGACGCCCAGTACACCTCCGGTCCCTGGCTGCTCAAGCTGGAGGCCATTCATCGCTCGGGTGCCAGAAACAACCGCTTCGACCCAGCAAATGGTCGATTCGAAGAAGAGGACTATGCCGCATTCGTGACCGGGGCGGAGTACACGATTTGGTCGCTCTGGGATACGGACGCAGATCTCAGCCTCATCGCCGAATGGAACCGTGACGACCGCGGCCGCTGGGCCACCAACGCTTTCGAGAACGATCTTCTCCTCGCCGCGCGTATCGGGCTCAACGATGAAATGAGCACCGAATTCTTCATCAGTGTCTTCAGCTCACTCGAAGACGACAGCAAGGTTGTGAGCGGCGAGTTCAAGAGACGTCTCGACGACAACTGGTTCATGAGCATCGAGGGAACTGCCTACGCCGATGTCGCCACGAGTGACATCCTCTATGATGTGCGACGTGACAGCTTTATCGGGCTCAACCTGGACTACAGCTTCTAGAACCAAGGAATGTGAGGAACCCGTCATGCGCATGATTCTCGTCCTCGTTGCCTTCGCCGTCGCATGGATTCCGGGACTGTCCCGGGTTGATGCGGAAACCCCGGAGGAAAAGGGGCTGCGCATCGCCACGGAGGCCCGCGAACGCCAGAAGGGCTTCGGGAACTTCACCGCGAACATGATCATGGTCCTGCGCAACAAGCGCGGGGAGGAAAGCACACGGGAAGTCCGCATCAAGGTGATCGAGGTCGAGAACGACGGCGACCGCACGATTTTCGTCTTCGACCGGCCGCGTGACGTCAAGGGCACGGCGTTTCTCGTCCACGCCCACAAGGAAGAAGCGGACGACCAGTGGCTCTATCTCCCGGCCCTCAAGAGGGTCAAGCGCATCAGTTCGTCGTACCAGTCGGGCTCCTTCATGGGGAGCGAGTTCTCATACGAGTACATGGGCGCTTCGGAGATCGAGAAGTACACCTACCGGCATCTCGGCGACGAGCCCTGCGGCGACCTCGTCTGCGACGTGATTGAACGTTTCCCGACGCAGGAGGATTCGGGCTATTCGCGGCAGGTGCTGTGGATTGACAGCGCAGAGCAGCGCACCGTCAAGATTGAGTACTACGACCGCAGGGAATCCCATCTCAAGACCCTGCTGGTTGACAGCTACAACCTCTACCTTGACCAGTTCTGGCGCGCCGGACGCATGGCGATGACCAATCATCTCACCGGCAAGAGCACCGATCTCAACTGGTCAGAGTACGCGTTCGGGACCGATCTCGACCTCAACGACTTCACGCAGACGGCCCTCAAGCGGACACGTTGAACGCGCCGCGGGCCGCTTCAGGAAAAGTCGCCGGCGAGGGATTCGCGCGTCTGCGGCGGGAGTATCGCCTGGTGGCCGTAGTGCTCGTGAGCGACTTCAAGAGCCACGCGGACCCCGGGATCACGGAACATGGCAACGGTTTCGTCATCGAAGCGAAACACCAGGAAGTGGATACTGCTCGTCTTGCCATCGGGCGTGTTGCGCTCGGTGTCCTGAATGGGTTCTGCAGGGATCGACCGGTCACCGACCCGGAACGACACCGTCTCGTCAATCCATCCCAGACGGCGCAGAACCGTGTTGCGCCGTATCGGGTCGTCGATTTCGATCATCATCGTTGAGCGCAGATCACGGCCTTCGGGAACCAGGGGGTTGTAGGCGTCAAGTTCGTCGACAATTTGCTCCTCGCCACCCTTTTCGATGTGCAGCATCTCGTGAACCTGGTGCCACATTGTCTGACGGTTCTCGAAAAAGAAGGTGATGAAGGGACCAACCTCGACACGCCGGTGCCGCTTGACCTCGCGGATGCGGGCCCGGTGTTCCTCGCGCGCCCTTGCGTAGTCGGCAGGCGCGATGATGTCGTCCCGGCGAAGCTTCATCCTGCGCGTTCCCCATCGAGGCCCCAGGAACGGGCCATCAGCTGAACCGGATGGCACGTATGGGGAGCCGGGGTCTCGCGTCACTCCAGGCGAGCGACTCCCTGGGCGA
>JAJEHK010000080.1 GCA_022823765.1 Alphaproteobacteria bacterium | reverse complement strand
AATGTGATGATGACCCTGACCGAGGCGCTGCTGCTTCTGTTGAACGACGAGGACGGCACACCCCTCGCCGTGCATCAGGACATTCTGGACTGTGCGCTCGCCGGTGCAGTGCTGATGGACCTGGCGTTCGCCGGTCGTATTGATACGGACCTGGAAGGCCTCTTCGTGAGTGATGCAACGCCGACCGGCGATCCGGTTCTTGATAGTGTTCTGGCGAGGATTTCTGCCGGTGCGCAGAACCAGGCGACAGGGACATGGATCAGGAAGCTCATGACCGGGATGACGGACACCGTCCACGACAGGGCGTTGGCGAGTCTGGAAGTACGCGGCATTCTCGAACGGCGCCGGGGTCTGCTGGCGTGGCCTTCACGTCACGTGATCGATGCCGGATGGTTACGCCGCGCCCGGCAGGATGTCGCTGGCGTCCTGCTCTCGCAGGACATCCCCGATCCCCGCGAGGTGGCACTCGTTTCCCTCACCGATGCCTGCGGTGTCCTTCCCGATATCTTGACACCACCGCAGTTCAGGCGGGCGAAGCGGCGGATCGATCAGCTGCGGCGGATGGACCTGGTCGGACGCGAGGTGGCCGGCGAGGTTGCCGAGATCGAGCGTGCGACTCTGCGGGCCGTGCGTGCCCGCACCGCGCGGTTTCGCAGGCTGCTCCTCATTCTCTCCGCAACAGCCGGCATCGTGGGCATGATGATGTTCCTGGTGCCACGCGTCCCCGTTCCCGATCACTTCGGCCCCGGTCTGGCTGAACGGCTCTGGTTCAACAGTGCCTGGAAACAGTGGAGCGGCTATGTCCTTGTTGCCCTGACCGTCGGTGGCGTTGCTTCGGTGGTGGCCAGACGATACGGGAAGTTCGCGACCCACAATACATGGCGTCTTGTTCACGCCGGGCTCGGGGTGGCGTGTCTTGGCGTCCTCTTCATCCACACCGGATTTCGTTTCGGCGCCAACATCAATGCCGCCCTGATGGCTTGTTACCTCGGGGTGCTTGTCCTCGGGGGCCTGGCCGGAATCATGATGAACGGAGCCTCACTGATGCGGCAACTTGGCATCCCGTCCAGGCAGCGCGCTCTCGCCTGTCGACTGCACCTTTACGCTCTCGTACCGTTGCCGGCACTCATGATCATCCACATTCTCGTCGTTTATCTCTACTGAGCCATCCTGCCCCGGGAGATCCTCGTCAGCTTGATGATGGAGCCAAGGTTACATTCGAGGGGCAGGGTAAATTCTCTTGCAGGTGGCCTCGGACCTCCCGGGCTCCTCCGGTGACGACAGTCCCAGTTCGCCAACCATCCACTCATCGTCGATCAATGCGGTCTTCGTTGCGCACGGACGTAGCGTTCCTGCACCGAGCGTCTGACACGAAGCGTGATCCGCATTGTGTGGTGGAGCTCAATCAACTCGGCCTCGCGCCAAAACGGCACGCCAAACTCCTCGTGTCGCCAACCGCCTTCTCTCATGCTCCCCTCTGAGCGCGGTGTAACTCGCCGCATTTAGGCCATCCATGGGTCTGGAACACCGTGTGAGTGTGGAGCATGACGGCCCAGGGTTCAGACCGACAGTTGATTGTGGGCTGGGTCGGCCGAGAGAGACCCGACAGCGATGGTCGATCTGTCATGCGGACGAACAGTTTCCTGTCCCCGGGGTTTCCGACGATCGTGCGGTGGACGGGACCGGGACGTGCGTAAGCCTGTTCCTGTGGCCCATGCGAATCCGAGGCCGGAACCGGCAGGACCTCCGCAGGCATTGGGGAGACGATCCTCGTGCTTACCTCGGCATCGTCGTACCGGGATATCTCAATCTCTTCATGTCTCTACGGACCCAACACCAACGTCGTCATCACCGGAAGCACCATCTTCTTCTCGGAGTGCGGCATGCACTACGTCATGGGGCTGTATCAGGATGCTGTTCGAAAACGGATACCGCAGCCTGGAGTGCCGCAAGGAGGTCCACGACGCCTATAACGTGGTCATCGGCGAGGGCAATCTGCAGGTGGCCTGGGGCGCACCGAACGCGCGCAGCTGGTACCAAAGCAGGGCGGGACGCGTTACGCAGAACTGGCCATTCAAGCTTCTCTAATACTGGAATCGCACCAGGACACCAAATGCCCATGATGATCGTTTCGTTCTTCACCCCCGGCCATAAATGTACCGCGCTGCGGCGTGCGCACGTCTCCCGTGGCGTGATGGAGTGTCGTTGGTGTGAGCTGTGTTGTGTCCCATCGGTGGTGGAGACGGACCCGAGGACGAACCGTTAGTGTGGCGCTGACCACGATATCAAATTGTCCCGGATGGCCAGGCATCGCACCCCTGGCGGTACCCGACCGGACGGTCGAGGACGTATGGCAAACTGACCACAAGGAGCGTCGTGCCCTTGTGAGTGTTTCCCCGGCCATTCCTCCGTCTCCACCCGATGATCTCACAGAGGAGACGAGGAGCATGATTCATGATGACGTGCATGTTGTACATGCCCGTGCCGCGGGTCTGGATGTTCACAAGACGCAGGCGACGGCGACGGTGAGGCTGTGTTCCGGGTCGGGGGATCCGGTCATCGAGACGCGTCAGTTCTCTGCCCTTCCGAACGGACTTGACGGCCTTGTGTCATGACTTGTGTCCCATGCCGTCGAGGCGGCGGCGATGGAGGGCACCGGGGTCTATTGGCGGGCGCCGTGGGAGCGGCTGACTGAGGCCGGGATCAGGGCGGAGTTGTTCCATGCCCAGCATGTCAAGCAGCTCAAGGGCCGCAAGACGGACATCGAGGACAGTCGCTGGCTGGCGACGATCTGCCAATTCGGTCTGGGTCGTCCGAGCCTGGTGCCGGAAAGGGAGTTCCGTGCCGCACGGGGCTTGAGCCGTCATTGGTGGACCCTGATCCAGGAGCGCAGCCGTGTCCAGAAGGTCATTGACGGCGCCGGCGTCAGGATCGGCAGCATCCTGTCGGGGAGACTGTGCTGTCGATGCCCAGTCCAGAACCGTGCTGGTGCGCACGAAGCTGTCACCACAGGCCCCGGCGTAGGTCGCGTAGTCCTGCAGACACTGCGCCTGGGCCTCGCAGGAGTAGCCCAGAGCCCTTCGGAATGTCACGTAGTGTTCCGCATGCTCGGCCAGGGTCATTGTCCTTCTCCGGCGTCCACCAAGGTGTGGACCACTTCATGGGCATGCGGACATCGACCCGTGGATACTGCGCCGTTGTTCGTGTCGATTGATGACGCAGCCGTGTGCTGATGACTTCCAGCGGCGTGTTGTCGCGCAACAGATTGGTGGCCGCGGAGTGCCGGAAGACATGCGCCGCTGGCAGTCCTGTTGCCTTGATGCCAGACGACTTTGTC
>JAJEHK010000074.1 GCA_022823765.1 Alphaproteobacteria bacterium | reverse complement strand
AACGGTTGCGCGGCATCACTCCCTGACGGCTGTATTCCCGGTCGCCGACGGGCAGGACACCTGTTCGCCATCTTTCCTGAGCATTGTCGCCCACGAATGAGCGTTCCGTTGGTGGAGTGGAGCGTGATCAAGGGCTATCCGGCGACACTGTGAGAGGGGGGATGAATCTCTCCAGGGCTTTCCTGACGGTCAGCGGACTGACAGCCGCGAGCAGGGTTCTCGGATTCGTGCGGGACGTGCTGTTTGCCGCAGTCCTGGGGACAGGCTGGGTGGCGGATGCCTTCCTCGTCGCCTTCAAGCTCCCCAACTTCTTCCGACGCCTTCTGGCGGAGGGCGCCTTCAACACCGTGTTCATCCCTCTCTTCGCCCGCAGCCTGGAGGGCGAGGGCGAAGCGACAGCAAGGCGGCTGGCCGATGAGGTCCTGGCAGTTCTCGCCGTGGTTCTCGCCGTGCTGGTCGCGGTCTTCGAGGTGGCCATGCCGTGGGTGGTCACGGTGCTGGCGCCCGGGTTCGTCGACGAGCCCCGAAAATTCGACCTGGCCGTCGATCTCACCCGCATCACCTTCCCATACATCCTTCTCATCTCACTGGTGGCGCTCTTCGGCGGCATGCTCAACTCTACTGGGCGCTTTGCCGCCTATGCTGCTGCGCCCATCCTGCTCAATCTCAGCCTCATCGGAGCAGCGCTCCTGATTCATGTGCTCGACGATGTGCATGCAGGGAGGGCCGTCTCCTGGGGTGTGACGTGCGGTGGGATCCTGCAGCTGGCGCTTGTTCTCAATGCAATCAGGCGTGCCGGCATGGTGCCGCGGCTTCTCCTGCCACGCCTGACGGCAGGCGTGAGGGAACTCCTCCGACGCTTCGTTCCCGCGGCCCTGGGCGCCGGCGTTGTACAGATCAACCTTCTCATCGACCTGTGGGTTGCCTCATTCCTGGCTACCGGCGCCATTTCGTGGCTCTACTACGCCGACCGGGTCAATCAGTTGCCATTGGGCATCGTCGGCATTGCCGTCGGCAGCGCGCTGCTTCCCCTGCTTTCCCGTCAAATCGAGGCTCGTGACGAGACCGGGGCCAACGAGAGCCAGAGTCGCGCCATTGAACTTGTCATGGTTCTTTGCCTGCCGGCTGCGGCCGCTCTGGTGGTGATTGCGCATCCGGTGATTGCCACGCTCTTTGAGCGCGGCGCCTTCAATGCCGCCGACAGCGAGGCGAGTGCTGCCGCTCTCAGGGCTTTCGCTGCCGGCCTGCCGGCCTATGTGCTGGTCAAGGTTCTGGTGCCTGCCTTCTTCGCGCGCCATGACCCCGGGACCGTCCTGAGGATCGCTGTGGTAGGCTTGCTGAGCAACCTCGCCGTCATGCTGGCGCTCGTCTGGTCTCTGGGCCATGTCGGCATCGCCCTTGCGACCGCGGCGGCGGCATGGATCAACGCGATCATCCTCTATGTGGTTCTGGTGCGTCGGGGCCATTTCACCGCGGACAGACGCCTCAGGCGACGTCTGCCCCGCATGCTCGCGGCCACGGCGATAATGGCAGCGGCTCTCGCAGTCGCACACCTCACTCGCGACCAGTGGTGGTCCGCATACAGCGGCCATCTCGCCGCCTATCTTGCGATTCTCGTGACACTGGGTTTCGTCACCTACGCCGTCACAGGCCGCCACCTGGGTGCCTGGGCCCTCAGCGACCTGCGTGCCATGATGAAGCGAAATCAGGCCTGAGACGCATCTGAGAGGCCACGACGGGACGAGGCGACGCACATGCTGGGCATGATGCGTTCTGCCCTTGTCGAGAAGGCTACGCGGAGGGAGACTTCCGAACAGTCCTGATCGAGCCGAGGTGATTCGTCCGGGGTCTGCTGCAACGGCTCAGGCCGGGGGCCCTTTTGGCCGGCGGCGCCACAGGGACAATGTAATGATGGTGAGACCGAAGATCGCGATGGCGCCGGGCAACCACATTTCCCGTACACGAACCTCCTTCAACGCCTGAGTGGTGTCTTCAGCCGAGACCAGGGTTGTTCCTCCGCTGTCGAGCTGCCAGACAAGCGCGGCATCGTCGGGATCGGAAGCATCGGTCCACAGATGAAAGACGTGGGTTCCTGACTTCAGGGCATCCTTGATCTCCCGGTAGTGCGGAAGGTCATTGCGATAGCGCACCGTTCTCCCGTCTCCTTCGAGAACTGCCTGCAGTTCGAAGGGGTCGGGAACGAGGAACCGGATGACGGCGCCGCGTCGCTTGCGGATCTCGACGGCTTCCACGACTCCCGCCTCGATTGCGATGAGGTCGTTTGCCATGGGATAGTCGTGACGCAACGGCTGGTAGAAGAACCAGGCTCCCACAATTGTCAGGATCGTTCCGGCGACCATGTGCCCCGGAAGGCGGTGTCCCAGCCTTGCCGCAAAGCGTCCGATCATGGGTCAGAGCCTCATGTTCCCGGGCTGCGACTCCACGGCAGCGAGTGCGGCAAGGAGCGTATCTGCCAGAGTATCGACCTCGTCAGCGGTGATGATGAGGGGAGGCGAAAGTATGAGGGATTCGCCGGTAGCGCGAACGAGAAGACCGCGTTTCCATGCCTCTTCGCGAACCAATGCAGCGGTGCCCCTTTCGCCCGAGAGTTCCACCGCTGCCATCATGCCCACTCCGCGCACCTCGCCGACGAGAGGATGATCAGCAAGATCACGAAGGCGTTGCTGCATGAGGGGGGCGGTCACGGTCCGGCATGTCTCGATGATGGACTCGCGCTGCAGGATGTCGATGTTCTCCAGCGCCACGGCTGCGGCAACGGGATGACCCGACCACGTGAATCCATGCTGGAACTCCCCGCCTTCTTCGACCATCACGCCGGCAATCCGGTCGTGCACGAGGATGCCGCTGATGGGCTGATAGCCTGACGAGAGCCCCTTGGCGATCGTCATGATGTCGGGTTCGATACCGAAGGTTTCGCTGCCGAACCACTCGCCGGTCCGGCCAAACCCGCAGATCACTTCATCGGCAATGACGAGGATGTCGTGTTCACGGCAGATTCTCATGATCTCCGGCCAATAGCTCGCCGGAGGCACGATAACCCCGCCGGCCCCCATGACCGGTTCGCCGATGAATGCTCCAATGTTCTCCGGGCCGGTCTCGATGATCAGCCGCTCAACCGAGCGGGCTGTAGCGATACCGAAGTCATCCGGGTCCATCCCACGTCCATAGCGGTACCAGTATGGACAGTCTGCATGGATGAAGCCGGGAAGGGGCAGGTCAAACTGCGGGTGCATCTCCTCAAGGCCGCACATGCTTGCTGCCGCCAGGGTGACACCGTGGTAGGCGTGGCGGCGGGAAATGATGGTCTTGCGGGATGGCTGCCCCCTGGTGTTCCAGTACCAGCGCACCATCTTTGCCGCCGTGTCGTTTGCTTCCGATCCGGAATTGGCGAAGAAGACGTGGTTGAAGCCTTCCGGCGCAACCTCCGCGAGGCGTCCGGCGAGGCGGGTGGTGGGCACAGTCGATGTCTGGAAGAAGGTGTTGTAGTAGGGCAGTGAGAGGAGCTGATCATAGGCTGCCCGGGCGAGTTCACGGCGCCCGTAGCCGATGTTGACGCACCAAAGGCCCGCCATGCCATCGAGCACGCGGTGACCGAGCGAGGTGGTCAGGTAAACTCTTTCGGCTCCGGTGATGACGCGCACGCCGGCGTCATTGAAGACGCGAGCGTCGGTAAATGGATGCAGGTGATGATGCCGGTCGAGGTCCTGAAGTGACTGCGTGAGAAGGTCGTCCATGGTGTCATCTCTGTCCCGGGAGCCCGTTGTGTCATGAGATCGTTCTACCATACCCGGGATCAGGGGAACCACGGTGCCGGTGATGTTGCTTACCCGAAAACGGACCCTTCCGGTCTGCCATGGGCGCGGTTGTCCGAATCGGGAACAGCCAGCGCAGCAAGGATTGGCTGACGTCCAGGGGTGGCCTGGGCGCATGGTCATCTCCGTGCAGACAAGGAGCGGCAGCCCCATCTGAGAGGCCACGGAACGGCGGTTCGAAAGTGGCGGGGGAGGGGGCGTCCGCCGTGAAAGTGGCATCGGCGCGCAAACTGTGGAACATTGACCGGAAGACCACGAGAGAAAGCTCCCCGGAATTCCTGGGCACGCGGGGGCCACCACACAGTAGCGGACAACCGTCCATCAGGTTCCTGTGTTCATCTGATGTGAACATTGCAGTGACGTGGGCGACGATTGACTCGATGCCGTGTTCCGTTCCAGGCACCGCATCGGGAGGAAACCGGACACAAGCGTCATGACGGAAGCAACGATGTGGACGATACCCGAGCCTCTTGCAACGTGCGACGTTCAGCTCGACGAGAACACCGTGACGACGGTGCGGCGACATGGCAATCCGTCCGGTCCGCGTCTCGTTCTGACTCACGGCAACGGTCTTGCAGCCGACCTCTACTATCCATTCTGGTCGTTGCTCGCCAATGACTTCGACTTGATGGTCTACGATCTCAGGAATCACGGCTGGAACGACGTTGGTGTCCAGCGGGATCACAACATTCCGACACTGATCCTGGACCACGACCTCATTCTCGATGCCATTGTCCGGCAGTACGGCGAAAAGACGACAGTCGGCGTGTTTCATTCACTGTCGACACTTGTCGCCCTGCTGTCATTCAATCATGCCTATTCCGCGCTGATTCTGTTCGATCCGCCACTCTGCAAGCCCGCTGCCAGCGAACTGGAATTCATCGAGGCGGCGGAACGGACGGCCGCCATGACCCGTCGCCGGACGGAGCGATTCACGTCCGAAGAGCAGTATGCAGAAGTTCTGTCCATCATTCCCGGGTTCGCCCGCGTCGTTCCGGGGGTGCGCGATCTCATGGCCCGATCGACCCTTCGCAAGAGCGCCGACGGAGATGGTTACGAACTGCGTTGTCCTCGCGATTACGAAGCCCAGATCGCGGAGTATGTGAGGAGCTTCTCACCCTTGCTGGACCTGTCGACACTGATCTGCCCGACAAAGGTGATCGGCGCCGATCCGACACTTCCTTACGCGTATCTTCCCACCTTTGACCTGAGCCATGCATCGGCTGTCGACTACGACTTCGTGCCACAGGCGTCGCACTTTCTGCAGCTGGAACAACCTGCACAATGCGCGGCGATGGTGCGCGAGTACTTGACCAACCTTGCCATCCCCCTGGCCACGCGCGGTGATCCGCAAGAAGGAATCCGCGCTCGTCGTTCCACCTACCGTTCGCGTGTCGCGAACCAGTGGTTTCAGCGCTGGAACGGGTGACCGGGAAGCGCAATCCGGCGTCCTCCGTCTTCAGGGAACAGATCACCAAAGCCACCAGGACCGAAACCGGGAACCGCTTCGACCGCGCGTCTTCATTCTCCTTCCAGCATGCGCCAGAAGGTGGAGAGGCCTTCTGCGCCGGGGAAACGGCCTGCCATGTCCACAATCGCCGCGACCGTGCCGGTGACGCAGCTCTCAATCGGCGTCGGATACAGGTGCCGCAACGCGAACGGTCACGATATCGACGCCGTGATACTGCTGGTGATGCACAGAGGATGACAGTCGACGCAAGAGCCGCATCGACATCTCCCGCTCCGCAACGGTTGCGTCAGGTTCCTCGCTTATGAGCGCCAGGCGATCCTGGAGGTTGTCGTCCTCGGCGGCCACGACGAATTCGACGACCGCACCGTTGTCTTCCCTGTGGATCGCCAGGCGCAGACGCCTGCTCGGGCTTCCCTCTTCGGAATTCTCGTTCTGGCGGAGAAGGGTGAGAAGCGTCTCCTCGCAGGCGGCGTCGAGCCGAGCAGCCATCTCTGCGCCCCATCCATTCCGGCCGGCGAAGGCGCCGAGAAATCTCTGGATTTTCGGTATGGCGGAGGTTCCGAACGCCATCTCGATCCGGCTGCGGCGTGGTTTTGTCAATTCCATGAAGAGTGTCATCAGGATAGCCACAGCGCCGCCCGTGGTAATCCCGTTCCACAGGAGTCCGCCGGCGATCTCGGAGACCTGTTCGGGGAAGATCATGCCGTACTGGCAGCCGGTGCCAACCCAGAAGGAGACACCGATGATCAGGCCCTTTCGGTAGTCGATCCCGTCGCGCATCGCGATTCTCATTCCGGCGACGAATATCATGGCCAGCAACACCCCGAGATAGGCTGCGATCACCGGGCCCGGTATCGCCAGCACGATGGCGAGCACCTTTGGTAGAAACGCGATCGCGACAAGGAGTATGCCCGTGGCGATACCAACGCTGCGGCTGGCCACGCCCGTCGACTCGGTCACCGATGCGCCAACGGCCGTGGGCGCATTCGGCACCGTGCCGGCGAGACCGGTGAGCAGGTTGCCCAGACCGTCCACCGTGACCGCGCCCTGTACCGCGCGAACATCCACCGCCTGCTGCCGGCGCCACGAAACTCGCTGGATGGCAACGGCGCCGCCGACAGTCCGGAGCGAGGCAATGATGGTGACGAGCAGAAAGGTCGGCAGAAGCGCCCAGAATGCCGGGCCGAACTGGAGATCCAGGCCTGTCCATTCGCCCGTCGGAAAACCGATCCACGGCGCTTCATTGACGCGGCGCATGTCATAGAGGCCGAATGCGGCGGCGACAGCGGAGCCTGCGGCCACTCCGAAGACCGGGGCCCACAGGCGTGTCGCGCCCGTCACCTTCAGCATGATGCCGGCGATTGCGAGAAGCACGGCAAGGGCGCTCAGCGGCGATGCCAGGCCGGACGTGCCGGCCGGCACGGCGGTCAGGAGACCGAACACCGCAGGCATCACCGTCACGGGGATCAGCATGAGCACGGGTGCCGAGAGTGTCGGTATCAACAGTCGCTGCAACAGCGGCAACCGTACGGCCAGCATGAACGGAAGCGCAGACGAGACAACAACCAGGCTTGCCAGCAGTGCCGGCCCACCCTCTACAACGGCAGCAATGCATACGCCAATGTAGACGCCGGTGGGACCCATCACGACCAGGTGACCGGAGCCGATACGCCAGACACGGATCGCGTGCAGGACGGTGGTTGCGCCGCAGATCGTGACCGTTGCGAACACCGCCCAGGACAGATAGCTCTCGCTTGCGCCGCCAGCCCGCATCACGATCGTCGGAATGAGGATCACGCCGGCCAGAGAGAGAATGACGATCTGCAGGCCCAAGCAGATTGAAAGCGCGCCGGCCGGCGTCTCATCGGGCTGAAAGCGGATGCCTCGCGTTCCGGCGACGCTCATGATACCCGTTGGCGTGATGTATCATCGTGCAGCACCAGGGTGGTGCCACAGCACTCTGGAAGTGTGACCGCATCGGGAGAAACGTGGGCTCTGGCCAGCGCGGTCACTCTTGAGACACTCTGACGAACGGCTCGCTGTCGATCCCAGTCATGATGTCAGCCGGTAGGAAAGCGCGGCGGCAAAACGGGGTTCCCCCAGGTCCTGAATCCACCACGCCTGTGACGGCAGGTGCGGGAAGCGGAAGACCCCGGATCGTTCTCCCCGCAACATCGGTTCGGGAACCTCGAATCCCGAGGGGCTCAGGGCAAAACCGGTGCCAAGTGCCTTGATCAAAGCTTCCTTCATGCTCCACAGGCGATAGAAGAACTGCACTTTCTCCTGACCCGAAGCGATGCCCAGAAGCCGTCGTTCCTCGGGGCCGTACACCAGGCTGCCGATGCCATCGAAATCGCGCTGCGGTGCGCGTTCCTCCACGTCGACGCCGACACACGCCTTGTCGGCGATTGCGATCAGGCCATGTCTGCCGCCGTGACTGACGTTGAACGCGACGTCTACGGAACGGTCGGCAAGCATGGCGTACGGTTTGCCATGTTCGAGGAAGCCGAACGATAGCTGCCCACAGGAGCAGCTCAGGCGTTCGGCGAGGCTGACGCGAAGCGCCGCCCGGCAAAGGACGAAGTCACGCCGGGCGCGCACCGACCGAAAGCGGTCGCTGCGTTCTCTCTCGCTGTCGTCGAGCAAAGAGACCGCTGCAGCCTCGCGCATGGCATCCGGCGCAAGGTTGACATGAATGACGGTCACGCCATCCACCTCGCGCCAGGGACTCCACCATAAGTTCTCGATCGGGACCATTGTCCGAGCGCCAGACCGTCAGACATGGGACTCTAACGCGCGAATTCGGCCGCATTCAATTCCGCGGAGCACGATTCCGACTCTCCCGACAAAGGGGAATCGGCCAACGCCGGTCTCATTCGTCGGACGTCCGGCGAAGGGTCCCGTCTTTCAAAGTCTGTGCGAGTCTTCGAAGACAGAAAGGGAGGCCCAAGGGAAACTCCGCAACCGTGGCGGTGCAGGGCCGAACCTCTTCGAACTGTCCTTCCTGTGCCGGGCGGTTCCTGTCCCTGAGCAGACAACCTCAGGCGGTGCACGCTCACCCGGACACGCGGAAGCGCCGGTCCGGATGAGCGTGTGAACGGAACTACAGGGCGCAACGGCCTCTCCGCAACCTGCAGGCAAAGGCCCCGTGTTGCGGAGGCCCGTTGGCAGCTTGTGTGGATTCGCAGTTACGCGGTCTTCTGATCGATGTGTTGAACCAGCTGATTCAAGGTCTCGAACTGCCGGCACTCTTCGGCGACCAGTCCCAGACTGAACTCTTCGTTCACGAGCTTGAAGAAGGCAAGGCAGTCCACCGACGACACGCCGGAGTCGCCAAGTCTCGCGCCAAAGTCGGGTTCACGGCCAATGTCGAGATTGTCAGTGATGATCTGCCTGATTCGGTCTTCGGTGGTTGCCATGTACTTGATCTCCAACAGGGTTGAGGCGATAGGGGCCGACGGTGTCAGGCCCTCATGCGAGACGCCTGCACCTCGGTATCAGGTTAGCAACGTCGCAATCGAGGTCAAGCAGGACGAATCCGTGCCTCGTCATTCCACGTGGCCCGGATTGTGCCCTGCATGGTCTTGAATTCCTGGCCAGGGCCGATACCGCAACTGGCGTCACACCCCGGAGCGCTCCGGGACTGTCCCGGTTCGAGGAGCTGTCGCGATCAGAAAGAACCACTGGCGGGATGTCCGGTGCCCACCAGCAGACCTGCGTTTCTGTCGCCTGTACCCTTTCCGCTGCACTGGACGTGCCGAGATGGGTACAGGGGCAGTCAGCCGGTCATGGCCTCGAGTTCGTCGCGGGTGAGTTCGATGCCGAAGCCGGGCGTGGCTGGTGGAATGAGGCGACCGTTCTTCGGGATGGCCATGCCTGGTGTGGGACGCCAACCCTCCTCCAGCGGAACGCCGGGAGCGGAATCAATGTAGATCTCACCCCACATGTTGCTGGGCATGGCGTAGCAAAGGTGTTGGCCGAACAGGTCGTTGACGCCGCCGTGGAGGGCGACCTGGAGGCCGGCGCCTTCGGCGATGTGACCAATCTTGATGCAGGCCGTCACACCGCCGACCCAACGGATGTCAGGCTGAAAAATGTCGACGGTGCGGCGCGCCGCCGCCTCGCCGAAGGGAAGATGGGTGAACCAGCGCTCACCGGTTGCCAGTGTCTGCCAGGGCAGACGCCGGCGCAGTTCCTCATACGAGGCGAAGTCCTCTGGGTAGAGATAGTCCTCGAGCCACTTCAGGCCATAGGGTCGCAACCGTTCGCCGAGTCTCACCATGAACTCGACATCGCTGGCCACCCAGCAGTCGAGCATCAGTTCACGTTCGGGGCCGAGCATCTCCCTGGCCTGCGCCACCTTCTCCTCGATCCTCGCGAGGGCCACGATGCCCTGCGCCTCTCCCAGCAAGCATGGCAGCTTGACCGCCTCGAAACCCGATTCGAGCATCCACTCGACGTCGTGGCCAGTGGCATAGCAGAAAACCTCCGCGTGTGCCGGCCCGCCCAGCAATTCATAGACCGGGCGCTGCAGGAGCTTTCCCTTGAGATCCCACAAGGCGAGATCAATGGCGCTGATCGCGTAGCTCACAATCCCGCCCACCCCGGGAACACTGGCATGACGGAACATGAGGTCCCACAACCGTTCGGTCGCCAGCGCATTGCCGCCTTCGATCACGGGGGCGAAGTACTCGTTGATCAGGGGCACGACTGCCCCGGAGAAATCCGTGACACCCATGCCCCAGGTGCCGTCGCTGGCGATTGCCACGCACAGCGCCGGCGTACCGCTGCCTCCCGGGTCGTGGGCACGTCCGGAGAACTCGCGGTAGCGGGCCAGGGCGTTGCCGCCATCGCCTCCGGGCGGGATGGACGCGCGTGGCGACGTTCCCCGGTCAAGGGGCGATCCCTGTTTGAGCGGACGGGCGATGATGCGTTCAATCTTCATGTCAAATGCTCGGACATCCGAAGAAATCGTAGCCGGACTGGCTTCCTTTCGCGATCCCGATCTCCTCGTCGCACGGAGAGAGCGGCCCGCTGTTCAGCCGATCAAGACAGTTCTGACCGGCGACGGCCCAGAACTCGATCGTCCGCCAGGTCATCCAGGGTGAACGTGCCAGGAAGCCACTGATGCAATCCCGGCCGGCTACGGATACCCTCACCAGAAAGCTGGCCTTGTGACGGACGGTGGATTTGTGAATTCGGACGTGATCATCGGCATGGATGCCGGCACTTCGGTGTTGAAGGCCGTGGCTTTCACGCTGAGTGGCGATGAGATCAATGTGGCGTCGCGGCCCAACAGCTATCGAACCGGCCCGGATGGTGCAGCCGAGCAGGACATGGACCGGACCTGGATTGGGGCCGCGGCCGCGCTGCGCGATCTCACCGACAGCATGCCCGGCCTGCGCGGCAGGGTCCGTGCCCTGGCCGTGACAGGGCAGGGGGATGGGACATGGCTGATCGACTCGGCCGGAGATCCTGTCGGTCCGGCCTGGTTGTGGCTCGACGGCAGAGCGGCGGATGAGACCCGCCGGGTCCGGGAAGGGCCTGATTACCAGGCGCTCTATGATGCTACCGGTACCGGAGTGGCGCCGTGCCAGCAATCGAGCCAGCTTGCCTGGATGGCCCGTCATGCCCCGGACTTGCTCCAGCGCGCCGCCACCGCCTTTCACTGCAAGGATTGGCTCTACCACCGGTTGACCGGCCAGCGGGTGACTGATCCATCGGAAGCGGTCCTGACCTTCGGCGACTTCCGCACGCGTCGCTATGCCGATGAGCCCCTGGCGCAATTCGGTCTTGAATCCCATGCCCGGCTGTTGCCCGACATCGTTGACGGCATGAGGGAATCCCACCCGCTCACGCGTGAGGCGGCTGCCGCCACCGGGCTGCCGGAGGGCCTTCCGGTAATTCTCGGCTACATCGATGGGGTCTGCACGGCGCTTGGCGGTGGTATCCACGATCCTGCGGGTGGAGCCGCTTTCTCGATCATCGGCTCGACCGGCGTGCACATGCGCTACGTGACAGGTGAGGAGTCCTGGCAGTCCAGTCCCCGGCTTTCGGGCTACACGATGTGCTGCCCGGTTCCGGAGACCTACATCCAGATGCACTCCAATCTCTCCGCCACGCTCAACATCGACTGGCTGATCGATCTCATGCGCGAAGTTCTGGAGGAATCCGGATTGAGCAGGAATCGTGAAGACCTGATGCCGCGAATTGACGCTCTGGCAGATATCGGCGAAGCCGGACGGATCCTCTATCATCCCTACATCTCCCCGGCCGGAGAACGTGGGCCCTTCCTTGCCCCGGAGGCGCGGGCCAGTTTCACAGGGCTCGACTCCGGTGTTGGTCTTGCAGACCTGACGCGCGCCGTGCTGGAAGGCCTCGCCTATGCGGCGCGCGACTGTCACAGCGACATGGGTCCGGTTCCACCGGAGGTGCGCCTTGCGGGAGGCGCGGCACGCTCGCGTGTCCTGCGTGCCATTCTTGGCGCCGCGCTGGACCGGCGCTTGCGCCGTACCCTGCGTGACGAGACAGGAGCGGCGGGAGCGGCGATGATCGCGGCCATGCAGCAGGGGATCTACACCACCATGGAAGACTGTACGGCCGACTGGGTGACACCCCTGTTGTCAGCCACCGAGGAGCCGGACCCTGAGCTGGTCGAAGTCTACGAGGAGCTCTATCCTCTCTATGTCAGGACCCGCGAGGCGCTGGCCCCGGTGTGGGGTGCGCACGCCGCGGTGAAACACAGGGTCGACCGATGACCCGAAGTATCTCGATTATCGGCGACCGCTTCATGCTCCCATGGATGTTCGATGACGCCCTGCGCGAGGCCTGCGGGAAGCGTATCGCGACAAGCCTCCACGAACTGGCGTGGCCCGATGAGCCCATGGAACATGGCTACCGGGTTCCGGGAATGGATGGTCTCAAGGAGTACATGGGCGTTCCTGACGACATTGTTGCGAGGGTCGGTGCTGCCGAAGTCCTTGTGACCCATCTCGCGCCTCTTTCGGCCGCCATGTTGGAGCGGTTGCCCCAGCTGAAGTGTGTTGCAGTCTCGCGCGGCGGGCCGGTCAACATCGATCTGGCGGCGGCACGGGCGCGCGGCATCCGCGTCGTCAATACCCCGGGACGCAACGCATCGGCGGTGGCGGAATTCACCGTCGGTGCGATTCTCGCCCTGACCCGCAACATCGTCCGGGGCCACGACGCATTGCGCCAGGGAGTGTGGCGGGGCGACCTCTACCGAGCTGATGAAGCCGGCGTGGAACTCTGTGACATGACTGTCGGCGTCATCGGCTACGGGAACATCGGCGCCCGCGTCGTTCGCCTGCTGCGCGCCTTCGACTGCCGCATTCTTGTTGCCGACCCCCTGATTGCCGCTCCCCCCGGGGACATGGATGACCAGGTGCGCCTGGTGGATACTGAAGCTCTCCTCGAACAGTCGGACCTCGTGACACTGCACGCTCGTGTCACCCCGCAGACTGAGGGGTTCATGAATGCGGGCGCCTTCGCCCGCATGAAGCGGGGAGCCTGGTTCGTCAATACGGCCCGTGGGCCGCTGGTGGACTACGATGCTCTCGCAGATGCCCTCGACAGCGGGCACCTCAGGGGGGCGATGCTTGAGACCTTCGCCGTCGAGCCCGTGCCGGCGGACTGGCCGTTGCTCTCCCGCCCGGACGTAGTCCTGACACCGCATATCGCCGGCGCCTCCATCAAGACCGTGCGCGACGCCGCAACGCGGGTGGCGGAGGAAGTGCGGCGCTACCTCGATGACGAACCGCCGCTCAACCCCTGCTGAAGCGGGTCAGCGGCCCACGGCGTAGCACTGCCGGCGCGGACTGGCGGCAGCGCGCAGCACGCGGCCCGTCTTCGAGGCCATCGTCATCGAGTTGTAGTGGCTCCAGCGCGGATAGATCCTGAGGTCGTGACCCCTGCGGTCGAGGTCCTCGATGGTAGAGCGGGGGAAATGGTCCTCGATGGCCAGGTGGCCCGGCATCCACTCGCGCGGGTAGAACGAACTCGGCATGTGATCGGTGTAGAAGGATGGTGCGTCGAGGGACTCCTGGAGAGTCATGCCGTGATCCACGTGGCGCAGGAACGCATGGAGAGACCACTGGTCCTGGTGGTCGCCTCCGGGGGTGCCGAAGACGAGGCGCGGTTCGCCGTGGTGAAGCGCCAGGGTGGGGGTCAGTGTGGTGCGCGGCCGTTTGCCTGGCTGCAGTGCGTTGGGATGGGCGTCATCAAGCCAGAACATCTGCCCCCTCACCGAGACCGGAAAGCCCAGTCCGGGCACGGCGGGCGATCCCGTGAGCCAGCCTCCTGAAGGTGTGCCCGAGATCATGTTGCCGTGGCGATCGATGATGTCGAAATGGCAGGTGTCGCCGTGACGCCGGGCCACAAATTCGGCCCAGGTCCGCCACGGTTTCGATCCGGCGCTGCTCTCCAGGGAGGTCGCCGAATGGGCGATGTTGGTTGAGCCCAGCGCTCTCAGCGTGATGGCGCCACCGTACCCGTCGATTGTTCCGGGCCGCATTTCCATGCTGGCGCCTTCCTCTACGAGTTGGCGCCGCTCCGCGCAGTAGTCTTCCGACAGCAGCCGTTCAAGCGGCACGTCGACAAAGCGGGGATCACCGTAGAAGGCCTCGCGATCCGCGAGGGCAAGCTTGGCGCATTCCTGGATCACGTGGACGAATTCAGGTCCTGAAGCATCCATGGCCGCCACGTCGAAGCCCTTGAGGAGAGCAAGCTGCTGGAGCAGGACGGGCGCCTGGGACCAGGGTCCGGCCTTGCAGACCGTGTAGTCGCCGTAATCCAGCGTTACCGGATCCTCGACGGTGGCGCGCCAGCGCGCCAGGTCATCGCCGGTGAGAAATCCTGTATGGGCCTCGCCGCTGGAATCCATGACCGGTTCACGCATGAACCGGTCGATCGCCTCGGCGACAAACCCTTCGTACCACGACTTGCGGGCTGCCTCGACCTGGGCCTCGCGGTCACCACCTGCGGCTTCCGCCTCCTCGATGATCCTCTCCCAGGTCCTGGCCTGCATGGGCAGACGGTGCATATCACCGGCCCCGAGGGTGCCGTCGCAGTAGGCCTCAGCCGATGTCGGCCAGAATTGCTCCATGAAGGGGCGTGCTTGCTGGAGAACAGAAGCGACCGTCGGCGTGAGCAGGAAGCCGTCGCGGGCGATGGCAATGGCCGGTTCGAGAACTTCGCGAACCGTGAGGCACCCGTAGTCGCGCAGCAGCAGCATCCAGGCTCCGAAACTGCCTGGCACGACGACGGGCAGATGTCCGGTCCCCGGCATGATGTCGAGACCCATGTTCCGCAGGGCTTCGCCAGAGATCGTCGACGGTGCGACCCCCTGGCCACAGATGACATCGACCCTGCCCCTTTTCTCGCTCCACAGGATGAGAGGGACATCGCCGCCTGGACCGTTCTGGTCAGGCTCGACCACGTGCAGGACACAACCGGCCGCCACTGCCGCATCGAAGGCATTGCCGCCCCGTTCCAGCATGGCCATGCCGGCGGCACTGGCCTGCCAGTGGGTGGTGGTCACCATTCCGAAGGTTCCAACAAGCTCGGGGCGTGACTGGATCATGGCATGGTTCCCTGGTCGGCTATGGACTGGCCGACAAGGTAGAGCACGCACCTGAAGCGTGCCAGTCACGGAGACGGCACTGCGACCCCGTTATCCGGTCATCCCTGCTCCAGCCACTCCTCCGGGCGACCTCCGGCGCGTTCGATGTCGAGATCCATGACATCGTCGGGCGGCCCCTCGGCCCGGCCATTGGGACGCGCGGCTTCGATCTGTGTGCCGAGCCCCACGCCTTTCATGGTGGCCGGCGGGGGTTCACCCCAGAACTCACGCCACGGTTGCAGCACTTCGCCGCCCTCCCCGGCGGAGCGCACGCCTCGGTCCGCAAGGGGTTCATTGTCGACGAAGATCGTCGTGTCAGCCCGCTCGTTCCAGAATGCGAGGTGCCTGGCAATCGCCGCCACAGCGGGCAGGGGGCGGACATACTGCCAGGCCGC
>JAJEHK010000259.1 GCA_022823765.1 Alphaproteobacteria bacterium | reverse complement strand
AAAGCCGGGCGTGTCCAGGGGAGCCTGGTCCCCGGTCAGGCAAAGCGGTGCGCCGAAGGTGATCGTGTCCCCCAGGGCATGTCCCCCGCCGGTCAGAGCCAGGGCGCCGACCGATGCCAGTACTGCTAAGAAACGGGATCTCATGGAGTTCCTCCTCTTGAACGAAGGGCCGCTTCGCGGCCATGGGCGCTGTGATGGGATTCTGCGGCGAGTGACCGGAGTTGAGTGGTGTGCATCAAGAGAGCAGAAAGTCGTTGCCATGCGCACCTCCCGCGCCAACGAGAGCGCCGCGCCCACCATGCTCGAAGATAACCTTCTCCCGTTCGATCTTCCAGGCGTGCCATGCAAGATGGCGGCCTTCGAATTCGCGGGAGGGTCGATCTCGTTGACCGTCGACCCGGTGCTATTCCTTGCAGACGCCACGCCGATCCTGCGCGGCGACGGCGATGTTTGCCGGGGCTTTCGCTGCACACTATTCTGCTCCCTCGCCGGCATGAGCGGGTTGATCTGCGAAACGGGAACAGGTTGGCGCACGTTTCATCCCACGAAGAGGAAGCCGCGCTCATTCGCGAGCGGCTCGCGCGCCTTGAGGCCGAGAAGGCGGCCCTCGAGGCCCGCCTCACCGATATCGGGAATCCGCCTGCTGCTTTGAAGGACGTCCCGTCGTCCACGGGACCGATCACCGGCGGATCGCCGGCAGGCGACAAGATCGCGCTGTTCAGATCCCTGTTTCGGGGCCGCGAGGACGTCTATTCGAAGCGCTGGGACAACGCCAGGACAGGCAAGGCGGGCTATGCGCCGGTGTGTACCAACGAGTGGGCGCCCCGCATCTGCGGCAAGCCGCGCGTCAAGTGCGGCGTCTGTCCCAATCAAGCGTTCCGGGAGGTGACGGACGAGGCCATCGACGGGCATTTGCGCGGCCGCCACACGATCGGCGTCTATCCCATGCTTCCGGACGGCACGTGCTGGTTGCTCGCCGCCGACTTCGACAAGGCGAGCTGGCGGCGGGACGCCTGCGCCTTTCTTGAAGCCTGTCGCTCGAAGGACGTGCCGGCGGCTCTCGAACGCTCGCGCTCGGGCCATGGCGGACATGTCTGGATCTTCTTCGCCGAGCCGGTGCCTGCCGCTCTCGCACGCCGTCTCGGCGCCCATCTGGTCACCGAGGCGATGGAGCGCGACCCGGATATCGGGTTCGAGTCCTACGACCGGTTCTTCCCGAGCCAGGACACCGTGCCGGCGGGCGGCTTCGGCAATCTCATCGCGCTGCCGCTGCAGGGCGGTCCCCGCGAGAGCGGCAACAGCGTCTTTCTCGACGACAGTTTCGAGTCTCATGCCGACCAGTGGGCTTTTCTCTCGTCCATGCGCCGCCTCTCCCTGGCCGAGGCGACCGCCATCGTCGACGAGGCCGGCCGGCAGGGCCGGGTTGTCGGGCTGCGCCTGCCACTCGATGACGAAGACGACGAGCCCTGGAGCGCGCCGCCGTCGCGGCACCGGCCGCTGCCCGAGATTGCCGGACCGCTGCCGGAGCGGATCGACGCGGTCTTGGGCGACCAGCTTTACATCCCGCGTGCCGGCCTGCCGCCGGGCCTAGTCAACCGGCTCATTCGTCTCGCGGCCTTCCAGAATCCTGCCTTCTACAGTGCCCAGGCGATGCGGCGTTCCACCTTCGGCATCCCGCGCATCGTCGCTTGCGCCGAGTTGTTGTCTCACCACATCGCCCTGCCTCGCGGCTGCGGCGAGGCGATGGAGGGGTTGCTGGAAGACCTGGACATCCCCCTGGACATGCGCGACGAACGCAATCCCGGCCGTCCGATCGAAGCGACGTTTCTCGGAAGCCTGACCCGGGAACAACATTCCGCTGCTGCTGCACTGCTGCCGCACGACACCGGTGTGCTCGCGGCAGCGACCGGATTCGGCAAGACGGTCATCGCCGCGGCCGTCATCGCCGCCCGCGGGGCCAACACATTGGTGCTCGTCCACCGGCGCCAGCTTATGGAACAGTGGATCGCGCGGCTCGCGGCGTTTTTCGATCTCCCGGCATCCGCGATCGGGCAAATCGGCGGCGGCACGCGCAAGCCGGGTGGCATCGTCGATGTGGGCGTCATCCAGAGTTTGGTTCGCAAGGGTGAGGTCGACGACATTGTCGCCGATTACGGACATCTCGTGGTCGACGAGTGCCACCATGTTTCCGCCGTCAGCTTCGAGGCGGTCGCGCGCCGGGCGAAGGCGAAATACGTCCTCGGTCTGTCCGCGACGGTCACGCGCCGGGACGGTCACCATCCGATCGTCTTCATGCAGTGCGGTCCCGTCCGGTTCCGGACCAGCGCGAAGGCGCAGGCCCGGCAGCGACCCTTCGAACACCGGGCGATCCTGCATCCGACGGAATTCCGGTTGCCGGCCGGCATGGACGCGGAACGCTTGCCGATCCAGCATGTCTACGCCTCGCTGGCCGCAGACGAGGATCGCAACGACATGATCCTGGGTGACGTGCTGCAGGCACTGGAAACAGGTCGGTCTCCGATCCTGCTCACCGAGCGCAAGGACCACGCCCATCGCCTTGCGGAGCGGCTCGCCCGCCTTGCCCGGAACGTGCTCGTTCTCCGCGGCGGCATGGGGACTAGGCAGCGCCGCGAGATCATGCAGCGTCTCGAAGACATCCCTGAGACGGAAGAACGGATCCTGATCGCGACGGGACGCTATGTCGGCGAGGGCTTCGACGACGCCCGCCTCGACACCCTGTTCCTGACAATGCCGATTTCGTGGAAGGGCACACTCGCGCAGTATGTCGGCCGTCTCCACCGGCTGCACGCGGCGAAGCGCGAAGTGCTGGTCCACGACTATGTCGACGGCGCCGTGCCAACGCTCTTGCGCATGAGCGGGAAGCGCGTCCGAGGGTACAGGAGCCTGGGCTATTCCGTCGAGAGGCCGGGTGTCGAATCGGCGGAGACCGCTGGCAATGACCTGTTGAGCCGCCTAGGGCCACCGGACGTCTCATGAGGTGTTTTGAACGAATGCACAACGTCGTGTGCCCTGTCGCTCACGATGATCATCGTCATGCGATGGCATATCGCTGACCGCCAGGTCGAGGCAGCCGTAGATGCGGATCGGCCATGCATTCACGGCCATGTTATTCCTTGTGGCAACATCTCCAAGGCGTTCTTTGCACGTGCCAATTCAACAATCGCGACCATACGAATTTGCTTGTTCAGCACCCCTCTTTCGGACAATGGAATCGCGACAAAAACTCCGACATTATGAACAACCTCCTTTTGGAAATCCGCAGGCAATTACCTTGGATACGCTTACTCCGTCGGTTTCGGAGTAGGCGTCACAGTTTCGCTTCCCAAGCAGTACTGAACGGCGTTCCGCTGGCGACCGTGGCGAGGCTCCTTGGGCACCGGAAGGTGTCAATGACTTTGCGTTATGCACACGTTGCCGACCGGGAGGTCGGGGCCGCGGCCGAAAGGACCGGAGGCGCACTCTCAGCTATCTGTGCAGGGGCAAATGATCAGGACCTTGGAACCCGGTCATGGGGCCATGGGTGACAAACTCGCACTTCGTGGAGTTTGCATGCGACACCCTTTGGCGGGAAGGGGCTGGCCTGCCCCTCGTCTCCGGGTGTAACTGGCAGGAGACGGAATGGAAGCGAATCGGGTTCATCGATGCTTCATGTTCGGTTGTCCGCGTCGATCGGGTAGTTCTCCGGCCTCGCTCCCCATGAGCCTTCGGGAACGACATCGTCGCGCAATGCCTGTTCGAGCTGCAAGGCGCATCCGGCTTCGTCGGCTGCAAGGATGTCTCCGTATCTGATCCGCCAGTCCTTCAGGTCTTCTGCCGCGTTCATCCGTTCAACGCTCATGAATGGTTCTCCAATCCTTGTACCTTTCCAGCTCGTGGTGAAGAGGGCGGTATGCCCGAGATTGCTTGGTCTGACTGCTGTCACACAAGAAGCCCGGAAGGTCAGGTGACTATCGTGTCATGTGGTGAGCTTGTAGTACCGAGCCTATTCGCAATGCAGCACCCGATGCAACCGCGATAAGTCTCATAACGTCCTCCAACCGTTTGACACGGTTCAACCTGGTGGCGCAGAACCGCGGAAACACAGGCCTCTTCGCCACCCTTGCCGGAACCGCGCCAACAGGTCGGCGTGTCGTGTAACGAGGCGCCGGATGCGGAGTGTGTCATGCAGGATCGTCGACGATCAATTCGTTCGCTGGCAGCAAATCGTCCGGCGACTGGACTCAGGCAATCGCGTGTCTGCAGCAAGAACAATCCGCAACCCTGCTGATTTGCCATTCAGTACGCTGAACGCACACGGGCCGCTTGATGGCCGACGTCATCCAGGTGCAGAGAGTGCACAGGGGAAACCGTGGCCATTCGACTCTCGACCTCATCCACAGCCAGACCGTATCATGTCGATTGCCTCGGGATCCTCGGCTCACGTCGGTTGCCTGTTTCGCACAGGATTCGGTTTCCCGGTGTCGGGATCGTTCGGCAGTGCCTGGAGAAGAAGACGATGCAAGCGATGCGCACCTTGTTACTGTCCCTCGTCACCGGAAGCCTCCATCTGCTGGTTCTGTCGTTCCGGCGGCGCAGGTCGACGCACCGGCACGATCTCCTCGACCTCGTTCTGGTCCGACTGACGCCGGAGCAAGTGGCACGGGCCGAAGCAGCAAATCGTGCCCGACGACACATCACCCATGCATTGATCTGCGGACCGTTCGGGCAGATGTTTGGAACCGAACAGCGATGCCGGAAACACTTCGACTCATGGAACCCCGCCGGGGAACGTGCAGTTTTCCCGACTCTGTTCAGGCAAGCCGTTGAACTGGACGACTTCGCGATTGCCGACTTTTCCAACACCGACGATCTTGTGCAGCGGCTCATTGACGCACAGTACTACGCCAAGGAGAGGTCCAGCTCGATCACTTGACTGCAAACCGAGGCGCTACCCACCGTGACGGATGCTTGAAAGTGGGAATCTCATGCACACGACAAGGCCGAGCGCCACCTCCACCGCGCGGAAACACTCGGTCCTCGCGCGGCTCCTTGTCCGGGGCGCTGCGCCACTGCGCCGGCCATCTCCCGAGCCCCGCAATCGGCCCGGCTCCAGGCGCTTGACCACCGCCCGACAGCGCTCGACGAGGGCGTCCGAGAGGTCCGGATCGCTGTCCTGCGCTGTGTCGGCATTCGCGGGTTCGGTCCCGGACTTCCCCGATGACAGTCATCCGGCGCCGGGGCCCGACCGGTTTTCATCCGTGACACGGCAACTTGACGGTGGCGACCGCGAGCGAATTCGGCGGGACGTCTGTCTCGTCGTCGAAGGGGTGCTCTGCGGAAACGACCTGGAACCGCTCTGGAGTGCCTGTGAGTCCCGCCTCGACCAGGTGGTCCGGCAGTTTGCCGAGGCTGGGCGGATTGCGGACACCCTCGAGAGAGCCTCCTTCGGTGAACGGCATGCTCGCATTGCCCCCCGTGTGTCCCGATGTGTACGGGCATCCGGACATCATCCTGTCGGTGGTCGACGACATGGCGCCCGACGCCAAGGTGTTCGCGCATCCGGCGGCATTCGACCTCTTGCGCCATCCCGCCATTCCCGACGTGGTGGAGGGCATCCTCGGGCCGGAGACCGTCTCCGACCCGATCGGCGCCTGCGCCTGAAGGTTCCCGGCGGGGGCGCCGCGACAACATGGCATCGGGATTTTGCCGGCCTGCCGGACAAGGCGCTGGAGTCCGACCTCCCGACCGTCCGGGTCGCCCTGATCGACGCCACGGTGGAACATGGCTGTCTCCTGGTCATCTCCGGCAGTCATCATCACCGGGGCGAAGCCCCGATCCGCCATGTGATCGATGCTCCGGGAGAGTCGAACACCATTCCCGCAAGCGATCTGGCGCCCGGTTCGCCCGTCCCCTTGCCGGTGCGCCGAGGCGGTCTCGTGCTGTTCGACAGGCTGATCCGCCATGCCTCGCTCCCCAACCGGAGCGTTGGCATCCGCATGAGCTTCGATCAGCGCTGTCAGCCCGCCGGCCGGCCTTTCCTTCCCTTGTCGCGAGGAGCTGGGCGTCACCCGATTCGGTCTTGCAGGATGCGAAGGCATGGGCCGGTCTGTGGGAAGCCGCCCGGGCGGCGATCTGCAGCTGCGTCTCTGATGGTCGCAACAACACTCTCGCCCGTGATGGAGAGCGGCCGTCGGCCGGATGGTGGGCGTCACATGTGGCTGTGGCCCTGTCCGGCGAATGATCGCCCCGATCGAGAGACGTCCGTGATTGGCGGCATCCCGAACAGCCCGAATGCGACTCCTCTGGAGGCGCCCGGTCCGGTCTTCGGCCATCGAACGGCAGGAATTGCAGCCGCGGGGCAGGGTTGCGCACGGCGCTGCCGGGGTGTAGTGACATCGGCATGCGACAAGCATTCCCCGCCCTGCCCAACGGGTGGGGATGTCGTGTGGCTGGAGACCTGGCCTCGGATGGGCGCGACGCGGGCTCGCCCGGGGTCCTTTTTTGGTGCGAAGGCATCGACCGCAGTTCCGGCGTGGATGGGAAAATCGGGCGATTGTCCGCCGTATGCCGGGCCGCCGCGGCGGATGCGGAACATTGTCAGGGCCTGGCCTTCCCTGGCTGAACGGGGAAGACGCCGGTCAGGGCAAGAACCAGCGCAACCCGGATCCCGATGGAATGGCTCTCGGGGAAGAGCAACACGTCCTGGCCGATACCTTCCAGGGTGACGAAGTACGCGTCCTGGCTGGTGAAGACCGAACCTGCCCTGACGACGAGGAAAGCATACAGAAGGCAGTCCTGCACGGTGACTACGACCACATCGAAGAGTGCACAGTCCTCGCGGGCGGGCGGCCATTCCGGCGCCGCGGACGTCGGTGAAAACGGCACCGCCGGCGCCAGGGTCAGGGCGGCACAAGCGAACATCACGAACGGCAGGTCGTCGACGGGCGCATCGTCCGGCGCCCTGACGACGTGTCGGAGATGTTCTGTCCCACGACAAGGGACCGCTCCTCGGGACCTCACGGCACTCCACCACCACCCGATCCGCGTCGCAATTCTCCTGCAATGCCAGGATCGCACCGAAACCTGTCGACAGCTCGCCGATCAGGGGCAGTCGTCAACGGCTGCCCCTCTTACCCGCCAGGGGCTTGCAGTCCTCGCGCCTCTACAACAAGCACCCCAGGACCGCACCCCAAGACCATACCGATCACCGGATCCTCGGGGAGTTCGTCGTGACCGTCGAGATCCTCATTTCCGGCAAGCTGGCCAGGGATGCGTTGGTCCACCAGGGTCTCCACGTCGTGGACCACGAGTTCGCCCTGCCGGTGATCGTCAAGGCACGCGGCCAAACGGTCGAAGAGGCGCAAGGTACGTTCCGCAAGTCCGGTGATCGGAAGTCCCGAACAAAACGTCATGGCGCTGCCCGGGAAAGCCCCCTCGATACGCCGTGGCACGGCTCCACGCGGGGCTGAACAGATGAGCGTTCCGGTGGAACAGCCTGTAATCCTGGGGAGCGCCGCTGCGTCGGTTGTTCTTTCTCCATTGCATCACGTTACAGAGCATTTTCATGTTGTCAGACGACGGTGTGTCCGATCCGGGGCGAACTTGGTCCATCACGTGGAGCGGGAGCTCGAAGCCTCGCGGGTGAGGTAGTAGGCGGCGAGGATCGGCAGGAACGTCACCACCACCACCACCATGGCCACCACGTTGGTCACCGGACGCTGGCGGGGACGCACGAGTTCCTCGAGCATCCATATGGGCAGGGTCTGCTGCTGGCCGGCCGTGAACGTGGTGACAATCACCTCGTCGAACGACAGGGCGAAGGCGAGCATTCCCCCTGCGAGGAGGGCTGTCGCCAGGTTCGGCAGGACGATGTAGCGAAAGGTCTGGAACCCCGTGGCCCCGAGGTCGAAGGATGCCTCGATCAGCGAGCCGGACAGCCGACGGAAGCGGGCGATGGCGTTGTTGTAGACGACGACGACACAGAAGGTCGCGTGACCGAGGATGATGGTGAAGGTCGAGAAGGGGATGTCGAGAATGTTGAAGGCCGAGCGCAGGGAGATGCCGGTGATGATTCCCGGCAGGGCGATGGGCAGGATGACGAGGAGCGAGATGGTTTCACGCCCGAAGAATCGCGCCTTCGAGACCGCCGCCGCGCACAGCGTCCCCAGGACAATGGCAATGACGGTCGACACCGAAGCGACGCGCAACGACAGGCCGAGCGCCTGCCAGACATCCGGCCGGTTCCAGGTCACGGCCAGCCAGTCGAGCGTCAGGCCAGGAGGCGGAAAGACATAGCTCGTGTCCTCGGTGGTGAAAGCGTAGAGGAAGATCAGGAGGATGGGCAGGTGCAGGAAGAGAAGGCCTGCCACCGCGGCACATTTGAGCAGGACGGAGGCCTTGCGTTCAGAGCGCATCGAACGCTCCCCTGCGCCTGGCGTACCAGAGATAGAACGCCATGACGACAATCGGCACCACGGCAAAGGCCGCAGCAAGGGGGATGTTCCCGGCGGTTCCCTGGTGGGCGTAGACAGCCTGGCCGATGAAGCGCCGCGACGACCCGATGATCTGCGGCACGATGTAGTCACCCATGGTCAGCGAAAACGTGAAGATGGATCCAGCGATCATGCCGGGAAGCGCCAGCGGGATGGTGACATGGCGCAGCGTCTGGCCCGCGGTCGCTCCCAGATCGTCCGAAGCCTCGAGAAGGGGTTCGGGCACCCTCTCGAGGGCGGCCTGCAGGGGCAGGATCATGAAGGGAATCCAGACATAGAGAAGCACGATGAAGGTGCCGATGTAGCTGACCGAAAGGGAGTTGCCGCCGATCACGGGGAAAGCAAGAATCGCGTTCAGGACAAAGGCCAGGCCCATTCCCTCGACAACCCAGTTGATGATCCCTTCCTTGGCAAGGATGAGCTTCCAGGCGTAGATCTTGACCAGATAGCTCGACCACAAGGGCATCATCGCGCCGAGATAGAAGAACGCCTTGAGCCTGCCGCGGGCATGGCGCGCCGCGTAGAGGGCGATGGGGAAGGCGATGAGGGTTGCCGCCGCGGTGACCGCGCATGCCATGATGATGGTGCGCAGGATGATGTCGCCGTTCGCCGGGGTGAGGAGCTCGTAGTAGGTCTTGAGCGTCAGTTCGTAGCGGATAAGGCCTGAAAACTCGTCGATCGAGAAGAAGCTCTGGAGCAGCAGCGCGAAGAGCGAACCTACATAGATGATCCCGAGCCACAGGAGTGGCGGTGTCAGGAGCAACAGGATGAAGAGGCCGGGACGCCGCCACAGGGTATCGGAGAGCCGCGCCAGCACGGGAACCGCCTCAGTCGTCGTCCATGACATGGAACGAGCCGGCGGGCCAGACGAGGGAGACGCCTCCTCCCTGGTCCGGCACAGGGCTGTCTGCCGCAATGATGGCGGCAACCAGGTGATCGCGGACCGCGATCGTGACACGCTTGCTGGCGCCCAGATAGCGGACCGACACCACGTGGCCGTCTACGCGACCTGTTCCGGGAGGGGCAAGGGAGACCGTCTCCGGGCGCAGACTCGACCACGCCTCGGCCTCGCCGAACGAGACGCTGACTTCCGGCGGGAAGACGTTCGACGAGCCGACGAAGTCCGCCACGAACCGTGTCCGCGGATGCTCGTAGATCTCCCGTGGCGATCCCGTCTGAATCACCCGGCCCTCGTTCATCACGGCGATCTGGTCGGCCATGGAGAGGGCCTCGCCCTGGTCGTGTGTGACAAAGATGAAGGTAATTCCGAGAGTTTCCTGGATCGCCTTGAGTTCGTCCTGCATCTGTTCGCGGAGCTTGAGATCGAGGGCGCCAAGCGGTTCGTCAAGCAGCAAGACCCGGGGCCGGTTGATGAGCGCCCGCGCCAGGGCCACCCTCTGGCGTTGGCCTCCGGACAGTTCCGAGGGCTTGCGCCGGCCGTATCCGCCGAGCTTGACGAGTTCCAGCATGCGACCGGCTTCATCCTTGCGCCGGCCCCTGGGAACGCCGCGGACCATCAGACCGTATGCGACATTGTCGTCGACGTCGAGGTGCGGAAAGAGGGCGTAGTCCTGGAAAACGGTGTTGACCGGGCGGCGGTTGGGCGGGATGTCGTTTGAATCCTCGCCGAAGATCCGGATGAGGCCTTCGCTCGGTCGCTCGAAACCGGAGATCAGCCTCAGGCACGTGGTCTTGCCCGATCCCGATGGGCCAAGCATGGCGAAGAAGGACCCTTCCTCGATAACGAGATCGACACGGTCGACGGCCACGACGGCGCCGAAGTGCCGCGACGTGTTCTCGAATGCGACGGCAACGGTCAAGGACGTGTCTCTCTGGCAAGAAGGAAGCCCGCCCGGCAACCGTGCCGGGCGGGCCTCGACGCGATGGTGCGCTGGTTCAGCGCCCGCCAATCACACCGATGTAGTCGGACACCCACCGGTAGTATGGCACGCATTCGCCCTGCGTCGGGCACGAGGTGACCGGCGTCGTCCAGAACTTGATCTTGTCGAAGTCGTCGAGCCCGTTGTTGGCACAGCCTTCGGCGGTCTGCATGCCACGGCCGTCCGTGCAGGCGGAGATGACAGGCGGAACCGCACCGAACCAAAGGGAAAGATCGCTTTGCAGGTTCGATGCCAGCGTGTGCTCCATCCACATGTACGCGCAGTTCGGATGGGCAGAGTCAATGTGCATCATGGTCGTATCGGACCAGCCGGTCGCGCCCTCGACGGGAATGGTGGATGCCACCGGGGCGCCGTCAGCCTTGAGGAGATTGACCTGGAACGGCCATGAGCCCGACGCCACGACCCCCTCGTTCTTGAAATCGTCGATCTGGATGAAGGCGTCGTGCCAGTAGCGTCCTACGATCTTGCGTTGCTCGCGCAGAAGATCGAGGGCCACGGCGTACTGGTCCTGGTTGAGTTCATAGGGGTTCTCGATCCCCAGGTCGGGCTCGTGATGCATGAGGAAGAGCGCCGCATCGGCAACGTGGATGGGGCCGTCATAGGCCTGCACCCGGCCCTTGTTCGACTGTCCGTCGGGCAGCGTCATTTCGCGGAACACCACTTCCCAGCTCCCGGGCGGCTCGGGGAACACGTCGGTGTTGTACATCAGCACATTCGGGCCCCACATGTACGGCGTGCCGTAGTGCTTGCCGTCCACGGTGTGCCACGGGGCCTGCTTGAGTCTGTCGTCGACGGTATGCCAGCTCGGAATGAGATCGATGTTGACCTCCTGAACGCGCTTTCCGGCGATCAGGCGGAGCGATGCGTCACCCGACGCGGTGACGACATCGAAACCGCCCTCGTTCATGAGGGCGACCATTTCATCGGAGGTGTTGGCCGTCTTAACACGGACCATGCATCCGGTTGCCTCCTCGAACCCCGTGACCCAGTCAAACTCCTTCACGGTTTCGCCACGCTCGATGTAGCCGGGCCAGGCGATGATATCGAGTTGGCCTTCGCCCGGGCCGACCTCGGTCTTCATGTCGGCCGTGGCAGTCGCCGCGGTGACGCCAAGCATGGTGGCAGTGATGATCGCGATGGATGACGTCTTCATGTATTGCTCCCTCTTGAACGTTGCGTGACGGGCTCTTCGTGCGTCCCGGCACAGTGATCGGTGGAATGACGATGGTGCGGTTTTCTTCGGCAATGGCAACCATCACCGCATCATGCCCCGCTTGTCCTCAGCCTTCGGGACCGAACGTGGCATTCTCCGACCTCCACAGCGGGACCTCGATGGTGTCCGGCGTGAGCGGCCCTTTTCCTTCCGCGACCTGGCGTGCGGTGTCGTATCCGGACTGGGCATGGCGGACGATGCCGATACCCCTGTTGGTGGTCATGGACTCCTCTTGCGGCGGAGATGACGGGTCGCTTGTCCGGGTAAAGTCGAGTGACGGGCATACTCCCGATGCGCCGTTGAGGGTGGTGAGGTGTCGATGACGGTCGAAGAGTGCACATAGTTGATGAAGATATGGTGCTTGACATGAAATGGACCTTTGATCCTCACCCTTCCGACCATGGAAAGCCAACTGCACCTGGAGTTACGGCGTGTCACCCGAAGGGCCGGAGCGGAGCGAAGACGCCGCAGAGCGGCTTGACGCGTCGCAACTTCAGGTGTCCCTTTCTGCATCTGGTGGTCCACATCCAGAGGACTTCATCGAGTATGTGCACATTGTGACCGTCGGTTGCGTATCGACAGTGTGAATGACTGTCTCGATACATGTCGGCAGATGTCATGGCCATCTTCGCTTCCGCTGCGAGCCCGACGACAAGCACCACCTTGCCGCAGGCCCACGGAAGCCCCTCGAAGCCATCCCGGATGCCTGATTCCAAAGGCTCACGCGTAGACCGCCGGCAATCCGTGCCGGGCCATGCCCACGTCCGCGATCGTGACGGACTCAGGCGTTGGCTGCGAGTGCCTCGTCGCGGGAGTCGTAGCAATCGATGAGCATATTGAATCCACCCATTTCGATGATCGATCTGCAGGATGGCTGGAGGGACGCGATGGTGAGAAACCCACCGGCCCGCTGGCACCGTTTCGCGGCCAGGAGAAAGACGCGCATCCCGGCACTCGAAATGTAGCTCATGTCGCTGCAGTCAAGCAGCATCCGAACGGACCCGTCCCGAATCATGGAGGAAAACTCGTCTTCCAGATCAGGAGCGGATTCACCATCCGCTCGACCGCTGATCGAAACGATGGTGACGCCGTTCTGGCTGTCGGAGGAAACAATCATGTGTCGTCGTCCCGGTTCCCGTCGATGGCCGGTGAAATCTAGCCCACGCGGCCTGTATCATGCAATCCGTCGTCCGTGCCTTCGGATTCATTCCGCTCCGGGCAGCCCACTTGTCCCGGCGCGTGCCAATCAGACACGATCAAGCCGGTTCATGTCCTCGCCTTTGTGTCACTGGTCAATACTCCGCCAAAGATGAAGAGGATTCGGGCGCTTCAACTTGCCGGAAGAATCAAGTCCTTCGTCAGCCGAAACTGCCTTTAATCATGCCTGCCTCTGCGGGTGACGCTCGGGACCACTGCGACCGTCGTCAAAGTGAAACGACAGAGCCCTCTTTGTCTTCCTCATCGGCAGCCTCTCCTGTGCCATCCCGTAGCTCCCGGATCGATCGCCATGATCCGGAAGACAGAACAGCTCCGCGGGTCGAACAAAAGTGTTCGCGCCAGGGGTGGCTTGTATGGGGATAACGGTGTCAAGGCCTCCGACGGAGGATCGAGGGCGGGCCGTGTTGCAGTGGAGAACGATCGACGGTCGGCTCCCTTTCCTGGCCATTGCCAAGCAGACGGTCACGATCCGGGGGACGCCTTTGCCGGGTGCCGCGATTGCACGGCCACATGCT
>JAJEHK010000194.1 GCA_022823765.1 Alphaproteobacteria bacterium | reverse complement strand
TCTCCCGGGATCCGGGAAGCAGCCGATAGACAATCTGTCGATATTCGGTATCGTCCGCCATGCGCGGTCGGCCCTCCATTGGCCGTTTGGTGGGGCGGGGCAGGCGACCCCAAACCACACGCGCATCATCCCGCAATATCGCCATTCAGTCAAGTATATAATCCCCCTGTCAATCATCCCCCGGCTCCTGAAGCGCGGATGTCATGACCCGACGCGCTGACAGTATCGAAGTCCGCTACGGCTGGGTCGTCCTCGCCGTATCTCTGGCGATCGGGACGATCGCCATGGCGGCACCCAGTATTCTCTTTGTCAGCCTGAAGGACATTGCCTCCGACTTCGATTGGCCCCGTGCGGGCCCTTCTCTCGCGTACTCCCTGCTGATGATGGGCAGTGGCGTGGGTGGCATTGCCATGGGCCTGTGGATGGACAGGCGAAGCGTGATCGAGCCAGTCCTGTTCGGCTCGGTCATGATCGCTCTCGGTGCCGTTGTCGCCAGCCAGGCAGGCGCGCGATGGGATTTCTATGTCGCCAACGGATTGCTTATCGGTGCCTTCGGCGAAGCGGCCATGATCGCGCCGCTCATTGCAAATGCCACACGATGGTTCGATCGACGCCGGGGTCTTGCAGTGGCAATCATCGCGTCGGGCCAGGGCGTGGCCGGAGCGATATGGCCACCAGTCATAAGGCTTCTGAACGATTCCGCAGGCTGGCGGGAAACGTACCTCCTTTTCGGGCTGTTTGCGCTGGTAACTCTTGTGCCACTTGCATTGTTCCTGAAACCGAAACCACCGATGGCGTCCGTCGAGGCAAGTCAGGGCTCCGGCATGGCTGAATTCTCCGTTCTGGGACATTCTCCAGGCACGGTCCAGGCCTTGTTGTGTCTGGCGGTCGTGGGATGCTGCACGGCGATGGCGGTACCTATCGTGCACCTCATCAGCCATGCGACCGACATAGGATTCTCGCGTTCTACCGGTGCCACCATGTTGTCGGTGCTGTTTGCGGCGTCGTTCTTCAGCCGCATCGGGTTCGGTTTGCTTGCCGACAGGATAGGAGCGGTCAGATCAATGCTGATCGCTTCGAGTGCCCAGGCGGTCATGTTGTTGGCCTTCGCTTTCGTTACCAGCGAAATCGGTCTCTACCTTGCCGCATTCATGTTCGGCATCGGCTTTGCCGGAATCATGCCCAACTACGCCTTGATGATCAGACATTGGTTTCCAGGCACTCAGATTGGCTGGAGAGTGGGCACAACCTATCTGTTCGGGGCCACAGGCATGGCGTTGGGCGGTTGGCTGGCAGGCGCACTCCATGATGTCACCGGTACGTACATGCATGCCTTCCTTGCCGGATTTGGATTCAACGCGATGAACGTCATGGTGATTGGTTACCTCTGTCTGCGTCAGACCAAGCTTCGACTCAGCCATCTTCCGGTCTGACTGCGGTTTCAGGTTGGACACCCGGCGTCGCACTCGCTTCCGGAAGGCGGTCTGGCATGGTGACCGGTCGCTGCTGGTTGCGGACCCCATCAGTCTTTGCCGAGTCACGGTATCCGGTCTCGGCGTAGCCGTGACCAGACTGGGTGCCAGCCGCGGACAAGTGCGGTCCGTGGCGAAGGAGCGGCAGGGAAGGGGCGCTATCGAAGGAGGGCGCGTTCCTCCGTCTTCTGCCACGCTTCGCGATAGCTGCGCTGGTACGCGTGGAAAGGATCGTTGGTGACCTCGTAGTCCCACACCGGCGGTCGGCCGCGTCTGTTGGCCTCGAAGATCGTCGTGCGGCGCCGGACGCTCTCCTCCACGATTCCCGGCAGGCCGGTCACATCCCACTGCTTGAGGACCTCCCGCATGAGGTCCTCCCGTACTGGTGTATGGGCGGCATCCTGCGCCAGATCGACACGCTCTTCGGGATCCCCGGCAAGATCGAACAGCAAGGAGGCCGTTGTCTCGCAATGGACAAACTTGTGGCGACCGCGCCTGATCATGAACCACGGTGCCGGCACACCCTCGCCGCAGTACTCCGCCAGCACGTCGCGCGGAGCGAGTGTGCCGTTTCCGCGCAGGGCATGCGCGAGACTCCTGCCGTCAACCGGACTTGCGATGTCGGTTGCCTCCTTGCCGCCGCCGAGATCCACCAGCGTCGGGAGCACATCGACGAGCGAGACGGGTGTCCTCACCCGCCTCGCTGAAAATGCGGCGGGACAGTGGAACACGAGAGGCACCCGCTCGGCCCACTCGAAGAAGGTGCGCAACCCCCAGAGACCGCGCTCTCCCAGCATGTTGCCGTGGTCGGCGGTGACAACGACGATGGTGTCGGTGCCGAGGCGGGAAGCCTCGAGCGCAGCGAGAATTTGTCCGATCCTGTCGTCGATGTGACTGAGCATCGCGTAGTAGGCGTGACGTGCCCGGCGAACATGGGCATCGGTCACGCCGGCCTGCCCCATGCCGCCGTATTCATGGAGATGGCGACTCAGTTCGTCGTGGGCTTCGACCGGAATCGGAGCCACGGCCGGCATGGGGATGTCCCCGTCGTCGTAGCGGTCCCAGTACTCGGCTGGCGAGGCGAAGGGAGGATGGGGCTGGATGAACGAGACGGTCATCAGGAAGGGCCGGTCGTCCTCTTCGCGGGCCAACTGGTAGATTCTGTTGACGGAGGTGAAGGTCACCTCGTCGTCAAAATCGATTCCCAAACTGCGCACGCAGGGTCCTGCATCGATGACTTCGTCGAGATTCGGGTAGTCGGGAAACTCCTCGTCCGCCCAGCGCGCGCCTCCGGGCGGCGGCCCCCAGCCGAAGTCCGACGGCACCACGTCGGTCGTCAGCCGCTCCTCGAAGCCGTGCAGCTGGTCGGGCCCCACGAAGTGCATCTTGCCGGAGAGAATGGTCCGGTAGCCCGCCAGGCGCAGGTAGTGGGCAAAGGTGGGAATACTGGCCGGAAGTTCGCTGCCGTTGTCGTAGACACCCAACTTCGAGGGCAGGAGCCCTGTCAGGAATGAAGCACGGGACGGTCCGCACAGGGGAGCGTTGCAGTACGCGTTCTCGAAGACAACGCCCTCGTCGCCGAGCCGCTTCATGTGAGGTGCCCTGATCGTGTCGTCGCCGTACATGGGCAACGCCAGGGCGCTCATGAAGTCGGCCATGACAATCACAATGTTGGGTTGGGATCCGGTCATGATGTTCCCCTCATTTCCTGCCAAGGGGATGCATCGTGCCACCGGGACCGCGGATACGGAACGCATCACGGGCGCTCCGGCGTTGTCCCGCGCTCCGCAGGGCGAAGTCGTCAAGAGTGGTGACTGGACTGCAGCGCGTTCACTCGGGTGACGACAACGCGACCATGGGCTTCGAGGCGCATCGGCACGGAGCGGCCTTCATTCAGTTCCCGTCTCAGGTTGAACGAAGACGCTGCCACCGGACGAGCCGGTCAGAATGGTGCGGGTGCTCCGCGCAAACTCCAATCTCTCTTGTCTCGACGGCTCGGCCATCGCCCTCTTCCTCTGGCATGGCAAGCGGTTCCATCGCATGCTGGCTGTCTTGATTGGCATCCATCACGGTCGTATCCCGGAGCGTTCCGGTCATGGCAACCGTGGCATTCGTGGAGCCAACCGGGCAAACTGAATCCTGTCAGGAAACAAGGGGGTCAACGTCTTGATGGCGAGGCACGTGGGTGAAAGCGACATTCGACCAACTAGGCCGTACGCACCCCAGCAAGCTCGGCCAACCGTTGCATCGGAGACCCTAATGCCAATCTGCGGGCCACGTCAACTGGTGTACGCGGAGGCAGTGGCAGATGTTGTGGTCTCGGTGTCTTCTTGCCTCACTCGTGGTGGTGCCGACTCTGCTCGGCTGCAGCGCATTCGACTCGACCGGTGCGGAAGACGCCCGCCTGCACGCCGAGGATGTCGGCGGGACCATCGCCAGGTTGCAGCCGGCCACCACCCCGGCGTACTCGGTGCTGAACCTCGACCAGGACCGGCCCTGGACCGGCCTGAGCGTCATCGAGGAGGAGACGCCATCCCTTCCGGACGAGTTCGTCACCGAGAACGCCGTGTCGCTGTCGCTGGCTGGCGCCACAGACGACGAGACCGTCGCCGCCCTGATCGAGGCGGCTGTCGACATGCCCGTGCGGTTTTCCGGATCACGCCCGGACGAGGCGCCGGAGGATCCCTTCCAGACCGCATCGGCAGCGCTGCCTGAAGGCGGGATCTGGACCGGCCCACTCGACAGCCTCCTGGATGCCTGGACCACCGCCCGCGGCTACCGCTGGCACTTCCAGGCCGAGACGGGCACGATCACCGTGGTGCGCGCCGAGGCGGTCGTCTTCCGGCTGAATGCCCTGGCGGGCGTGCAGAAGGCATCCGGGTCCACCACCACCTCCGATGCCGGCGGAGAGAGCGAGGCGGGCAACACCGCCAACCAGGCGATCACCACCGAGGCCACCTACGACCCGTGGACCGACATCACGGAGCAACTGACCGGTATCCTCGATCCCTCGACGGCGATCACCGCGGCGCCGGCAACGGGCTCGATGACGGTTGCAGGGCTGCCGCGTGACATCGACCGCGCCCGCGGCTACATGGACTGGCTCAACCGCACGACGTTGAGACCCGTGACGCTGACCGTCGCGGTCTACACCGTGCGCTTCACGGACCAGACATCCTTCGACATCGGCATCGCGGGCACTCTCGAGCGGATCTTCGGGACGAACGCAGGCCTCAGCGTCGTCAACAACGAGATCAGCGTCATCCGGCCCGGACCTGTTGCTGACACGCTCAACGCCGCGGTGGGTGCCCTGCAGGAAGCGGGAACGGTGTCCAGGGAGCTCACCGCCACCCTGCCGTCGCTCAACGCCCAGCCGGCCCAGTTCACCGAGCTGTTCTCCCGCGCCTACCTCAAGGAGATCCGCACCACCCTGCAGGACGGGCTGCTGCAGACCAACCTCATCCCCGGGAACATCGCCTCGGGGTTCTCGCTCACCTACACGGCCCAGATCGTGTCGCCTGCCGAGGTCCTGGTCCGCCTCTTCGCCTCCATCGTCGACCGCCCCGCCTTCGAAGTCTTCACCGCCGGCGGCGCCGGCGCAGCGCTGCGCCTGCAGCTGCCGTCCTTCGGCAACCGGGCGGTGCAGATCACGCAGCGCGTGGCCCGCGGCGAGACCCTGGTCATCACCGGTTTCCGGGACCGGGCCACGTCCGGAGACCGCTCGGGCACCTTCGATGCGGATCTTCCGCTGCCCTTCGGCGGCGTGGCCTCCGAGGACGTCCTGACCGAGCAGGTGCTCCTGATCCGCGCCGAGGCCGGCGCGCCGATGGGAGTCCTCGAGCGCACGGGAGACGTCCTGTGAGCCTGCTGACCATCCACGGCGAGACTTTCGCGGCGGGCATGAGCTGGCTGCCACGCGTCGGCGACGGTGACCTCGCCGCCACGGCGCGCGATCTCGATGCGTCGGCCTTCGTCCACACCGATCACCAGACGGGCTTCGCCGCGGACGACGAAGGAGACCCGACGTCCACCATCAGCCTGGCCGTGGCCGTCCACGCCGCCATCGGAAGTCCGGACTGGATCGCCGCGATCGCCGACGACGACGGCAAGGTCGCCGTGGTGCGCTGTGCTTCCCAACGCCTGGAGGAGAATCCCAAGGAGGCGCGTCTCGATGCGGAAGCCGCCGCAGGCATCCTGCTGCGGTCGGACAAACCCCGCCACGCGCCTCCCTCGCTGGGCATCGATACAGCACAGCCCCTCGATCTTTCAGGTATCCGGATCACCGACGGGATGCGCCTGGAGCCGGCGCCGGCGCCAAGCCGCATCCGCGGGGTCGTGAAAGCGGTCGCGTCTGTCGCCATTCTGGGAGGCGTCGCCCTCGCCGGCTGGCAGTTCGGTCCGCTCGCCTGGGAGATCTTCTTTCCGCCCGAACCGGAGCCGGTAGCGGTGGTCGAGGAGCGCCGGGTGATGACGGTGACGGACACGAGCGCCTTCCTCGCGCTCTGCGACGCGGCGCTCCGAGCAGACCCGCCAGGCTTCCCGGGGTGGCGTCTCGACGAGGCGGCGTGCCAGCCGCGCCTTGCCGACACGCCGATCCTCGAGGAGATCCCGAACCTCGCCGGGAGACCGGTGCTGGTGCTGCGCTGGTCCTTGAGGTCCGGCCACGATCCCGAGATCAACCGGCGGCTGATGGAGGAGGTGCTTCTCGCCGGCCGCGGGGCCGGCCAGGTCCAGGGGTCCACCGCGTGGGCCGTGACGGTCCTCGATCCCGTCATCGTCGAAACGGAGTTGACGGACCCGCGTCAGTTCCGGGAGCTCCGCGCTGCGGTCGACCGCCACGTCGGCGCCTGGGCGTCGGATCTCTCCTTTGCCCATGACGGCCGCGCCTGGCGGATCGTGGCGTCCGGATCGGGATCTCTCGCCCGCCTCGCGCGTGCGACATCGGCGGTTCCCGACATCGAGGTGACGGCCGTCTCCCGCGCGCACGACGGCACCTGGCGCCTCACGGCGCAGCCGCTCACGCCGATCGTCGTCCTGGAAAGCGTCTTTGAAACTCTCACAAGGCCACTGGCGCCGCAGACGGAGACAGGCCATGCTGAACTTTGACGGTTACGGAGTTAAGGCCCGGAAAGCGGCCCTCGTCGCGGTTCTGGCCGCTTCGCTGGGCGTGACGCCGACCGCCATGGCTCAAGGGGAGGCGGAAGCCCTCGACCACGCCCAGACCATCGAAGCGGCCTGGCAGCGCCTCGAGGATCACATCCGCCTGCGGTCGGCCGCGGCAGTCTCGTGGCCGGGTGCGACCCCTCCCGCCTCCACCGGCTGGCAGGCCGACTGGACGTCCCGCGGTCTGGGCGCTCTCTACTGCGGCCAGGTCCTCGTGGTCTTCGCCAACCGCGCCGACCTGAAGGGCGTCGGCGACGATCAGCGCGCCATCCGCCTCGCGCCGCACATCGAGGCCGCCCGCACCCACGACGAGGTGCCGCCCCTCCACTGGCTCGAAGCGCCCGAGGCGCAAGGCATCCTCGGGCGCACCAGCGTCACCCTGCCTGCCTGCATGGCCGGCGCCGCTCCCTCGGGCCGCGTCGCGCTGGCCGGCGAGGTGGTCGATCCCTTCACGGTCTCGAACCAGGTCCTGACCCCGGAGCGCCAGGACCGGGCCTGTCCGGCCGGCACCCACGGCGACGGACAGGTATGGGTGCGCGACATTGCCCAGGAGGTCAACGGCCGCGGCGATTCCGTCGGCAGTCCCGTGCCGGGCCCATGGCGCCTCCTCGTCGATCACTGCGTCGCCGACTACACCGAGTGGGTGCACTACCGCACCGCCTGCACGTTCACGCCCGGCCCTCCGCATTCCGGCACACTGACGGGCGAGAGCGTGTGGCGCCGCCAGCGCAGCGTCACGTCGTCGGGCGAGACGTGGCTCACGGCGCCACAGTTCGTGTCGACCAGCTGCTGGACGGACCCGAACCCGACGCCGCCAAGCCCGACCGACTGGCAGACCACCACCACCGAGACCCGCACCGTCGCCTGCGGTACCGGCTACACCGGCACCCGCACCCAGCGGCGCACCCACACCTGGCTCAATCGCAAGTGGCCGTGGGACGCATCCCCGACGACCCGGCTGACGGCGACCACCGCATGGACCACCACGGCGACCTCCTGCCGCCAGATTCCGCCGCCGGACGATCCGCCCGACCACGATCCGCCGGACGACGATCCGGATCAGGACGATCCACCCGACGACTCGACCACCGAGACGACCACGCAAACGACCACGCGCCAGTGCGTCGACCGCGACAAGGGCGGCGGGAACTGTGGTGACGGCGGCAATGGCGGCAATGGCGGCCGTGACGGGACGATCGGTGGCGGCTGGGATGTCGACGGCGACGGCAAGGCCGATGTGGAGCATTCAGGCGACCTTACCGAAAGCCAGCGCCAAACCGCCAACTACGTCGACGGGCACACCCCGATTGGAAGGGATCGAGGCGGTCCGGACAACGACGGTGGCGACCCCGGCAGCAACTGCGGCGGCTGCGGTCGCGAAGGCTTCTGAAGCGGCCGCCGCACCGAAGAGAACCCGCCGGGTCAACATCCAGAAGACGACGGAGGCAACCCATGGCCTGCAAAATCATAACTGCTCTCGCCCTCGTGGCAGCCCTTGCGGCATGCAAGACCACGGACGTGACGGAACGGCCACCGAACCCAGGGTCCCATACCGTGCCATGGGTCCACAATGCCCTGCTTCCCGGCCGTACGGTCCTCCTGTTCGACAAGATAAGCTACCGCGCAGACTGGAAGAACTGGTTCGTCACGCGGGCGGTCTACCAAACCGAAGACCACCGCACCCTCTCCTGTGAAGGCGAGAAGCGCCGCTACTCCGCCGTGCGCTTCGACGGCTCCTACTTCACCTTCCTCGGCGACGGCGGCCGTGCTGC
>JAJEHK010000122.1 GCA_022823765.1 Alphaproteobacteria bacterium | reverse complement strand
TGAAACAGTCGCAGAAGCGAACGAAGCGCGCTGCCTTGCGCGCTGCCTCGATGTCGAGGCAGCCAGCCAGCACCATGGGTTGGTTGGCGACAAGGCCCACCGTCGAGCCTTCCATGCGGGCGAACCCGACAACGATGTTGGCCGCGTGGGCCGGCTGGATCTCGAAGAAGTCCTGCTCATCCACCACCCTCGTAACGAGTTCCTTGATGTCGTAGGGCTTGTTCGGATTGGAAGGCACCAGGGTATCCAGGGCAGGTTCGACCCGGTCGAAGGGATCGGAGGTTTCGAGTACCGGGGGGTTCTCGCGATTCGAGGCCGGCAGGAAATCCACCAGGCGCCGCGTTTGCGCCAAGGCCTCGACGTCGTTGTCCCAGGCGAGATCCGCCACGCCCGACCGCGTGGTGTGGGTTACGGCGCCGCCGAGATCCTCGTGGCTGACAATCTCGTGAGTCACCGTCTTCACCACATCCGGACCGGTCACGAACATGTAGGATGTATCCTTCACCATGAAGATGAAGTCGGTCATTGCCGGGGAGTAGACCGCCCCGCCGGCACAGGGTCCCATGATCAGCGACACCTGTGGCACGACCCCGGAAGCAAGGACGTTGCGCTGGAACACCTCGGCATATCCGGCAAGGGAATCCACGCCCTCCTGGATGCGCGCTCCGCCACTGTCGTTGAGTCCGATCACCGGAGCCCCCACCTGCAGGGCCCGGTCCATGATCTTGCAGATCTTGGTGGCGTGGGATTCCGAAAGCGATCCTCCGAACACGGTAAAGTCCTGGCTGAAGACGAAGACCAGGCGGCCGTTGATGGTGCCCCAGCCGGTGACGACACCGTCGCCTGGCACCTTCTGGTCGGCCATGCCGAACTCCGCCGAGCGATGCTCTACAAACATGTCCCATTCCTCGAAGGAGCCTTCATCCAGGAGCAGTTCGATGCGTTCGCGTGCGCTCAGTTTTCCCTTTGCGTGCTGACGGGCAATGCGCCCCTCACCACCCCCTTCCCGGGCGCGGGCGCGGCGCCCCGTCAGTTCACCGATCACATCCTGCATCGTCCGGATCCGCCTGATTGAGGTCACCAGCCAGCATACCAAGGATCATGCCTGCTGACGAAGCAGACGGAGAAAACGCTCAGCCTCACAAATGTCCGTTTGCCTGACATCCAGCCGGCGTCGTGCTTCGGCGTCATCGCCCCACACCTCAAGGGACCACAGATCGTCGAGGGAGCCGGCGCGAAAGGCCTCCCCGGCGCCCAGGCGCCCTGCAAGGAGCGCCAGGGCAATGACGAGGGAGCCGGTGGCGCTTGCGATACTGTGGACCGCAACGAGGTGGAAGCTGTCGAGGTCCTCAACCACCGACCGAAAGGCGTTGATCGACTCCGGGGGTTGTTCCAGCGGCATGATTCCGGTGGTGACGGCGAGTGCCGCACCGTGCTCTGCCGCGATCCAGTCGACAAGGGGCTGCCAACACGCCACCTGGCGGCTCATCAGTTCCACCGGATGATCAGCGCGAAAACACACGAGATCGCTCATTCCCCAGGCCAAGAGACCGGTGACGACACGTGCGGGTTCGGGCGCAACACGGTCAATGGCCGTGGAGGCAAGACGCATCATGGGCATGGTCAAGGGATCGATGCGGTCTCCCTGGCATGCCCACTCCCCGGCAATGGCGTCGCCAAGGGGCCTCGAGGGAACACGAAGGGAATGTCGTGCCGGTGTCATCACCGGCCGGCCGTCGAGTTCGATACGGTAGTCTCCTTCGCTCTCGGCGACCGCGTACGGGCCTTTCACGGAACATCCCCGTCCAGGCTGAATCCCAGCATCTCCCAGCTCTCCTGCAAGTCCCGCGGCAGGGCGCATCCGAGGTTCAGCATGCCGCCCTTGGGGTGCGGCAGGCAAAGCGACTGCGCGTGGAGGTGGAGGCGCCGGGCGGGCGAGATCCGTCCCGGTGCGCGGCTGCCGTACTTGCCGTCCCCGAGAATGGGATGGCCGATGGCGGCGCAATGTACCCTGAGCTGGTGGGTGCGTCCGGTCATCGGGCGCAACTCCAGCCACGTGGCGACCCGACCGGCGCTTGCGACGATGCGCGCGAACGTCACCGCGCGCCGGCCTCCGTCGTCAGCGACCTCGACACGCTCGCGCCCTGGCTTGCCTCTCTTGACGAGCGGCATGACGAGGCGGCCGTCTCGTGGCAGGTCCGGAACACCGACGACGAGTGCCCAGTACGTCTTTTTGACCTTGCCGTCCCTGAAGCAGGCCTGCAGGGCGCGCGCCGCCGGAGCATGGCGAGCGAGAAGCAGGATGCCGCTAGTTTGCTTGTCGAGGCGATGAACCAGGCGTGGCCTCTCCGCCGCACCAAATCGCAACCCGTCCAGCAGGGCGTCGAGGTGACGGGACAGTCCGCTGCCGCCCTGCACGGCAAGACCCGCCGGCTTGTCGATGGCAATGATCCAGTCGTCCACGTGAATGACCCGCGCAGCAATGTCCTCAAGGTCACGGCTGTCAGGTGACCGGCGGATCATTTCTGTCGCCGCAGGAGCCTCAGGAAGAGGAGGCAGTCGAACCGTCTGGCCAGCCTGCAATCTGGCTCCTGCTCCGCACCTTCCGCCGTCGAGACGAATCTGGCCCGTACGCAGGAGTTTCGAGAGATGTCCGTGGGTGACATGGGGAAAGCGCTGACGGAACCAGCGATCGAGGCGCACACCAGCATCGGAGTCTGCGACCGTGAGATGGGTGACTGCCGTCATGCGAGAATCACGCGCATGAGGCGCAGTCCTGCCAGCAGCGCCAGGACCGAGAACGCCACCGAGGCAACGACGTAGAGGATCGCAAGGGAGTTGAACCCGCGCTCGAACTCGCTCACCACATCAAGGGAAAAGGCCGAGAACGTCGTGAAGGCCCCGAGAAAGCCGGTGGCGAGAAAGAGCCGCATGTCTCCAGGCGGCGTCCAGGCGGCTGACAGCAATCCGACCAGGACCCCGAGAAGGAAGGAGCCCACGACATTGACGATGAGAGTGCCCCAGGGAAAGCCGCCTCCCAGCAGAGCCGCGGCACCGGTCGTCACGAGATAGCGACCCACCGCGCCCAGTGCGCCACCGGCGGCAACCAGAAGACAGGCCTTGATCACCCGTCCTCTCCCACCTGCTGGCGCAGCCTCTCCCAGTAGGCAAGGCGTTTTGTGATTTCGCGCTCGAATCCCCGTTCCACCGGTCGGTAGAACTGCTGCCTTTCCATGCCTTCCGGAAAATAGTCCTGCCCGGAGAATGCGGCCGGGGCGTCGTGGTCATAACGATATCCCTCGCCGTAGCCGAGATCCTCCATGAGGCGCGTCGGCGCATTGAGGATGATCTTGGGCGGCATCAGGCTTCCCTCGACCCTGGCACTCTTCGTGGCGGCGGAAAAGGCACGGTAGGCGGCGTTGGACTTGGGAGCAGTGGCGCAGTAGAGGACAGCCTGGGCAATGGCCAGTTCCCCCTCCGGCGATCCTAGGAAGGCAAAGGCATCCCGGGCGGCTACCGCCTGGATGAGCGCCGCCGGATCGGCGAGACCGATGTCCTCGACCGCCATGCGGATGACACGGCGGGCAACAAAGAGTGGGTCCTCGCCTGCCTGGAGGATGCGGGCGAGCCAGTAAAGAGAGGCATCCGGATCCGATCCCCGGACAGACTTGTGAAGGGCGCTGATGAGGTTGTAGTGGCCCTCCTCGGCCTTGTCGTAAACGGGAACCCGGCGCTGCACCACTTCCGCCAGACCCTGCCGGTCCAGAGGCGACGGCACATCGAGAGAGAGGAGTTCCTCTGCGATATTGAGCAGGAAGCGGCCATCACCGTCGGCCATCGCGGCAAGGGCCAGACGGGCATCGTCGTCCAGAGGCAGGTTTCGTTGCCGGAGTTTCTCGGCCCGGCACAGAAGTTGACCCAGCGCGTCCAGGGCCAGCCTCTCGAGCACCAGCACCTGGCACCGCGACACCAGGGCCTGGTTGACTTCGAAAGACGGGTTTTCGGTGGTGGCACCGACAAGAACGACAGTGCCGTCCTCGACGAAAGGCAGCATGGCGTCCTGCTGTGCCTTGTTGAAGCGATGGATTTCATCGACAAACAGCAGTGTGCCAAGGCCCGTGGCGCGCCGCGAACGGGCCCGTTCGAAGACCTTCCTCAAGTCCGCGACACCGGAGAACACGGCCGACACGGGATCGAAGGCGAGGTCGACCCGTTCGGCAATGAGCCGGGCGATGGTGGTCTTGCCGGTTCCAGGCGGCCCCCAGAGGATCATCGAAGCAAGGCGTCCCTGGGCCACCATGCGGCCCAGCGGACCATCCTGCTTCAACAGGTGATCCTGGCCCACGACGTCCTCCAGCGCCTCCGGACGCAGGCGATCGGCCAGTGGCCTTGGCACTCCGTCTTCAAAGAGACCCGTCAAGCACCCGTTCCTTCCCTGGCTGGCGGGATGCCATGGTGCACCCTCCGCGGTCGAGGCGGCAACTGCCGGTGGCCACTGGCGAAGAGATCGGTCATCATGGCGCCATGCCTTCAAGGAAAGCGGCCAGGATGAAGCCCGTTCGCCGGGAAACCTGAACGGTGTCTGTCCGCCTCGCCACGGCGGTGTGGGTCCAGGCTTTCCTGCGCCGATGCGATCTTGCTGCTGTGCCCGTCTACGTGCTGCGGCGCGGAGATGCGGATGCCGGGGAAATCTGGCTCAAACTGGTGAAGGGCGCCGATGAGGTCAGCATCCTGCAGGTGTCGCGGGAAGATCACACGTCCACCGTGCACAAGGTCCTGGACGAAGCAGAGGCGGACCGCCATCTCGCCCGCCAGGAAACCTATGATCCCGATCTCTGGGTCATCGAGATCGACGACCGGGCGGGGCGGAGCGACACGTTGTTCCACAGCTGAGCAAGGGTGGCCGGGGCGGCGTTGCCCCGGAAAGACCGGTCTCAGTCCTCGTCTTCGCTCTGCGGCGGCGGGCCCGAGTCCTGGCCCTTGGCGTCCTCGTCACGGTCGACGAACTCGACGATGGCCATGGGCGCGCTGTCGCCGTAGCGAAAACCCGCCTTGAGAACCCTGGTGTAGCCTCCGGCACGATCTTCGTAACGCGGCGCCAGGGTCTCGAACAGCTTCACCAGCATCGCGTCGTCACGCAACCTCGCGTGGGCAAGGCGCCGGGCGTGAAGCGTACCGCGCTTGCCCAGGGTGATGAGCTTCTCGACATAGGGAGACACTTCCTTCGCCTTGGCCAGGGTGGTGGTGATCTGCTCGTGCTTGATCAGCGCCGCTGCCATGTTCCGCAGCATGGCGGTACGGTGTGCGCTCGTTCGATTGAGCTTGCGCCCCGAATGCCGGTGTCGCATGACCCTCTCCCCGTCCTCGTCAGCTGAAGGGATTCTCGTAACGCCGCGCCAGCTCCTCGATGTTCTCCGGCGGCCAGTCCGGCAGATTCATGTCGAGGCCGAGCTGCATCTGCGCCAGCACTTCCTTGATCTCGTTGAGCGACTTGCGGCCAAAGTTCGGGGTCCGCATCATTTCCGACTCGGATTTCTGAACGAGGTCGCCGATGTAGACAATGTTGTCTCCCTTGAGACAATTGGCCGAACGCACCGAGAGTTCGAGTTCGTCGATCTTGCGCAGCAGGTGCCTGTTGAATTCCGGCTCCCGCACATCATCGTGATCGACAAGATCCTGCGGCTCTTCGAAGTTGACGAAGGGCTGCAGCTGTTCCTGGAGGATGCGTGCCGCCAGAGCCACGGCGTCCTCGGGGTTGACCGCACCGTTGGTCTCCACCGACATGGCAAGCCTGTCGTAGTCCGTCACCTGCCCGACGCGGCTGTTTTCCACCTTGAAGGCAACCTTGCGCACCGGACTGTAGATGGCATCGATGGGGATCAGTCCGATCTGCGCCTCCTCGTCGCGGTTGCGCGAAGCGGGAACGTAACCGTTGCCGGTCGCCACAAGCAGCTCCATCTCCAGGCTGGCGCCGGCATCGAGGGTGCAGATGACATGATCGGGGTCCAGCACCTCAAAATCTGCCCCGCCGTCAATACGGCCCGCCAACACGGCGCCAGGCTCGCTGGCGCTGAGAAACACACGTCGCGGCTGCTCGGGTGTATGGTCGCTGTGCATCTTGATGGCCAGCGCCTTGATGTTGAGGATGATGTCGGTCAGGTCCTCGTGCACGCCGCGGATCGACGAGAACTCGTGAACGACATCGTTCACGCGCACGCCAACCACGGCGGCACCGCGCAGCGACGACAGCAGAATTCTCCTCAGCGCGTTGCCCAGGGTCGTACCGAAGCCTCTCTCGAGAGGCTCGACGACGATATCCGCCTCGCGTGAAGCGTCCATTCCGGGAATGATCTGCAACTTCCTGGGCTTGATCAGAGCCGTCCAGTTCTTGTCCATTGTGCTTCATTGCCTCATTGGTGACGCTGCCGCATCGCGGCGCCCGTCACGGTCACGATGTCAGGGGAGAGGTCAGACTCGGCGACGCTTGCGCGGTCGGCATCCGTTGTGCGGGATCGGGGTCACATCCTGGATGGCGGTGATCTGGAAGCCGATTGCGGACAGGGCGCGCAGGGCCGATTCACGTCCCGAACCCGGTCCCTTGACATAGACTTCCAGGGTCTGGACACCGTGTTCCTGCGCCTTGCGACCGGCGTCTTCGGCCGCCATCTGCGCGGCATAGGGCGTCGACTTGCGCGATCCCTTGAAGCCCATGGACCCCGCCGACGACCAGGAGATGGCATTGCCCTGGGCATCGGTAATCGTAATCATGGTGTTGTTGAACGAAGCGGTCACATGGGCGAGGCCCGATGTGATGTTCTTCCTCTCGCGCCGCCTGACGCGGGTCGTTTCACGTGCCATTGTCGGGAATCTACTTCTTCTTGCCGGCTACCGGCCGCGCCTTGCCCTTTCGGGTTCGCGCATTGTTGTGGGTGTTCTGGCCTCGAACCGGCAGCCCCTTGCGGTGACGAATACCGCGGTTGCATCCGAGATCCATCAGCCGCTTGATGCTCATGGCCACCTCACGGCGCAGGTCACCTTCAACCGTGTAGTCGCGGTCGATCAGTTCGCGGATCTGGACGACCTCGGCGTCCGTGAGTTCGTTGACACGTCTGGCATCGGGTATCTGCGCTGCACGGCAGATCTGGCGTGCACTCGTGCGCCCGATTCCGTGAATATAGGTCAGCGCCACTTCCACCCGCTTGGACGTCGGGATGTTCACTCCTGCAATGCGCGCCAAAGCCGTCTCTCCCTGGCCAGTAACTGAAGGGGATATGGATGAATTTGATTGACGGACAGTGGCGTCATTCTAATGGACGCCCGTCGTCGCTGTCAATTGCAGACGGCGTCGGAAGCGCCGCCAGTATCTGCTCCGTCACCTTGTCGATGGCGGCCATGCCGTCAACCGTGACGAGGATGCCGCGAGAGGCGTAGTACGGCAGGAGAGGCGCTGTCTGACGATGGTAGACGGCCAGTCTCGAACGCACCGTTTCCTCGTTGTCATCAGCGCGCCTGTCGAAATCCCGCGCGCCGCAGAAATCGCACACGCCACTCTCGCGGGGTCTGCAGAAGACGTCATGGTACCCGGCGCCGCAGGCGCGGCAGGTGAAGCGCCCGGTGATGCGGCTGACAAGAATGTCGTCATCGACACCGATTTCGATGACGCGATCAAGGTCACTCGAGCGCGATGACAGCATGGTGTCGAGAGCCTCGGCCTGGGCCGCAGACCGCGGAAACCCGTCGAGGATGAATCCGTTCCGGCAGTCCTCCCGGTCGATACGTCCCGCAATCATGGCCATGATGAGATCGTCACAGACAAGATCGCCCCTTTCCATGATCCGAGCCGCAGCACGGCCGAGTTCGCTGCCGTTGGCCACCTCCTTGCGCAGCATGTCTCCCGTGGCAAGCTGGGGAATGTCATAGCGCGCCATCAGGCGGTGCGCCTGGGTTCCCTTCCCGGCCCCCGGGGGGCCTAGAAGAAGCAGCTTCATCGCCGCCTCCCCTTGAGCTTGGCCTTGCGGATAAGGCCCTCGTACTGGTGGGCCAGCAAGTGGGACTGGATCTGGGAGACCGTGTCCATGGTCACGGTAACGCAGATCAGCAGCGATGTTCCGCCCAGGAAGACAGGAATGGCAAGGCTGCCGATCAGGTACTCGGGAATCAGGCAGACGAGGGCCAGATAGAGCGCACCCAAGGTGGTCAGTCTGGTGAGCACGAAATCGAGGTATTCGGTGGTGTTCTTGCCCGGCCTGATGCCCGGAATGAAGCCGCCGTTCTTTCTCAGGTTGTCCGCGGTATCAGCCGGATTGAAGACCACCGCCGTATAGAAATAGCAGAAGAAGACAATCGCCGAGCCGAAGATCAACAGGTAGAGGGGCTCACCGCGGCCCAGCAGCCTGGTGATCTCCGTCAGCCAGCTCGAACCGGTCCCCACTGCCGAGAAGCTGGCAAAGGTCGCGGGCATCAGAAGGATGGAGCTGGCGAAGATGGGTGGAATGACACCGGCGGTGTTGAGCTTGAGGGGGAGGTAGGAACTCTCGCCACCGAACATGCGGTTGCCGACCTGACGTTTGGGATACTGCACGATGATGCGTCTCTGGGCGCGCTCCATCCACACGATCCAGTAGATGATCAGGCCGGCACCGGCAAAGATCGCCATGATGGTGAACGCGGAAAGCGAGCCGACCCGGCCCAGCTCCAGCAGCTGGGCGATGGCGCCCGGGAAGCTGGCGACGATTCCGGCGAATATGATGAGGGAGACGCCGTTGCCGACCCCCCTCTGGGTCACCTGCTCGCCAAGCCACAGCAGGAACATGGTGCCACCCAGAAGGGTCACGACTGTGGTGAAGCGGAAGAAGAGACCGGGTTCGATGACCGCCGAACCCTGACTTCCCGCCATCGCCTCGAGACCGACTGCGATGCCGTAGCCCTGGACGATGCAAAGGGCCACTGTCAGGTAGCGGGTGTACTGGTTCATCGTCTTGCGCCCCGCCTCGCCTTCCTTCTTGAGCTGGTCAAGACGCGGCGAGACAGCCGTCATCAGCTGCATGATGATCGAGGCGGAGATGTAGGGCATGACGTTGAGCGCAAAGATCGTCATGCGTTCCAGGGCGCCACCGGCAAACATGTTGAACATCGAAAGGATGCCGCCGGCCTGCTGCTGGAAGATGTCGCCCAGGACCGAGGGATCAACCCCGGGAATGGGGATGTAGGTGCCCAGGCGATAGACCACCAGCGCACCCAGGGTAAACCAGAGGCGTTTCCTGAGTTCCGTCGCCTTGCCAAGTGCTCCGAGATTGAGCTGGCCGGCGAACTGGTCCTGGCGGGTTGCCATGTCCCTGTTCGTCAGCCGGCAGTCACGTTGACGGTACCACCCTGTTCCTCGATCTGCCTGCGTGCCGACTTCGTGACCCGGGCGACCGTGATCTCGATGCGTGCTGCGAGGTTGCCCGAGCCAAGGAGACTGATACCGTCGCGAAGCCGCCGGATGACACCGGCTTCACGCAGGATCTCACCGGTTATGGCCTGACTGGCGTCGAGTCTGCCGGAATCGATGGCACGCTGCAGACGCTCCAGCGTCACCTCGACGTAGCGCTTGCGCGATGGATTCGTGAATCCGCGCATGGGCAGACGCCGGTAGATCGGCATCTGGCCACCCTCGAAGGTGGCAAGAGCGACACCGGACCGTGACTTCTGGCCCTTGTGGCCGCGCCCGCCTGTCTTGCCAAGACCTGAGCCGATACCACGTCCGCGGCGCTTGCGCGCATGTGTGGCGCCGTGATTGTCACGGATCTCGTTGAGTTTCATGAGCTGGAATCCCCGCCGATTTCTTCCCAGTCCACTAGGTGATGCACCTTCTTCAGCATGCCGCGCACGGCAGGCGTGTCCTCGAGGACGCGCGTTCTCGACATGCGCCCCAGGCCCAGGCCGACGAGCGTCTGGCGCTGGTCCTCCGGACGGCCGATGGGACTGCCGGTCTGCGTGACCCTGATGCGCCCGGTCCTTGCTTCTTCCATCAGGTCCTCGACTCCTGGATCAGTCGGTTCGACTTGTTGCGCTTGGCGGCTACCTGGCGTGGAGACATTGTCCGCGCCAGCGCATCGAAGGTTGCCTTGACCATGTTGTGGGGATTGGCGCTGCCGGTCGACTTGCAGACGACATCCTGGGCGCCGAGCGCCTCGAAGACGGCACGCATCGGACCACCGGCAATGACGCCGGTACCCGGCGGTGCAGAACGCAGGACCACGCGACCGGCACCATAGCGTCCGGTCACGTCATGATGCAGGGTGCGCCCTTCCCGCAGCGGCACCCGCACCATGTTGCGGCGCGCCTGTTCGGTCGCCTTGCGGATTGCCTCAGGCACTTCGCGCGCCTTGCCGGCGCCGTGACCGGCGCGGCCCTTCTGGTCACCGACCACCACGAGCGCGGCAAACCCGAACCGCCGGCCACCCTTGACGACCTTGGCGACGCGGTTGATGCTGACGAGCTTCTCAAGATACTCGCTGCCCTCCCGGTTGTCACCGCCGCCGCGGCGTCCGCCGCCCCGTTCACGACCCGATGATGCCATCCCCTATCCCTTCCAGAGCACGTTCTAAAGTTTGAGTCCGCCTTCACGGGCGGCATCCGCAAGAGCCTTGACGCGGCCGTGATAGCGGTAACCTCCCCTGTCGAATACCACCTCGGTTATTCCGGCGGCGATGGCGCGCTCGGCAATGGCCTTGCCAATGCGCGACGCCGCCTCGATGGTGGCGCCGTTCGCTACCTCGCCCTTGATCCCGCCGTCGATGCTGGATGCCGAAGCCAGGGTGACCCCGGCACCATCCTCGATGATCTGCGCATAGATGTTCCGTGACGAGCGAAAGACAGAGAGCCGCGGCCGACCGGCAGCCCGTGCCTTCAGCTTGAGACGTGTTCGCGCCCGGCGGCGCGCCTGGAGTTCTCTTGCCGTCTTCATGGCCACCCCTACTTCTTCTTGCCTTCCTTGCGCAAAACGACCTCGCCGCTGTAACGAATCCCCTTGCCCTTGTACGGCTCCGGTGGCCGCAGACGCCTGATTTCGGAGGCAAGCTGGCCGACGCGCTGCTTGTCGATGCCGCTGATGACGATCTCCTGCTGGTTCGGACACTCGACGGCGAGGCCATCGGGCACCGGAACCTCGATGTCGTGACTGAAACCGACCTGGAGTCGCAGTGTTCCTTCCTGCATCTGCGCCCGGTAACCCACGCCCTGGAGTTCGAGAGTGCGGCGGAATCCCGACGTGACCCCGGTCACCATCGACTGGATGTTGGAGCGCGTCGTGCCCCACAGGGCCGTCGCCTGACGCGATGACGAATTCGGTGTCACCATCAGCACGTCCCCCTCGAGAACCACCGACACCTCGGGGAGAAGGGACTGAGTGAGCGATCCCTTCGCTCCGGAGACCTCGATCGACGATTCGCCAACAGAGACGGCGACTCCCTCGGGCACGGCGATCGCGTTCTTTCCGATGCGGGACATGGCTTACCTCTCCTCGCCTGCGTCAGAAGATGCGGCAAAGCACTTCGCCGCCAACATTGGCGGCGCGTGCCTCGTCATCGGTCATCACGCCCTTGGGCGTCGACATGATGGTGATGCCCAGACCGCCATAGACGCTGGGCATATCCCTGACACCGGAATAGATCCTCCGTCCGGGCGTGGAAATCCTGCCAATCTCGCGGATCACCGGCTCGCCTTCGTAGTACTTGAGCTCAATCACGAGTTCTGGCCGCGACGGCAACTCGCTGCTGCGGTGCCAGTCGCGGATGTAACCTTCGCGCTTGAGTACGCCGAGCACGTTTTCCTTGAGTTTCGACGCCGGGCAATTGATGCGCGTCTTGCCACGCATGTGTCCGTTCCGGATGCGGGCCAGCATGTCGCCCAGGGGATCGGTCATTGTCATGACGCTTGTCTCACCTCGCTCACCAGCTTGACTTGACCATGCCGGGAATCAGGCCATCGGAAGCCAGTTCGCGCAGCATAACCCGGGACATGTCAAATCGGCGGTGGTAGCCGCGCGACCTGCCGGTCACGGCGCAACGGTTGCGCACCCTGACCTTCGCTGAATTGCGCGGCAGCTTGGCGAGCTTGAGTCTCGCCTGAAAACGCTCTTCCACGGGAAGGTCCTGCGATTTCGCCTGGGCGAGGAGTGCGGCCCGCCGATCGGCGAAGCGTGCAACGAGCTTCTTCCGCCTCTTGTTTCTTTCGATGGCGCTCTTCTTTGCCATGATCGTCCTTTCCTTGGGAACACTCTCGACAGATTGTTCACGACCTGGTGAATGGCATTTGGAAACCGTCAAGCAGGTGCCAGGCCTCGTCGTTGGTCTTCGCTGTGGTGCAGATGACAATGTCAAGCCCGCGAATGCGGCTGACCCGGTCATAGTCGATCTCGGGGAACACGATCTGTTCCCTGAGGCCCATGGCGAAATTGCCCCTGCCGTCAAAGCTCTTCGGACTGACGCCGCGAAAGTCGCGCACCCTGGGCAGCGCGATGGTGACGAGCCGGTCGAGGAATTCGAACATGCGGCGTCCGCGCAGCGTGACCCGCGCCCCGACAGGCATTCCTTCCCTCAGCTTGAAGTTCGACACGGAACGCGAGGCCCGGGTGACGACCGCCTTCTGTCCGGCAATCAATGTCAGTTCCCCGGCAGCGGACTCCGCCTGCTTTGAATCCTGCACGGCATCGCCCACACCCATGTTGAGGATAATCTTGTCAAGCCGGGGAACGGCGTGGATGTTCCCGTAACCGAACGTCTCCATCATCGCAGGACGGATGGAGTTGTTGTACATCGCCTTGAGACGCGGCACGGCCATGGCGTTGTCCTCCGTCATCCGTCAATCACTTCGCCTGAACGCTTGGCCACGCGGACCTTGCGGCCATCGTCCAGAGTGCGAAATCCGACACGGGTCGGCCGGCCGTCAACGGGATCGGCCACCGCCAGATTCGAAAGATCGATCGCGAGTTCCCTGTTGATGATGCCACCCGGGTCCCGCGCTGTCGGTTTGGTGTGACGCCGCGCCACGTTGACGCCCGAGACAATGGCCCGGCCCTCTCGTGGCAGGACCTTGAGGACCTCGCCCTGCTGGCCCCGGTCACGGCCGGCGAGCACGATCACGCGGTCTCCGTGTTTGATCCTTGCAGCCATCAGAGCACCTCGGGCGCCAGAGAGATGATCTTCATGAAATTGCGGGAACGCAGTTCGCGCGTGACCGGGCCGAAGATGCGGGTACCCACCGGTTCGTTCTGCCGGTTGATGATCACCGCCGCGTTGCGGTCGAAGCGCAGGGCGCTGCCGTCCGGGCGACGAATCTCCTTCGCGGTGCGCACGATGACGGCACGGGCCACATCGCCCTTCCTGATCTTGGCGCTACGATCAGGCGATTGGGGATCGGCATCCTTGACGGTGACGACGATAATGTCGCCAACGCTTGCGGTCTTTCGCTTCGAGCCACCAAGAACCTTGATGCACTGCACGCGTCTCGCACCGGAGTTGTCGGCCACAAAGAGATTGGTCTCAGCCTGGATCATCGATCACTTCTCCCTACGGGCGCGCCGGTCAGACGGCGGGCTCGAGAACCGTCCACCGCTTCAGCTTCGACAGCGGACGGCTTTCACCGATCCGGACCTTGTCACCGACCTGGACCTCGTTGGTCTCGTCGTGGACGTGATAGCGCTTGGAACGGCGGATTGTCTTCTTGTAGAGCGGGTGCTTCATCAGCCGGTCGACCCTGACCACGACGGTCTTGTCACCCGACTTCCCTGTCACCACTCCCTGCATCGTGCGTCGCGACATGGCTCACGCGCCTCCCTCAAGGCCGGCCCGGAACCGCCCTTCAACAGTCTTGATGCGCGCGATGTCACGGCGGATCTGCCGGACACGCGCCGTGTTTCCCTCGCGCCCGTTGGCGTGCTGGAAGCGCAGGTTGAAGAGCTCCTTCTTCAGCGAAAGCAGCTGCTCCTTCCTCTCGTCAGCACTCATGGCCCGGATCTCCACCGCTCTCATGCCGTGCCTCCGGAATGGCGCTGGATGAAGCGTACCGGTATCGGCAGCTTCGCCGCGCCCAGCCTGATAGCCTCGCGAGCCGTCGTCTCGTCGACGCCATCGAGTTCGAACATCACGCGACCAGGCTTCACCCGGCACATCCAGTACTCCGGCGAACCCTTGCCCTTGCCCATGCGCACCTCGGCCGGTTTGGTGGAAACTGGAACGTCCGGGAACACGGTCACCCAAACGCGCCCGGCACGTTTCATGTAGCGGGTGATGGCACGCCTGGACGCCTCGATCTGGCGTGCCGTGATGCGTCCGGCGGACTGCGCCTTCATGCCGTAGGCGCCGAAGTTGAGGCTGGTGTACCCCTTGGCGTGGCCGTGGATACGACCCTTTTGCGCCTTGCGGTAACGTGTCTTCTTCGGGGATAGCATGACCGTTACATCCTCGCCTGGGTGCCGTGAAGTTCCGTCTCGCGGCGCTCGTGGGCCCCCGGGTCGTGGGTGAACACCTCGCCCTTGAAGACCCAGGCCTTGACACCGAGCGTGCCGTAGGCCGTCTTCGCCGTGACCCGGCCGAAATCGATGTCGGCTCGCAAGGTGTGAAGCGGCACCCTGCCCTCCCGATACCACTCCGCACGGGCTATTTCGGCACCGCCGAGGCGTCCCTCGACATTGATTCGAATGCCTTCCGCTCCGAGCCGCATGGCAGACTGCACGGCGCGCTTCATGGCGCGGCGGAAGGAAACACGCCGTTCCAGCTGCTGAGCGATGTTCTCGGCGATCAGGTAGGCGTCCACTTCGGGCTTGCGGATCTCGACGATGTTCACCGCGACGGTCGATTCGGTTAGCGCCTGGAGGCTCTCGCTCAGCGACTTGATTCCCTTGCCACGCGTGCCAATGACGACACCGGGTCTGGCCGTATGGATCAGCACCCGCACCCTGGAGGCCTGGCGTTCAACGACGATTTTCGAGATGCCCGCCTGCGACAGCTGGCTGCGCACCAGGCGGCGTATGGCCAGGTCCTCGTGCAGCATTCGGGCATAGCCCGCGCCACTGGCATACCAACGCGAATCCCATGTCCGGTTGATGCCGAGGCGCAAGCCGACGGGATTGACCTTGTGTCCCATATCAGTCCTCACCTTCCTGGGTCTCGCACAGCACGATCTCGAGATTCGAGAACGACTTGCGATAGGGGTGAACGCGGCCGCGGCCGGCCGGCCGGAATCGGCGCATCTTCAGTCCGGGGCCCACCGTAGCCTCACTGACGACCAGACGGTCGACATCAAGACCGTGATTGTTTTCCGCGTTCGCCATGGCCGACAGAAGCACCTTGCGCACATCACCGGCGATGCGGCGGCGGGAGTACAACAGTTCGTTGAGCGCCCTATCAAGGGACTTGCCCCTGATCGGCGCCACCACCTCATTGAGCTTGCGCGGGCTGACCCTCAGGGAGCGGGCCCGGGCGTGCACCCGGTCGTCACCCAGATCGGACAGTGAGTGCCGTCTTGCCATGGCGTCAGCCTCTCCGTGCCTTCTTGTCGGCAGCATGCCCATAGTAGGTCCTGGTCGGCGAAAATTCGCCGAACTTGTGGCCCACCATGTTCTCCGTCACCAGGACCGGAATGTGCCGCCGGCCATTGTAGACGCCGAACGTGAGGCCGACGAACTGCGGCACGATGGTCGAACGCCGGGACCACGTCCTGATGACTTCCTTGCGCCCGGACTCGCGCACAGCCTCGGCCTTCTTGAGCAGATAGCCATCCACGAAGGGTCCTTTCCAGACAGATCGGGTCACGTCGGATCTCCTAGCGTTTTCTGCGGTGGCGACGGGCGATGATCAGCTTGTCGCTGGCCTTCTTCGAGCGCGTACGCGCACCCTTGGTCGGCTTGCCCCACGGAGTCACGGGATGCCGGCCGCCGCTGGTGCGCCCCTCGCCGCCGCCGTGGGGGTGGTCCACCGGGTTCATCACGACACCACGCACCGAGGGCCTCTTGCCAAGCCACCGTGACCGTCCGGCCTTGCCGAGCTTGCGGTTCTGGTGTTCGGGGTTGGAGACCGCACCGATGGTAGCCATGCACTCGCCGCGCACCACGCGCATCTCGCCCGACTTGAGACGGAGCTGGGCGTATCCCTGGTCCTTGCCGATGAGCTGGGCATAGGCGCCGGCCGAACGGGCGACCCTGCCACCGGCTCCGGCCTTGAGCTCGATGTTGTGCACCACGGTACCCACCGGAATGTTCTGCAGCGGCATCGCGTTGCCGGGCTGGATGTCGACCCGTGAACCCGACACCACGCGGTCGCCGACCGCGAGACGCTGGGGGGCGAGAATGTAGGACTGCTCCCCGTCCTCATAGCGCACGAGGGCGATATGAGCAGAGCGGTTGGGGTCGTACTCCAGGCGCTCGACTGTCGCCGGAACATCGAATCTCGCACGACGGAAGTCGACCTTGCGGTACCGGCGCTTGTGCCCGCCGCCACGCCGGCGGGTCATGATGCGGCCGTGGACGTTGCGCCCGCCCTTCCTGTTGAGCCCTTCGGTCAACTCCTTGACCGGGTCGCCCTTGTGAAGATGGCGACGATCGACCTGGACGAGGCCGCGTCTGCCCGGTGTCACCGGTTTCTGGGGTCTGAGTGCCATGGTCAAAGTGTCCCGGTCACGTCAATCCGTTCGCCCTCGGCCAGCGTCACAACCGCCTTCTTGACGGCATTGCGACGGCCCAGGCGGCCACGGAATCTCTTGACCTTGCCCGTCTGGTTCATGGTGTTCACCGCCCTGACCGTGACACCGAAGATGGTCTCAACGGCCTGTCGGATTTCCTTCTTGGTCGCCCGGCGGTCCACCTGGAAGGTAACCTGATTCCACTCGGCGCCGCGCATCGACTTTTCCGTGATGACCGGCCGGTGAATGATGTCGTAACACTTCTCTGGCGTCATTGGAGACGTTCCTTCAGCGCCGCCACGGCATCGGTGGTCAGAACCAGCGTGTCGTGACGCAGGATGTCATGGACGTTAATGCCGCGTGAAGGCAGCACGTCAATCCCGGGAATGTTCGAGGCGGCACGTCGGAAACCGGCGTCAACCTCACTGCCGTCGACGACGAGCGCATTGCTGATGCCCATCTCCTGCAATCGGGACCTGAGGTGGCCGGTCTTCGCCTCGCTGAGCCGGGTGCTGTCGACCACGACCAGCTTGCCCTCTCCGGCCTTGAGGGAAAGTGCCGTCTTCAGACCCAGGGCGCGGATGCGCCGGGGCAGCGCGTGGGCATGGCTGCGGGGACGCGGTCCGTGGGCCACGGCGCCACCGCGGAAGACGTTCGTCTTGCGGCTGCCATGGCGGGCGGTGCCGCCGCCCTTCTGGCGCCGGAACTTCGCCGTGGTCCCGGTCACCTCACCGGTCGTCCTCGTCATGTGCGTGCCCTGACGCCGCCTGGCCAGTTGCCAGCGCACCACGCGGGCAAGAATGTCTGGCCTGACGGGAAGGCTGAACACCTCCTCGGGCAATTCGACATCGCCCTTCGCCCCATCGTCAAAGGAATGCAGGTCGATCTTCATGACGTCCCGTCCGGCTGATCGTCATCGCTGGCAAAGGCACCGGGAAAGGGAACGTCATCTCCAGGCGGGGCCTTCACCGCATCACGGATCAGCACCCAGCCCGAGGGCGCACCCGGTACGGCGCCCTTCACCATGATGAGACCCTTGCCGGCGTCGGTGGAGACGACCTCGAGATTCTGCACCGTGACCTTCACGTCTCCCATGTGCCCGGCCATCTTCTTGCCCTTCCACACGCGACCCGGGTCCTGGCTGTTGCCCGTGGAACCATGGGCGCGATGGGAGACCGAAACACCATGGGTGGCGCGCATACCGCCAAAGTTGTGACGCTTCATGGCGCCGGCGAACCCGCGGCCGCGAGTCACCCCCGTCACATCGACCTTCTGGCCGGGCACGAAGTGATCAACCAAAAGCGTCGCACCCACCGGCAACATGGCCTCATCGCTGACGCGGAACTCGACGAGCTTGCGCAGGGGCTCGGTGCCGGCGGCGGCGAAGTGCCCCCGGCGGGGCCGGTTGAGGTGGCGGGCCTTCGCCTCTTCCGTGCCGATCTGCAGGGCCGTGTACCCGTCACGCTCAACGGATCGGCGGGCAACGACGCGGTTCGCACCAACCTCGAGAACGGTGACCGGGACATGCCCGCCGTCCTCGGTGAATATCCTGCTCATTCCGAGCTTTCTGGCGATCATGCCGCAACGCATGGCCATCACCTCACAGCTTGATCTCGACATCGACACCAGCCGCGAGGTCGAGCTTCATGAGTGCATCGACGGTCTGGGGTGTCGGTTCGACGATGTCGATAAGTCGTTTGTGGGTGCGGATCTCGAACTGCTCGCGCGACTCCTTGTCGATATGGGGACCTCTCAGGACCGTGAACTTCTCGATCCGTGTGGGCAGTGGAATGGGACCCTTGACCCTGGCGCCGGTGCGCCGTGCCGTGGAGACGATTTCGCTGGTCGACTGGTCGAGCAGGCGATGATCGAAGGCCCTGAGCCTGATCCTGATGTTCTGTCCTGCCATGGCCTTCGTCCCCTCGCCTCTTCTCTAGTCGACGATTTCGGCGACGACGCCGGCGCCGACGGTGCGGCCGCCCTCGCGGATGGCAAAGCGCAGGCCCTCGTCCATGGCAATCGGCGAAATCAGTTCAACGTCCATCGTCACGTTGTCCCCGGGCATCACCATCTCGATCCCCTCGGGAAGCTGCACGTGGCCCGTCACGTCCGTCGTCCGGAAAAAGAACTGCGGACGGTAGTTCGTGAAAAACGGCGTGTGACGTCCTCCCTCATCCTTCGTCAGGACATAGGTCTCCGCCTTGAAACGCGTGTGCGGCGTGATCGTCCCCGGACGCGCCAGGACCTGGCCGCGCTCCACCTCATCGCGCTTCGTGCCACGCAGAAGTACGCCGATGTTGTCCCCCGCCTCGCCGGAATCCAGCAACTTGCGGAACATCTCCACTCCCGTGCACACCGTCTTCGACGTCTCCCGAATACCCACGATCTCAACCTCGTCGCCAACCTTCACGACACCCTGCTCCACACGGCCCGTCACAACCGTGCCGCGGCCCGAGATCGAAAACACATCCTCAATCGGCATCAGAAACGGACGGTCCACCGCACGCTCCGGCGTCGGAATGTAGGAATCAACCGCCGACATCAACTCAAGTACCGACTTCTCCCCCGTCTCCGCGTCGCCATCCTCCATCGCCGCCAGAGCCGAACCCCGAACCACAGGAATGTCATCCCCAGGAAAACGGTACTCGTCCAGCAACTCGCGAACCTCAAGCTCCACAAGCTCCAGAAGTTCCTCGTCGTCAACCTGGTCAACCTTGTTGAGGTACACCACAATCGCAGGAACACCCACCTGACGCGCCAGAAGAATGTGCTCGCGCGTCTGGGGCATCGGCCCGTCCGCCGCAGATACCACCAGAATCGCACCGTCCATCTGCGCCGCGCCCGTGATCATGTTCTTCACATAATCCGCATGACCAGGACAGTCGACATGCGCGTAGTGACGAGCTTCAGTCTCGTACTCCACATGCGCCGTGTTGATCGTAATGCCACGCTCACGCTCCTCAGGAGCCTTGTCAATCGACGCGTAGTCCGTGTACGTCGCACCACCCGTGCGAGCCAGAATCCGCGTGATCGCCGCCGTCAGCGTCGTCTTGCCGTGATCCACATGCCCAATCGTCCCAATGTTCGCATGCGGCTTCGTACGCTCAAACTTCTCCTTGGCCAT
>JAJEHK010000134.1 GCA_022823765.1 Alphaproteobacteria bacterium | reverse complement strand
GGGCGAACCTATCTCGGCATCCTCATGGGAACATCCATCGGCATGTTCCTGGTGGCGATCATTGTCACCTGGCAGGCGGCGGGAACGCTCGACTTCGTTCCGGGCGGAATTCTTGAAGGCAAGGTGACGGACCTGACCGCCGGAGTTCTGCTGGCACTCTATGTCTTCGGTGTTGGCAAGGCCGCCCTGATGCCGTTTCACCGCTGGTTGCCGGCGGCCATGGCGGCTCCGACTCCGGCGAGCGCGTTGCTGCACGCCGTGGCCGTCGTCAAGGCGGGAGTCTTCACCATTCTCAAGATCTCCTGGTTCGTTTTCGGGTTCGACCTGCTGCAGGGCCTTCACGTACTGGACGTCCTGCAGTGGGCCGCCGCCTTCACCATTGTTGCCGCGTCCCTGGTGGCCATGACACGAGACAATCTCAAGGCAAGGCTCGCCTATTCGACGGTTAGTCAACTCGCCTACATTGTCCTTGCCGCGCTGCTGGCTGGTGAAGCCGCCTTCGTCGCCGGCGGTCTTCACATGGTGACCCACGCCTTCGCCAAGATCACTCTCTTCTTCTGCGCCGGCGCCATTCTGGTGGTGACCCACAAGACCCGCGTCTCGGAACTCGACGGCCTTGGACGCTCGATGCCGCTCACCATGACGGCGTTCACCATCGCCAGCCTCAGCATCATCGGTTTGCCGCCGCTGGGCGGTCTGTGGAGCAAATGGTTGTTGTTGGAAAGCTCTCTGGCTACCGGGCACGTGCTGTTCATCGCCGTCCTTGCCATCAGTACCCTGCTCAACATCGGCTACCTGCTGACAATTCCCTTCCGCGCCTTCCTGCGCGTAGCGCCGGGGGCAGAACCCACCACTTGGCACGAGGCCCCCGTCACCTGCCTGGCGGCCATGGTCATCACGTCATTGGGATGCCTCGCTCTCTTCTTCCTTCCCGATACCGTCACCATGTGGCTGGACAGGGTCTTCATCATGGCGGAGGGTCGCTGACATGAGCGACGGGAAACGCCGTTTTCTGGACAATCCCAGGAACGTCCGCTGGATCATCCGGGCGCTCTATGGCCTGTGTCTTCTTCTGGTGGCCGCCGAATTCGTGGTGCACCGGCATATCGAACATCCCTTCGAGACGCTGTTCGGTTTCCATGCCCTTTACGGTCTTGTCGCCTGCGTCATCCTGGTGCTGGCGGCGCGTGAACTGCGCAAGCTCGTGATGCGCCGGGAAGACCACTACGATGACTAGCGTGGCGCCGTTTCTGGTCTTCTTCGCCGGCGCGGCGATCGTCACGCTGTCACCGGCGAGATGGCGTTCCATCCTGCTGGTCGCCACTCCCGTTGCCGGCGCCATCAACCTGTGGTTTCTCGATCCCTCCACCACGCTTGGCGCCCCAGTCATGGGGATCGATCTGGTCATCCACAGCAGCGACCGGCTCTCCGTTCTCTTTGCCTGGCTCTTCCATCTCGCCGCCCTCATCGCGGTGATCTACAGCCTGCACATGTCGGATCGCCTGCAGCAGGTGGCAGCGCTGGCCTATGCAGGCTGTGCCCTTGGCGCTGTCTTTGCCGGCGATCTCGTGACCCTCTTCCTGTTCTGGGAAGGGCTGGCCCTGACATCGGCAGCATTGATCCTGGCACGGCGTCGACCGGGCTCGCTCCGGGCGACTCTGCGTTACCTTGCAGTCCAGGTGACGTCGGGACTGCTGCTGCTGGCCGGTATCGCCATGCTGCGCGCCGGTGGCGAGAGCATCGGCCTTGCCGCCATGGAACTCGACGGTTGGGCGGCTTGGCTCATCTTCCTGGCGCTGGGCATCAAGTGCGGATTTCCGCTGCTGCACGGATGGATCATCGATGCCTATCCGGAAGCGACCGAAACCGGCACCGTCCTGATGTGCGCGTTCACCACCAAGGTTGCGATCTATGCCCTTGCCCGCCTCTTTCCGGGAACGGGAGAACTGATCTGGATCGGTGCGGTCATGACCATGTTCCCGATCTTCTATGCGGTGATCGAGAATGACCTCAGGCGTGTGCTGGCCTACAGCATGATCAACCAGCTGGGTTTCATGGTGGTGGGAATCGGCGTCGGCACCGAACTGGCGCTCAACGGCGCTGTCAGCCACGCCTTCAACGATGTCCTGTTCAAGGGTCTCCTGTTCATGACCATGGGCGCCGTGCTCTATCGCACCGGCCGCATGGGAGGTTCGGAACTCGGCGGACTCTACCGCACCATGCCGGCGACCACGGGACTGTGCATTGTGGGCGCGGCCTCCATCTCGGCCTTTCCGCTGTTCTCGGGGTTCGTGTCGAAATCGATGATCATGGTCGCGGTCGCCGAGGAAGGCCATGGATGGATATGGCTGGTCCTGCTCTTCGCCTCCGCCGGAGTGTTCCACCATGCCGGCATCAAGATTCCCTTCTTCGCCTTCTTTGCCCACGATTCCGGGCTGCGTCCGAAGGAAGCGCCGCGGCCGATGCTGGTGGCGATGGCGGTCGCTGCCTCGGGCTGCCTCGTGATCGGCATGTGGCCCGATCTCCTCTACCGCATGCTGCCCTATGGTGTGCATTACGACGCCTACACCTGGTCCCACGTCCTCACCCAGTGCCAGCTGCTCTTCTTCTCGGCCCTTGCCTTCACGCTCCTCAAGCTCTACCGGCTCTACCCGCCGGAACTTCCGGGGGTCAATATCGATGCCGACTGGTGTTATCGTTGGCTGCTGCCGAGGCTGGCGCGTCACGCTCTCCGGCTGGCTGGCGACGCTGCCGTGCCACTTCGCGCGGCGTCACTGGCGCTGATTGCCGGTGCGACAGGTGTCGGCCGGCGTTGGGGCGGGCCGTCGGGCATCCTTGCGCGTGACCCGGTGACTGGCACCGCGTCGCTGGCGGTGCTGTTCGTGTTCGCCCTCGTGCTCGTGCTGCATCTCGTGCACGGTCTGTAAAGGATCTGGCCCATGAATCTGTCCGGTGAACATCGCATCAATGCGCCACGCGACATGGTGTGGCAGGCTCTCAACGATCCTGTCGTTCTGCGCCAGGCGATTCCGGGTTGCGAGACCGTGGAACAGGAGTCGCCGACCGCCTTCACCGCTCGGGTGAAGGCGAAGATCGGTCCCGTTTCAGCTGTCTTCTCCGGGAGGGTCGAACTGAAGGACCTCGATCCTCCTTCAGGATACGTGCTCAGCGCAGAAGGCAAGGGGGGAGCGGCAGGCTTTGCCAGCGGCGATGCGCGGATCACCCTTCGCGAGGACGGGGAGGGGACGCTTCTCGGATACGAGGCCGAAGGGAAGGTCGGAGGCAAGCTCGCCCAGGTGGGAGCGCGTCTTGTGGAAGCCAGCGCAACCAAGATCGCCAACACCTTCTTCAGTCGTCTCGACGGTCTGATCGCCCCACCGGATATACTCCCGCCCTTGCCCGACGACCGGCCTCCAACAGCCGGCGACAGGAAGCCGGAAGTCGCCCTGGAACGGGTATTCATCGCCCTGGCAGTCGCCACGGTGAGCGCCCTTGGTATCTTTGCGGCCTTCGTTCATTGAGGGAGTGTTACAGATGACCATCACCATCCAGATGACGGTCAACGGCGAGGAACGTTCGGGGTTGTGCGAGGAGCGCACGCTGCTCGTCACCTTCCTGCGCGAAACCCTGCGTCTGACAGGCACCCACGTGGGGTGCGACACCAGCCAGTGCGGTGCCTGCGTCGTTCACGTCGACGGGGATTCCGTCAAGGCGTGCACCCTTCTTGCGGTGCAGGCGGCCGGACGTAACGTGACGACCATAGAGGGGATCGCGGACGGTGACACGCTCCATCCAATGCAGCAGGCCTTTCACGAGAACCACGGTCTGCAGTGCGGCTTCTGCACGCCGGGCATGATCATGAGCGCGCTGGATCTCCTGAAACACAACGCTTCGCCCACGGAACGGGAGATCAGGGAGCATCTCGAGGGCAACTTCTGCCGCTGCACCGGCTACCACAACATCGTCAGGTCGATCGCGGCGGCCGCTGACATGATGGCGCCCGGTGAGGCCTAGAGACCCGTGTACGCCTTCCGCTACCACCGCGCCGAGTCGATCGATGAAGCCGTACGTCTCCACGGGAGTTGCGAGGATCCAGGCTACCTCGCCGGCGGCCACACGTTGCTGCCGACGCTGAAAATGCGCCTCGCCCAGCCGAGTGATCTCATCGATCTGGAGGCCATCGACGCGCTGAAGCACACCTCCACCGATACGGGCACACTCACCATCGGAGCCGGTGTGCGTCACAACGACGTGGCGCGCATGACGCACCCCATCCCGGCACTCGCCGGCCTTGCCGGCCAGATCGGCGACTTCCAGGTGCGCAACCGGGGGACGCTCGGCGGTTCGATCGCCAATGCGGATCCGGCCGCGGACTATCCGGCGGCCCTGGTGGGTCTTGGCGCCACGGTCATCACCGACCGCCGGCAGATTGCCGCGGACGATTTCTTCGTCGATCTCTTCGAGACGGCACTCGAGGAGGGTGAACTCGTCACCTCGGTCGTCTTTCCCGAGCCGCGCCGCGCCGCCTACATGAAGTTCCCGAATCCGGCGTCTCGCTATGCCGTTGTCGGCGTCTTCGTTGCCTTGACCGCCGCGGGAATGCGTGTCGCCGTCACAGGCGCCGGTGCCTGCGTCTTCCGGGTGGCCGACATGGAAGCGGCACTTGCCCGCGACTTCTCCCCCGATGCCATTGCCGATATCCGGATCCCCGAAGACGGCCTCAACAGCGACATCCACGCCACGCCCGAATAC
>JAJEHK010000027.1 GCA_022823765.1 Alphaproteobacteria bacterium | reverse complement strand
AGCCTTGCCCTCCCAGGCGTCGTGGATGCCGAGGACATGGGCGGCGTCGCTCGGCGTGAATCTTGACGTGATGACGAGCCCTCTTTCCACGAGGGCCTCCAGCGACAGCTTGGGCGAGCGGTCGCGATAGAGTTCCTCCATGGCGACGGGTCCGTCGGCGAGCGCTTCCCACAGGCGACGCTGGGGCCGCGAAAGGCCGGATGGTTCGCGGGCTGGCTGGCGCAGGCGAAGCGCAAAGACGCCGTCCCATTCCAGAGGCCAGGCGCGCTTCACCTGCCCGGTGAGGGTGTCGATGATGCCGGGGTGACGGTGGGCGAGGAGCGCAAGCGGCACGGCCCGGCGCGGACCGATGGCGAGCCGCCCCTTCTCGTCGAGGCGAATCTCGCTGTCGCCGCCCAGACCGCTGGTGTAGGCGGCCACCGCGCGCACCATGGTGTGGTAACCGCCGACCCGCGCACCCCTGGTGTCGAGTTTGGGCTGCCCGTTCTCGACCAGCGCGATGTCGGTGGTGGTCCCGCCCATGTCCGAGATGAAGGCGTTGTCGTGACCGGAAAGATGCCGGGCGCCGATGACGCTCGCCGCAGGGCCGGAGAGGATGGTCTCCACCGGAGTCTCCAGCGCGGTGGCGGCATCGATCAGGGATCCGTCACCCTTGACGGCCATGACCGGGGCCTGGATCCCGCGGTCGGCCATCAGCGTGGTGACCGTGACGATGAGCTCCTGGATCATGGGGATGAGCCGGGCATTGAGGAGCGCCGTCAAAGCGCGGCGCGGCGCATCGAGTTCGGAACTCAGGCTGTGGCCGCAGGAGACCGGAAGGCCGGTCGACCGGCGCAGCATGTCGCGCACGGCGATCTCGTGCGCCGGATTGCGAACCGAGAACATCGAGGAGACGGCGAAGGCCGAGACGGTGCCGGCCACCTTGAGGGCTTCTGATTCCACGTGATCGAGATCGAGAGGAGCGGTTTCCTCGCCCAGGGCATCGTGGCCTCCGCGGGCCCGGATCAGGGGACCTCCGGCCAGGGCGCTCATGACGTCATGCCTGGTTCCGTCATCGGATGCATGGCCGATGAGGATGAGCGCCGACGGACTGCCCCGGCCCTCGACGATGGCGTTGGTGGCGAGCGTCGTCGAGACCGACACGAGGGCAATCGTGCCGGCATGATCGCCGAGCACCGCATCGACGGCGCCGGCGATGCCGATCGTCAGGTCGTGCCGTGTCGTCAGCGCCTTTGCCGTCCCGAGGGGGCCCCGGGAGGTGTCAAGCAACACGGCATCGGTGTAGGTTCCGCCGGTATCGATACCCAGCATCAGCGCCAAGGCGTGGCCTCCCGGATAGTGCGCAGGCTGAACTATGGTCAAAACACCGGCCGGAAGCGAGAGGCCCCGGTCACGTGGAAGGGGAGGGATCAGATGGGCATGACGCACAAGGAAAGGACGCTGAAGTTTCTGCGGCCGGAAGCCGAGACGATCTTCTCCCTCGACGAGTACCGTCGCCGGCTGGACCGGGTACGTGCGGCAATGGCCGCCAGCAACATCGACACCCTCTATCTCGCGTCACCGGAATCCGTCTGCTACCTCTCCGGCTATCGCGCCGAGTGGTACCAGGCCCAAGGACCGACGGCCTGGCTGCCTGTCACTGGAATCGCCGTTCACGTCAACGCGGACGACTTCATTCACATCGAGGTGCAGAACGAAGAGATCCTGGCGGGATTCACGACGGTCAGCCGGGATCTGCGCATCTTCGGCGGCGACGCCCAGCCTTCAGAGGATGTGATCGGCTTCATTGTCCAGGCCCTCGACGGCGAGGGCTGGCTCAACGGAAGGGTCGGCCTGGAGATGCACAGCTACCGGCCGAACCGCGCCGTGAGCGAGCGCCTGCAGGCAGGCTTCGAGGCACGCGGCGCGACGGTGGTCGATGGCAGCGACATCGTCAACGGCGTGCGCCGGATCAAGTCGCCGGCGGAACTCGCCTTCATCCGCACCGCCGCCAGGATCGGCGACATCGGCATGCAGACGGCCATCGAGACCATTCGCCCCGGTGTCACGGAACTGGAGGTCTGGGGCGAGATGGTGCGCGCCATGGCGCGCGCCGGGGGCGAGCCCTCGTCGATCACCATGCCGGTGTCCTCGGGCGCGCGCAGCGCCACCATGCATGCCCTGGCCACGCGACGGCAGATCATGCCGGGCGATGTCGTCAACGTCGACATCTGTGGCGTCTGGCACCGCTACCACTCGAACATCGCGCGCACCGTGTGTGTCGGTGAACCGCATCCCGAGGTGTCGCGCTATCTCGACGCCGTCACCGGGGTCAAGGCCATGCTGGCGGAGGTTCTCCGCCCGAATCTGCCGGTGCGCGAACTTCTCGAGGTCATCGAGGCCTACTACCGCGACACCGGAATCTGGCAGGACCAGTGCTGGGTCGGCGGCTACGACCTGGGCCTTTCCTTTCCGCCGGACTGGGTCGGACCGTGGTTCTGGGACGTTCACAACGATCCGGGAGACGAGGTGTTCGAGTCCGGGATGGCGTCCAACTACGAGGCCAACTTCTACCTGCCGCAGGATGCCGGCATGTCCATGTTCATCGACATGATGATGTTCACCGACGACGACGCGGGTTTCCTGCATCGCGTCCCTGCCCGGACTGCCGTGGTCGAATAGGGCAGCGGTTCCCCGTCAGGCGGGGCGGATCCTGACATCGACCTCGATGGTGGCCTGGCTCCCGCCCAGCAGAATGCCGCGGGTCGGCGAGACGTCGGAAAAATCGCGCCCCGTCGCTACGCGAATGTGGCCGGGGCCGTCGATGCTGTCATTGGTGGGATCGAATGCCGTCCAGCCGACATCCGGGAAGCGACACTCCACCCAGGCATGGGTGGTGTGATATCCGGGATTCCCTTCTTCGTCGGGGCACAGGAATCCGGACACATAGCGGCTCGGTATGCCCCATGAACGGGTGATGGCGATCATCAGGTGGGCGTAGTCCTGACACACCCCCTGGCCGGTCGCCAGGACATCCTCGATGGTGGACTGCGTGGAGGTGCTGCCCGGAACGTAGTTGAGGATGCGGTGGAGCTCGCTCGAGAGATCCCGCGTGCTGGCCAGCGGGTCTGCGCCCGGCGCGATGGCGTGGCGCTCGAGAAACGCCGTCAGCGAGGCGGAAGGACGTGCCAACCTGCTCGGGTGAAGCCATTCCCAGTCTTCAAAGGGCCGCGACTCTGCGTGAAGTCTCTCCCAGGCGTTTTTTCCGAGGTCCGCCGGATGGTCGATTCCCGGTGCGGGCACCACCACCGAGCGCGCCTCGATCTCCAGCTGATCGTGTTCCTCGAGGAGCGAAAGCACGTGACGGTGGTTGCCGAAGCAGTCCACGTCGTCCGTCACCCGTGATTCCGGGCGGGTTACCAGGGAAAAGTCCAGCAGCTCCTGGCCGCGATCATCACACGGCCTGAGGCAGCACATGAGGACACTCCCGCTTGCCGGTTCGGAGAAGCGGTAGCGGGTTCGATGGATGACCTCGTAACCGGCAGAGGGTGTCACGCCCGTTCCCTTCCGATCGCGTATTCGAACCAGGCACCGGTGACGAGGCCGTGCAGGTCGCGGGCATCCCGGGCGGTCTCGTCAAGCAATGATAGCCGGTCGGTGCTGTCCGCCCAGTCGTACACCACCCGGGCCTTCATTCTGCCGGCGAGACGCCTGGCTGCGGCCGCCGTCTCCGGGCTTCCTGCCTCGTCGCCAAGGGCGTCAAGGCACGATTCGGCGGATGTGAGAGAACCCAGGAGCGATCCCTGCAGCAGCGGGTCGGTGATCACGAGGGCAAGGATCCGTTCAGGCTTCCTCTCCACGCCGTGGACACGTTCAAAGGCATCGAGCGCCTGGCATGCCCGCAGCAGGTCGGTCCATTCGTGATCTCCGGCGCCTTCGGGAACGCGGCAATGCGTGGTCACCAGGGCGGTCGTGAGCTGAATTCGTTCGATGAAGACGCCGAGCTGCAGGAACTGCCATCCTTCGTCACGATACATGGTTGCCGCGGCGAACCCGTCGAAGGTCTTCATGGTCCGCGCCATCCGCGCGTAGAACGCCTCCGGCTCCCGGACCCAGATGTCCTGAATATCAAGGTCCTTGATGTCCAGCCATGCGAGATTGAGATTCGTCCACATCCCGCTGGAGATGCAGTGTCGCATCTGGCGGGCGTTCTCCCGGCCTGCCGCAAAGCAGCTCCTCATGGAGTTGGGATTGCTGCGTTCGAAGGTGAGATCGCCGGCAAGGGTGTAGGAATCCGCCAGGGCGTAATCTTCGCTGTGATCCGGCTCGAGATCGCCGGCCGGGGGACTGGCGCCCAGGCTGCCGTAGATGCGCCGCCAACCGAAGTGGATCTCCGAGAGCGGTCTGTCCACCAGCGCCCTCGTCTGCAGTTCCAGAAGACGGGCGATGAACTCCGAGCGCTCGAGATAGCGGCTCATCCAGTAGAGGCCCTGGGCACTGCGGGCGAGAATCATGATCCCAGGACCCAGAGATCCTTGCCGCCGCCGCAGGTGACGTACA
>JAJEHK010000286.1 GCA_022823765.1 Alphaproteobacteria bacterium | reverse complement strand
GCATTGTCCATTTCCCGGCAACGATAACCGGCACGGAAGCCTGCAAGCCTGTCATCCGCAGCCAAGTCGGGAGGCAAGACAACCGGAGATGGGAGTGCCCTGACACCCGTCATCCCCGGCGCCTGCCAAGCCTGGCCAGGTGTTCTGTTCAGAGGTTACCTGTTCCCAGCGTTCCGACTTGGCCCTTGGTCCATTCACCGGCACATCTCCAACAATGATGACGTCGCTCACTCCGTTTTCGGGAAACTCCACTCACGACACATCTTCCCAAACGATGCTCTGGACCAGCTGGTCGTTGGGAATGTGAACGAAATTCCCATCCGTTGTCCGAACGCGAGTAGTGATGGATCCGATACTGTCCACAGATCCTTCGATATTTTTGAACCGAATATCGGTACCTGGTTTGTAGATATCTCTCGCATATACTCCTGCAACAACGCTGTTCGCAACGTTGCGTGTTCCGAGACCGATTGCAATTGCAACCGCCGCTCCAGTCGCGATGAGGACAATTTCAATTACGCTGTTCAGAATATTAGTCTCGATCCCCAATTGGTCGATTGCGAGCGTCCCGACGACCACGATCAGCACGATATGTACCAAGCGAGATACGGCTCGGGAGTATTCGAAACCAAGCCCCTCTGCGGCTGTTTCGACAACAGAGCGAATGAAGTGCGCAAGCATCAGACCAAGAACGCCGATCAGGGCCGCTGCGATGACATTGGGGAGATAGTCGACAAAGGTGTCGATCGTCCTTGAAACGTTCTCGAGGCCCAGCGTCTCGGAAGCCGAAATCAGGAAGGTCAGCATGAATAACCAGAACACGAGCTTGCCTACGATCTCGGATGCCGACGCCTTTATGCCAACCTTCGATAACGTGGCGCCGAGACCGGTTCTATTGCTCGCAGTCTCAAAATGCGCTTTCGTCAGTACAGCGACTGTGATCTTCGCCAGCCCTTTTGATATCAAATAGCCCAAGATGACAATCACGAGCATGCCGAAGAAACTCGGCACGAATTCGGCAACTTTTGTCCATAGCGCTGTCATCGCTTCCAGGACCGAGTTTTTCCACGCTATAGGCAGGTCCGTTACCGGAGCACTCTCGTTTGCGTCAGCCATAACGGTCTCCTTCTCCATCGATGTGTAGTCACGACCACCCAATCACGCATCCTCTATCCGCCGATCGTCCTGCGAATCAATCATCCGGGCGGGCAGGCGACGCTCTGTCCTTGCAACCTCGCTACGGCGGGACACAGGACGGTTGAGGGCCTTGTAGGCAAAGGCGCAAAGCACAAGGAGCACTATCCAGATCCGACCCAGGCCGAATATAAGGAAGTCACGGAGGCCCACCTCCGCGCGAATCCTGGACAAAATTCGTTCCACCCTCTGCTCGTCTACGCTAGCGGTGTGCCGCATCGCCGCTGTTCTCCCGGGCTACGCACCAATTCCCTGTCATCCCTGTCGACTCCTCCACGCAGCGGAAAGTCACATGTCTGTGTCATTCGGCTTGACGTCGTCCATCAAAGGCTTAACGCAATCTGGTTTCTGCCCTGTACAGCCGCATTTTGGATGCGCTGAGTCCCAACCGCAGGGCGACTGAAATTTCCTGAAAGCTCAACTCTGCAACGTGCCGCAATATGAGCATCTCGCGGTCGCGCAGAGACAGCCGGTCAAGAGCCTCACTCAGCGGCCCGTCATCCAAGTCCAGCCTGTGTAACGAAGGTTCCTGCTCGGACAAGGGTTCAATATCCCTAACGTAATCCGCATGACGTTCCTCCAGGCGACGCCTCAATCGATAGCGCGAAGCGCAGGTATTCACCACAATGCGAAACAGCCACGTCTTGAACGAAGATCGACCTTCGAACTTCGCTATGTTGAAAAAAACCCGCAAGAACACGTCCTGCGTCGCTTCTTCAGCGTCCGACGGATCCTTCAGATATTTCTGGCATGATCGATAGACAATGGGTTCATATCTGCGGACGAGTTGTTCGAATGCACTGGCCGCGTACGGGGCCTCGACCCGGCATCTCGTCACAAGCGCCTCATCGGACTCTTCAGTAAATGGCTTTTCGTGCATATCTTCCATTATTGGCGGCCATCGAGCGGCTGTCCCGAGTCCACACAGCCCGGCCAGCGTTCGACGGCCGGCTGCTCCACTTCTCAGTCCTTCCCGAATGTTCGACTTCTGTGGCTCATCCTGATCTCCTCGATGCTGGAACAAGGTTCTCGTCCGAGAAAAACAAGCACCGGACAGCCTTCGGGCGTGCCCGTGTGTCCGGCTGAACACCCGTGGCACGCTCAGGGCGCCCCGACTTTGGACGATGCCACCCCCGAGAAAAGTCACAAACGGAACCGCCGCCAGGCACTGGGCCGATCCGATGCGTTCGTCCGGTTCCGGACCTCGACCGTATTGGCGATACCCGCCCCTTGCCGTAGGATTTTGCCGAGACCGGACCGGATCCGCATATGACAGCCCGAACACTGCGACACGGACGCCGCGCCGACTATCAGGATGTGCTGAGTGCCCCGGCCCACATGGTCGCCGAGGTCATCGACGGCGCGTTGCACACCTGGCCCCGGCCCGCCATGCGCCATGCCTGGGCAAGTTCGGGGCTGGGAGCACGGCTCAGTCCGCCATTCAACTACGGCGACAGGGGTCCGGGCGGCTGGTGGATTGTCTTCGAGCCCGAACTGCACCTGGGTGAAGACATTCTCGTGGCCGACCTGGCAGGATGGCGGCGCGAACGGATGCCGCACTATCCGGACACCGCCTACGCGACCCTTGCACCGGACTGGGCGTGCGAGGTGCTCTCGCCCGGAACCCGCAAGGTCGATCTGTACGAGAAGCGTCCGATCTACGCTCGAGAAGACGCGCCTCATCTGTGGCTTGTCGATCCGCTCGCCCGCGGTCTGGAAGCCTTCGAACTCAGGGACGGACAGTGGCTTCTGATCGCATCACTCAAGGACGAAGACGCCGTCAGCATCCCTCCGTTCGAGGCTATCACTTTCAGCCTGGGCGACCTGTGGCCCGACAGTCCTGCGTGACCGGGACCGCCTCGTCAACACCGCCACTACCCAGGCCCTGAATCCCACCGCCAGACCCGAGGCACAAACCGGACAGGCAGCGGCAGGACCGCGCCCATGCCGTCGGCGTCACCAGTGATCCCATGGATGGGTTCTCCCCGATGTCTGCCGGCCGGCCATCAACGACGAAGCGCATTGCGGAGATGGACGACACCGTGGCGCCGATACCCTTGAGCGTCCCGTCCCGGATCTCGCAGGCGATCCTGTGCGTCCGCGATGTTGTGACGCGGGCATAGGGCAACGTGGGCCCGGGCTCGCGCCATCTCCCGATTACGGCCGGCGCCGGGGATGCCGGAATCGCACATCCCCTTCGTACCCGGACCGGACGGAAACCAGGCCATCTCGAATGAGTGGAACCAGGGGCGTGCCGAGTGGCGCGGTTCAGACCGTGTCGTCCGGTTCGACGCCCCCGCTGCCGGCATCGGCCCCTTCGCCCTCGTTGGCGTCGACAGCGTTCTCGACCATCTCGCCTTCGGCCTCCTCAGGCGGCAGTTCGATCTCGATCTCGCCGTGCCGGAACGGAACCCAGGAACCCGATTTCTCGAGATAGCGGACACCATAGACGCTGGTGCACCAGACCTGGCGCGGCGGCGAGTCGCCACTACCCTCCTTCCCGGTGCGCTCCCGGTCGACGAGGTCGGACTGCCCGAGCACCTGTTCCCAGGCCTGCGAGCGTTCCTCCGGATCCTCGCCTGAAACCTGGTTCAGCCGTGCCGCCAGCGCCAGCACCTGCTCGAGATCGCTCCAGTATGCGTCGAGGGTCACGTCTGCTCCCCGCTCGTTGATGGGGACCGATCGTTCCGGTCCTCCAGTGTCAGGACACCGGCCATGACCGGCACCGCCCTTCCCCCGACCGTCACCGAGGGCTCGTCGGTCCCGGACCTGCTGACACCGACGTCGATCCTGCTCGGCCGGTTCATCTCGATTCCCTGGTCGATGGTGATGCGCAGGTCATCGTTACCCGGTTCGACCTCGCCGAGCAGGGCTCCGATCATCGCCGCCGCACTCCCGGTTGCGGGATCCTCGACGATGTCCTGCATGTGGGCGAACACGCGGACCCGCAGGCGGATTTCGCCGTCGTCACCCCGGTCCCGGGCATACAACACCAGCCCCTCGGCGAGTTCGGCCGGCAGGTGGGCGCCAAACGCGGCCCGCGCCGGCTGGCAGCGGGCCAGCATCTCCACCGAGACCAGCTCCGCGAACACGAAGGAAATGCCGAGCGAAACGATGAGTGGCAGGTGATTGTCGAGGCACAGGCTGCCGGGTGGCAACCCCGCACACTGGGCGATGGCATCCTCCTCGAACATCGAGCCGCGCTCGGCCTGACCCGGTGCGACGAACCGCGCCCCCACCACGTCATCGCCTTCCCTGAGGATGTCGATCTCGACAACACCGATCCTCTCCTCGAACCGCACCCGGTTGCCGATTGACCGGCCGAACACGCCGCCCATGCGTGCGAGCGCCACGGCAGTGCCCACGTTGGGATGGCCCGCGAACGGCAATTCGTGGGCGGGCGAGAAAATGCGGACTGCGGCGGTACAGCTCGGATCGGTCGGCTCGACCACGAAGGTGGTCTCGGAATAGTTGAATTCCCGGGTAATGGCCTGCATCTGCTCGGTACTGAGCGCATCGGCGCCGGTCACCACCGCCAGGGGGTTGCCGCCGAACACCGTTTCCGTGAAGACGTCGAGTGTCACGAACTCCACCTTCATCGGCGTCCCCCAATCCGCCAGTCCAGGTGCTTGCCCATCCTGACCGAAACGTCGACGTCAGCCGAGCACGAAGGAAATCCTGCGGTTCCTCCTGCCCTTGTTCTCGATCTTTGCCACCGAGACAGGTCCGATCTCGCCGGTCGCCGCAACGTGGGTGCCGCCGCAAGGCTGGAAATCGACACCATCGCCGATACGGATCATCCTCACCCGGCCGGACCCCGAGGGAGGCTTGACCGACATGGTCCGGACCAGGTCGGGATTGTCTGCGAGTTCCGCGTCGGTGATCCACGAGATGCCCACCTGCTCGTTTGCCTCGATCACCTGCATCATCCGGTCGGTCAGCTGCTGCTTGTCGGGCCTCTCGCCGGGAATGTCGAAGTCGATCCGTCCGCGCCCGGGCCCGATCGATCCGCCGGTCACCGCACCGTCGACCAGCGAACAGAGGATGTGCATCGCGGTGTGCACCCGCATGTGCACATGGCGGCGGTCCCAGTCGATCTCGGCCGTGACCTCTTCTCCCGCCACCGGCAGGCCGGTCGTGTCCTCGACCACGTGCAGGATCCCGTCCGGACCCTTGCGGGTATCGGAAACCTGCAGGCGCTGTCCGTCCTTCGTGGTCAGCGTCCCGGCATCTCCCGGCTGACCGCCCCCCGTGGGGTAGAAGACCGTCCGGTCGAGGACGATACCCGCCCCGGTTACCGCCACGACCCGTGCCGTGCAGGTGCGCAGGTAGGAATCGGTGCGGAACAGTTCATCGGTCATGCCGTCGTCCCCTCTTGCCGGTCGGGCTCGGCCAGGATGTCCTGGTACAGTGTCCGGTCGATGTTGCCACCGCTCAGTATCACGCCGACCCGCCTGCCGGCCATTCGACGGCGTTCCTGCAGCAGGGCCGCGAATGGCGCCGCTCCGGCTCCCTCGGCCACGTTGTGGGTGTCGGTATACAGGTGGCGGATCGCGGCCCGGATCTCGGTATCGGTCACGCGCACGATCCGGTCTGCTCCGGCCCTGATGATGTCGACTGCGTCGGAAACCGGGACCCGGCAGGCCATGCCGTCCGCCATGGTATCGGACGTGTTGGTCGAGACCGGGTGTCCGGCCTCGAAGGAGAGCGCATAGGCCGGCGCATGGTCCGAGACCACGCCAACAACCTCGGTGCGACGTGCCAGCGCATCGCGCGCCGCGATCACGCCGCAGATCCCCGAACCGAGACCAACCGGCACGTAGACGGCATCGAGATCGGAAACCGCCGACATCAGTTCCCACGCGTAGGTCGCAACACCGCGGACCAGCAGCGGGTGGAAGCTGGGGAACATGTGAAGGCCACGCTCGTCCGCCAGCTGCTGGGCGTGTTCGAGCGCCTCCTGGAAATCCGCCCCGTGCACGACCAGTTCCGCGCCCTGGGCCGCCATGGCGGCGTTCTTTTCCACCGAGTTTCCGTGCGGAACCACCACCACCGAGGTCATGCCGGCTCGTGCGGCAGCACAGGCCACACTCTGTCCGTGGTTGCCCCGGGTCGCGGCGATGACGCCCGCCACCCCCGGTTCCCGCCGACGCAGGTCATCGGTGTAGACCACGCCGCCGCGCAGCTTGAAGGCGCCGGTCGGCGTGTGGTTCTCGTGCTTGACCCAGACTTCTGCCCCGGCCCTGCGGCTGAGCAGCGGCCAGGCATACTGGGGCGTCGCCGGAACGACCGCCCGGACCGCTTCGGCAGTCTCTTCCAGGTCCGCCGCTGAAAACCCGTAATCAGACATCATTCCCGCCCCTGGCACCGGTTCCGGACACTGCGGGTCCGATTAGCACGGATCGACACCGTGGCATAGCTGACGGGTCACTGCGCCGCCGCGACCGGATGCGCGTGGTTGAGCGGTCCATGGCCCTGTCCGATGCCGGGCGCAGTCCGGATGGCGAGTTCGACGTAGCGGCGAGCGCGGATGATCGCCGCCTCCATCTCAAGGCCCTGCGCGAGGCCCGCCGCGATCGCCGAGGCGAG
>JAJEHK010000150.1 GCA_022823765.1 Alphaproteobacteria bacterium | reverse complement strand
TTCATATCGCGCCCCGGAGCGCCTATACTGCTCATGAGTGGCCTCGTCCCAAGACATGGGAACCTCCTCGTCTGGTGTCGTAGCCGACAAGGACATACCACATGTGGCGAGGCCATTCGCACTTCTAGGTCAAGCTCTTAGTGTTGACCACCTCTCGTCAACGGAGTGCGTGATGAGAAAGTCGAAACACCGCATCGTCCCGATTGGTCCACTGCTTCTGTCTGCGGTCCTTCTTCCAGGTGCCTCGATCGCCAACGTCGGTGACATGGAGTTGAACACCGACGTGACTGTCACGCACGGCGTGACCTTCCGCGTGGAGTCGGCGGACACGGGCCCCACCGGCCCGAATTCCGACGACGGCACGCGAAACTACGACAGGGGTATCGTCTCCAACACCTCGAGCGTCGCCGCGGAATTCGAGGTCAACGCCGAGAGGTTCGACATATTTGCCCGAACCCATGGTTTCGTCGACTTCGAGAACCAGTACGGAACGCGGGATCACATGCCGCTCAGCGATGCCGCCAAGAGTGTCGCGGGCCGGGACTTCAGGCTCCTCGACCTCTACGCGGCCACGACTGTCGACGCCGGCGACATGCCTCTTGATCTTCGCATCGGCAACCAGGTGCTGAACTGGGGCGAGAGCACATTCATCCGCAACGGCGTCAATGTCATCAATCCCTTCGACGTCAGCCGCTTAAGGACACCTGGTTCGGAGTTGCGCGACGGGCTTGTCCCCGTGCCCTTGGCATCGGTCGCGTTTGATCCCTCCCCCAATCTCTCGGTCGAGGGCTTCTACCAGTTCCTTTGGCAGAAGACCGAAATCGATCCCAGCGGCACCTATTTCTCAGCCTCCGACTACGTCGGCGCCGGTGGCAATCGCGCCTTTCTCTCCCTCCCCGGATTCGGGGTCACGGACCAGGGTCAACCATTTGGTGACACTGGGGCGGCTACCATCAATGGCGCCATGCAGGCAGCAGGTTTGCCCTATCGCGTTGCGGCCTACGAACCCTATTTCCTGTCGGTCCAGCGCAAGGCAGACGGGGAGCCGAGCAACAACGGCCAATGGGGCCTCGCCCTGCGCTACTACGCCGAAGAACTCAACGATACTGAGTTCGGCTTCTACTATGCCAATGTCCACAGTCGCCTACCCCTGGTCACCGGTGACGTCGCTACGAAGACGCAGATGGACCAGAGTTTGGGAGTTTTCCGAACTCTAGCCGGGCAGGCGGCGGCACCTGCGTTGGCGATCGATAGCTATGCCAGGCAGTCGCGCTACCTGATCATGTATCCTGAAGACCTTCAGACGTTCGGGCTGAGCTTCAATACGGCACTGGGCACGACGGGATGGGCCCTTCAGGGAGAGTATTCGTACCACCCCAATGCCCCTCTGCAGCGCGAGGAAGGATCCTTGTTCGAAGAAGCTCTGATGCCCCTGCTCTGCGCCATCAGAGCTGGAGGCGCCCAGACCGCAGGAGACGCTTGTGCGACGCAGTTTCCAGGCATTCTCGGGAATCGGCTTGTTGGCTGGATCGAACGGGACGTCAGTCAGGTGCAGGTGACGGGGACACGGATATTCGGTTCGATGTGGGGATCCGACAGCACGGGGTTCATTGCCGAGGCGGCGGTGACGCATGTCCACGACATGCCTGACTGGAAGACGCCGATCCAGGGTGGTGGCAGGGAATTTGCCGATGACACGTCCTGGGGTTACCAGGGCGCGCTCTGGCTCGACTACAACAACGCCGTGGGCGCCGCCAAGCTCACTCCCTACCTGCGCTTCCAGCACGATGTTTCGGGCAACAGTCCGGCGCCGTCCGGTCCGTTCATCAATGGCCGAACGGTGTTCACGCTGGGCATGAGCATTGGCTATCTGGCGCGTTGGGAAGCGGATCTGAGCTATACCAGGCACAGCGGTACCGCCAACAAGCTCAGCGACCGCGATTTCGTCAAGATGTCGTTCAGCTACTCGTTCTGAGTCGGGGAAATGCCATGAAGAGGAACACATCCCGCATCGCCGTCGCGCTGATCCTTGCCGCTGCCTGGAATGCCCCGGCAGTGGCCGGACTGACCGCCGAGGAGATCGCACGGCTCGATGGCGACCTGACACCGCTCGGTGCGGAACGCGCAGGCAACGCAGAAGGCACCATCCCTGCCTGGACGGGCGGCATCGCCACCCCGCCGGAAGGTTACGTGCTCGGTGAGCATCACCGCGATCCGTTCGGCGACGATTCTCAACTCTTCGTCATCGATGCCTCGAACATCGACAGCCATCGCGATCATCTCTCGGTCGGACACCAGCGCCTCATCGAGACCTATCCCGGCTACCGCATGGCGGTCTATCCGACGCGCCGCAGCGCCTCCGTGCCCGAACGCATCTACGAGGCGACGCGCACGATCGCCGCGACCGCGTCGCTGGTGGACGGCGGCAACGGCGTTGCCGGCGCCGTCATCGGCATTCCCTTCCCGATTCCGTCGAACGGCCTCGAGGTCATGTGGAACCACCTGCTGCGCTATCGCGGCAACACCGTGAAGTGCCTCATGGGCCAGGCGGCAGTCACGGCCGGCGGCGACTACACCCTGGTCCAGTACGACATCGAGGCGGAGCTGCGGTACTCGCTTCCCGGAATGACCGAGGAAGCCCTCGACAACACCATGATGTACTTCAAGCAGAAGGTGGTGGCGCCCGCCAGGCTCGCCGGCGACATCGTGCTGGTCCATGAAACCATGAACCAGGTCCTCGAACCCAGGCGCGCCTGGACCTACAACCCCGGGCAGCGCCGCGTCAGGCGGGCACCGAACATCGCCTACGACAATCCCGGCACGACCTCCGACGGGCTTCGCACGGCAGATCAGTTCGACATGTTCAACGGCGCCGTGGACCGCTACGACTGGGAACTCGTCGGCAAGCGCGAGATCTACGTGCCGTACAACGCCTACGCGCTTCACAGCGACCAGCTCACCTTCGACGACATCCTGCTGCCGCAGCACGTCAATCCGGACCACCTGCGCTATGAACTGCATCGCGTCTGGGTGGTCGATGCGACTCTGAAGGATGGCGCCAGCCACATCTACAAGCGGCGCACCTTCTACATCGACGAGGACTCCTGGCAGATCCTGGTGGTCGACATCTACGACGCGCGTGACGAGCTGTGGCGCGTCTCCGAGGGACATGTCATCAACTACTACGAGAACCCGCTGATCTGGCCGACGCTCGAAGTGCACCACGACCTGCAGGCACGGCGCTACCTGGCGCTGGGCCTCGATAACGAGTTTGACATGTGCTCCATGGACGAGGAGGCGATTTCACGCGACTTCACCGTCGCTGCCCTGCGGCGCGAAGGGCGCCGTTAGAGTCCTGTCTTCGGGTATCTCCGTCGAGGTGAAACGCGGCATAGTTCTGACGGCGCTGCTGCTGATCGTGGCGGCGCCGTCTCTGGCTGGGGAGCCTGCGGCCGAAGCCCTGCTTCTCGATGCCGACCGCGCGGGAGAGAGAATTATCGCCGTCGGCGCGAGGGGTCACATCATCGTCTCCGACGACGCAGCCCGCAGCTGGCGGCGGGTCGAGTCACTGGCGACGACGATGCTGACTGCCATTCACATGCATGACGACAGGGTCGGTTGGGCGGTCGGGCACGATTCCCTGATCCTGCGCACCCTCGATGGAGGCGACACCTGGGAGCAGGTCCATCACGATCCCGATGACTCGCTGCCGCTCCTTGACGTCTGGTTTGCCGACGCCCGGAACGGCTTCGCCGTGGGAGCCTACGGCACCTTCCTGGAGACCGGTGACGGTGGCGACACCTGGCAGGCGCGGTGGATCAGCGAGGATGACTTTCACCTCAACGTCCTTGTTCCGGCCGGCGGGAACCGTCTCCTGATCGGCGCCGAGGCCGGCGTGGCCTACCGTTCCGACGATGGCGGCAAGACGTGGCGTGCACTGGCGCCTCCCTACACGGGCTCGTGGTTCGGCGCCCTCGCCCTTTCCGAGGAGACCTTCCTCCTGGCGGGCCTGAGGGGTCACCTTTTTCGCTCGCACGATGGCGGCGCCACCTGGACCGACATTCCAACCGGCACGAACGCGACCCTGGGCAGTCTCGATCGTTTCACCGATGGCACCATCGTCGCGGTGGGTCTGGGGGGTGTGCTGCTGGCAAGCCATGATGACGGGCGGAGTGTTGAGCTGAGCCGCCTTCAGGAACGCCCCGGCATTGCGTCGGTACTGGCTCTCGGTGACGGTGCGGTCCTGCTCGTCGGCGAATTCGGCGTCCGCCGCATGACCGGCATTCCCTGAGGTGAGGCGATCATGACCTCGTGGCTGGAGCGTGTCCTCTTCTCCCGCCAGTGGCTCGTTCTGCTGTCCTTTGCGGTGGCGTCGATCGCCCTCCTCGGGTCCGCCCTGACCCTGAAGATCGACGCGGGCTTCACCAAGCTCGTGCCGCTCAAGCACCCCTACATGGAGGTCTTCCTCGAGCACCGTGCCGAATTTGGCGGCGCCGACAGGATCGTGCTCGCCGTCATGGCCTCCGATGGCGACATGTTCACGCCCGACTACTTCGACACCCTCGGCCGCGCCACCGATGCCATGTTCTTCCTGCCGGGAGTGGATCGCACGCAGGTGTTCTCGATACTGACGCCGAATGTCCGTTTCATCGAGGTGGTCGAGGACGGCATAGCGGGCGGCAACGTTCTGCCTCCGGACTTCACCACCGACGAGGCCGGGTTTGCCCGGATCCGGGAGAACATCATCAAGGCGGGTCTTGTCGGACGTCTCGTGGCCAGCGACTTCAGCGGCGCCATCGTCGCCGCGCGTCTCCAGGAGTTCCACCCCGGCACCGGTGACCGCCTCGACTATGTCGAGGTGGCCCACCAGCTCGAGAGGATCCGTTCGGAACTCCAGGCGACGCCGGGCATCGACGTCCGCATCATCGGGTTCGCCAAGGTCGTGGGCGACATCTCCGACGGTGCGACCGGCGTGGCGCTGTTCTTTGCCATCGCCTTCATCGTGACCGCGTTCCTCGTCGGGTTCCACACGCGTTCGGCCGTCCTCACCGCTGCTCTGCTTGCATGCTCTCTCCTTGCCGTCGTCTGGCAGATCGGCCTCCTCGCCCTCTTCGGTTTCGGCATCGATCCCATGTCGATCCTCGTTCCCTTCCTCATCTTCGCCATCGGCGTCTCCCACGGAGTCCAGGTGGTGAGCGCGCATCGCGACGAGATGTCCCGGGGGGCCACTGCCCACGAGGCCGCGCGCGCGAGTTTCCGGAGGCTCGTGCGGCCCGGTGTCGCCGCACTCGCCTCCGATGCCGCCGGCTTCGTCGCGATCTCGCTCATCGACGTGCAGGTCATCCAGGAAATCGCGGTGGCCGCCGGGCTCGGTGTGGCGGCCATCATTCTCACCAATCTCGGACTGCTGCCGGTTCTCCTGGCCCGACTTCCGGTGACGGCCCGCCCGCCGCGCCGGCGGCCGGCCTTCTGGTCCCTGATCGCCAGCGCGGCGCGCCCCAAACCCGCAGCCGCCATCATCTGCGTGTGGGCCGTTCTGGCCGCGGCAGGCGCCTGGCAGGCGACGTATGTTCTCATAGGCGACGAACACGAAGGCGTACCGGAACTGCGACCCGGATCGCCCTACAACCGCGACGCCTCCATCATTACCGACAAGTTCAGCGTCGGCGTTGACGTGTTGACGGTCATCGGCACGACGAACGCCGATGGATGCATCGACTATGCCACCATGCGATACCTCGATTCCTTCGCATGGACGATGTCCAACGTCCCGGGAGTCCAGTCCGTCAGCAGTCTCGCAGGCACCGCCCGCCGCCTGCACGCGGCGTGGAACGAGGGAAATCTCAAGTGGCACACCCTGCCGCGCCACCAGTCAAGTCTCGTCCAGGCCGTTGCACCGGTACCGACCACGAGCGGCCTTCTGAATGCCGACTGCAGCGTCATGCCGGTCTACATCTATACCGAGGATCACCGGGCCCGGACCATCGAGCGCATCATCAGCGCCGTCAACGAGTTCAATTCCATGGACGCTGACGGGCCGATCGACTTCCGCCTCGCCGCCGGCAATGTCGGCGTCATGGCCGCGACCAACGAGGAGGTGGCGAGGGCACAGTTTCCGATCGTGGGGTACGTCTACGCCGCCGTCATCGCCGTCTGTCTGATCGCGTTCCGCTCGATCCGGGCGGTACTGGTCATCATCCTGCCGCTGACCATCGTCTCGGTCCTCGCCTATGCCCTCATGGCCCTGCTCCAGATCGGCCTCAAGACGTCGACGCTTCCGGTGGTCGCACTCGGGGTCGGGGTCGGGGTCGACTACGGGATCTACATCTTCAGCCGGGTGCGCAACCACCTGCGGGAGGGGCTTGAGTTTCCGGAGGCGTGGGAAAGGGCTCTTGCAACATCGGGAAGCGGCGTCATGCTTACGGGGCTCACGCTTGCCGCGGGCGTGGCAACCTGGATCTTTGCGCCGCTCCAGTTCCAGGCCGACATGGGCGCCATCCTGACGTTCATGTTCATCGTCAACATGGCAGGGGCGGTGCTGTTGCTGCCGGCACTCGGCGCTTTTCTCTTCAGACGCAAGAGGTCGCCATGACGCAGATAGCCGACACTGCCTCCCAACCGGCCAGCGTGCGGGACCTCCCCGGACCGGCAGGCCTTCCGATCATCGGCAACTTTCACCAGATCCGGTTCTCGAGACTGCATCTGAACCTCGAGAAATGGGCGGACCGTTACGGTCCGCTCTTCAGGGTCCGTTTCGGGCCTTCCGATGTCGTCGTGGTGTCGGACCGGGCGACGATCCAGAGACTCCTCGTCCAGCGCCCGCAGGCGTTCCGCCGAACGCGGAGACTGGAATCGGTCGCGAAGGAAATGAGGTTGAGGGGCGTCTTCGCCGCCGAGGGCGACGACTGGCGGCGTCAGCGCAGGATCGTTGCCGCCGCACTCAATCATGCGCATCTCAAAGACTTTTTCCCAACCCTGGTCACGACAGCCGAACGCTTGCGGCGACGCTGGCAGCAGGCAGCCGATCGAGGAGATGCAATCGATCTCTGCAGTGATCTCATGCGATTCACGGTCGACGTCACCATCGGCCTTGCCTTCGGTATCGACGCCAACACGCTGGAAACTCCCGGGCCCGTGATCCAGCGCCATCTCGACAAGGTGTTCCCGGTGATGCATCGCCGCGTCAATGCGCCCTTTACCTACTGGCGCCATCTGCGGATGCCATCGGACCGGGCGCTCGACCGGGCACTCGAGAGTATCGAGGAGGAGGTCAACGCCATGGTCCGCACCGCAAGGGAGCGGATGGCGGCGAAACCGGAGCCGACCAATTTCATCGAAGCCATTCTCGCTGCCCTGGAGGAAGAGGGGTCGAGCTTTACCGATGCAGAGATCTTTGCCAATGCCGGAACACTGCTGCTGGCCGGCGAGGACACGACTGCCAACTCCACCGGCTGGGCCGTTCACTACTTCATGCAGTACCCGGAACACTTCGAGCGGGCACGCCAGGAGGTCGACAGGGTCATAGCACCGGCTGAAGCCATCGAAACCCTGGAACAGACGAAGCAGCTTCCGTTCATCGATGCCTTCAACAACGAGGCCATGCGCCTCAAGCCGGTGGCGCCCCTTCACGTCCTGGAACCGGTCAGCGACGTCGAGCTCATGGGCTGCCTCGTTCCTCAAGGCACGACAATCATGATGCTGGTTCGCCGCGAGGCCACGCGCGAGGAGCATTTCGTCGATGCCGGCCGCTTCGATCCCGAGCGCTGGCTGGCCAAGGACAAGCCCTCGCCCCATGACCAGCGCGCATTCCTGCCGTTCGGCGGCGGTCCGCGGCTCTGTCCGGGCCGCAACATCGCTCTCACCCAGATCCGCACGGTGCTCGCCATGCTGGTGCGGAACTTCGACATCCATCCGGCCGGAACCGGCGTCGAGGAGCATCTCGCCTTCACGATGTTCCCGGCCAATCTTCGCGTGCGCCTGACGCCACGGTCCACGGCCTGACCTCGGCTCAAGGGGAAGCGGCAGCAAGCCCCGGGACTCCTGACGCACAAGGGGATCACTTTTTTTCGCGCAAGCATCTGGACGACGGGGGTCATTTGACCTTGAGATAGCGTGCGGATTGCCAGCCGGTTGTCCGCGAGGATCCGCAATCGGCATGAAGGTTGAACGCCGTGCTGGGCTGGTTCCGGTCAGAAAACCGTCTTCTCTGGGTCATCGTCGCTCTCATCCTGGCCGCCGGCTGGAGCACGACGGGTCTCGTCTTCCGTCTCATCGAGGACGCCGGAGCCCTCCAGGTCGTGTTCTATCGCAGCCTCGGCCTTGCTTCGGCCATCACGTCCTTCGTCGTCTTCAGGTACCGCCTCAACACGCTGCGCGCCTTCAGGGCCATCGGCTGGCCAGGCGTCATCGGCGGCGTCGGTCTCGGATTCGCCGCCGTCACGTTCATCATGGCGATGGAGCGCACGACCATTGCCAACATCAGTTTCCTGGTTGCCACCGCGCCCTTCATCGTCGGCGCGCTCGCCTGGATCGTGATGCGTGAACCGATGGGCCGACGGACCATCCTGGCATCGGCCATCGCCATGGCGGGTGTCGCCTTCATGGTCTGGGAAGGGTTCGCCGGAGGCAGTTGGGAGGGCAATCTTCTGGCGCTTTCCTGCGCCCTCCTCGCCTCGTTCTATGTCGTCGCCTGCCGCTTTGGCCGGGGACGGGACATGGTGCCGACGGTTGCCGTCTCGGGCATGTTGGCGTGCGCGGCCGCAGCCCTGACGGCCGACCATCTTTCCATCTCGTTCCACGATCTGGCTCTGTGCATGACCCAGGGCATCTTCATCAGCGCCGTGTGCAACGGCCTCTTCACGCTTGCCGCACGGCACCTGCCCGCCGCGGAACTGACCGTTCTTTCCATGGTCGAATCGGTCCTGTCCCCCTTCTGGGTCTTTCTCTTCCTCAACGAGATCCCCACACTCCTGACCATCATCGGGGGCGCCGTCATCATGGCGGCCATTTCGTTCCAGGCCTTCCTGCCCTTGAGGGGCCGTTCACGTGATGACACCGCGCCACCGGCGACGCGGGCGAAGTCATCCTGAACACGTCCGCCCTTCAGGCATCTCCCTCGAACTGAAGGTCCACCTGGTTGACGACCGCCGGAGGCCGGCGCCCGGCCAGGCTCTCGATGAGGTTGGTCGCCGCCATGTCGCCCATCTTTTCGCGGGTCTCGACGGTCCCCGTGCCGACATGCGGTGTGATGATGACCTGGGACATCGCCAGGAGCGGATCGTCCGGTTGAGGCGGTTCGGGATCGGTGACGTCAAGAGCGGCTCCGGCGATTGCGCCCGAGACCAGCGCCTGGCGCAGTGCCGCAGTATCGACCACAGGGCCGCGTGACGTGTTGATGAGGTAGGCCGACGGCTTCATGCGCGTCAGCGCTTCCTCGCCGATCAGTCCCCGGGTGGCCTCGGACAGGTTGACATGGACGCTGACGAAGTCCGCTTCGTCAAGAAGGGTTTCCAACGGCGCCTGTTCCCAGGGACCGTCGGCGATGTCGCGAAGATCGCTCGCCATCACGCGCATGTTGAAGGCGAGGGCACGATCGGCAACCGCCCTGCCAATGCGGCCGAAACCGACGAGCCCGAGGGTCTTGCCGGAGATGTCATGGGCAAGGGGGAATGACGCCGTTCCCCAGTGGCCGCCACGCACGAAGGCCGAGGCATCGTCGAGGCGGCGCGCCAGGGCGAGAACGAGCAGCATGACGAGTTCCGCGACCGCGTCGCTCAGAATGCCCGGCGTGTTGCAGACCCTCACCCCGCACTTCGTCGCCAGGGCCACGTTGACGTTGTCGTATCCGACACCGAAGTTGCTCACCACTCTCAGACGCTTCGACGCCCGTTCGAGACAGCCGTCGGGAATGCCCTGCATGGCGGAACACAGGACGCCGTCATGACTGGCCAGAGCGCTCTGGAACGCATCCTCCCCCGCCTCGCCCGGATCAATGACCGTGACATCACCGGCCTCCGCGAGACGTTCCATCGTCGTTTGCGCCAGCGGCATAGCAATGAGCATGCTTGGTCTCTTCATGCCTCGTCCTCACTCCAGCACTTGACAAGAATACGGTCTTCCGTCCCGGCGATGAACATTCCGCCACACCGCGTATTCGCCCGCGCCCGAACCGGAACAACCCGGTCGACGGCCGCATGACGTTTTCAATCAGTTGGCCAAGGCAACCGGTGCACTGCGGTCCGTGGGCCTGATCCAGCTCAAGGACCGACAGATTGAATGTCGTTGGCGTACCCACCTGAATGGGGAACACCGGAGAGTTGCGTGACGTATTTCCCTATCCGTTCAGGTCGCTGCCGAGGAAGGTGCGGCCACGGCTCAGGGCGGCGGTCATGACGGAAAAAGAGCCGGCGGCCGGATCGATCACGAAGTCGCCCTCGTTGGTGACGGCAGACAGGAGGTCGCCCTGGAGGCCCACCGGCTTGGCATGGGTGTGGCTCTTCTGCGTGATCTTCTCGCGGACGACATCGGGAATGTTGTGGGCCTTCCACACTCCTTTTGCCTTGCGGGGTTCCTGCTGCAGCACGATGCAGTACTCCCCCCGCCGCCGTGTTCGATATCCCATGCCGAACGTGCCCTTGTCCCAGGTCACCAGATCGACGACATCGAGCTCCGTGCGGCCGAACCAGCCGTGGAAAT
>JAJEHK010000159.1 GCA_022823765.1 Alphaproteobacteria bacterium | reverse complement strand
AGAAACCCCAGGGAATTGATGGAGTACTCGACATCGTAGCCAAAGGCCTGACGGCGCGGACGCAGGCCCTCGCCCGCTTCCAGATCGTCATCGAACGCCTTGACGGGCCTGCCGTCCTTCCAGCGCATGGCGATGAACTCGGGTTCGACACCGGCATAGACGAGGAAGCCCTTGTCCTCGCAGTCGGCGAGAATTCTCTTCATCGCTCCCCTCGGGCACAGATTGTAGGGCTTGTCGGACCACCAGAGGTCGGCGAAGACCCAGGCCGTGGTCCGGTCCCAGGGGCACAGTGTCAGGGAATCGAGATCGGGGACCATGATCTGGTCCGGATCCGCCGGGCCAAGCTCGGGAACGAACGACACCGAATGCACGGCAAACTGAGGACCCATGCCCCGGGCGAGCCGCTCCCAGTCGCTGAGCGGCACCGGTTTGGTCTTGGGCTGACCCAGGAGATCGATCCAGCAACACAGGATGTACTTGACGTTATGGCCCGCCAGCCACTCGCCGGTCTCGCGGATGCGCTCATCCGACGGCAGTGCCTCGTTCATCGATTGCGGGAGTGGTGCCATGATCAGGTATCCTCCGGTCGGCGGCGCAGACATTACCGCAAGCCCGTTCAAGATCAATCTGCCGTCGGTGGACGGGTGTACGTCTTGTTTGTGGTGGGTCTGACAGGGTTGGATTATTTCCTGGGTTTCTGTGAGCATCTGGTATATTATTATTTATCAGATGGACAGGGAACCATGCCATGGCAGACGATCCATTCCTTCTTCCCCTGATCGAGCGGCGTGATCGCGCCCGCGATCAGTTTGCCACACTGGGCGACCTTCGCCCCGGCTCGCTGATACCCAACTGGCGCAAGTGCGGAAAGCCGAACTGTCACTGCGCTCGTGAAGGCAGCAAGGGCCATGGGCCGAGCTATCTTCTGGCCCGGACGCTCGATGGCAAGACGCGCTCGGTGCGGGTTCGCGCGAAAGACCTTGACGAGGTGCGTCAACAGGTCGGGGAGTATGGCCGCTTTCGGGAGATGTCGCTGGAGTTCCTGGAGGCCAGTGAGGCTCTGGCGGCAGCCCGGTTGCAGCGGGGCCGGGATGCGGAGGCACAGGGTGGCGAAAAAGGGGGGACATCGATGAAGCGTTCGCGAAGGAAGCCGAGGCCGAGGTCGCGCGTCTGATCGGTGCGGGTGGTCTTGAGGACTTCCAGGCCTTCGAGATCGAGGTCCGGCGTGTCGCCTTGCAGATCATGGGGCGGATCGTCGCCAGGGAACTCAATGCCGATCACTCCGATCACCAGGGCCCCGGCATCTCCTGCACCTGTGGCGGCACGGCCCGCTCTTGCGGCCGGCGGCCGAAGACCTTCACCACGGCGCTGGGCGACCTGACACTGCAGCGCGCCTGGTATCACTGTGACAGCTGCGTGACAGCTGCGCTCACGGCTTCGCTCCCCGTGACCGCGCCCTTGGCATGGAGAACTCCGTCCTGTCGCCAGCGGTGCTGCGCATGGTCGCTCTGGCGGCCTCACGGGTCAGCTTCGCCGGCTCCAGCGATCTCATGCGCGATCTCGCCGGTCTTGCCGTCCCGCCCAAGACCGTGGAGCGCCATGGAGAGGCGCTGGGGCGCGAGATCGCGGCAGACGAGGCCTCGGTCATCGAGCCCGAGCCCTCCGGAGCCTCGACCCTCTACCTCGGTCTCGACGGCACCGGGGTGCCGGCGCGCAGAACCGAGGTCGAGGGCGTTGCGGGCAAGCAGGCCGACGGGTCGGCGAAGACCCGCGAGGCGAAGCTGGCCGTCGTCTGGTCGGCCGACACCATCAAGGACGGCTCTGCGGTGCGCGATGCCGGCTCAGCCACCTACAACGCGGCCATCGAATCCATCGCCACCCACGACACCGACAAGGAGCCCGCGCCCTTTGCGCAACGCATCCTGCGCGAGGTCGAACGCCGCGGCTTCAACGGTGCATCGCGCCAGGTGGTGATCGGCGATGGTGCAGCATGGATATGGCGCTTCGCCGACGAATACTTCCCGGCCGCCATCGAGATCGTCGACATCTGGCACGCGAAGGGCCATATCTTCGATGTCGCCAGGGCAGTCTATGGACCCGGCACCGACATGGCCGGGCAGTGGGCCAGACAACGGTGCGAGGAACTCGACGAGGGTCGCATTGACGATGTCATCACCGCCATCCGGAGCCATGCCGAACGCCACGACGAGGCCCGCAGGAATGTCGAATACTTCTCAAGCAACCGCGCGCGCATGGCCTATCCGACGTTCAGGGCCATGGGCCTCGCCGTCGCCAGCGGGGTCGTGGAGGGAGCCTGCCGGAACATTGTCGCCGGTCGCCTCAAGCGGGGCGGCATGCGCTGGACCGTCAGCGGCGCCAACGCCATCATCGCCCTGCGCTGCGCCATCGAAAGCAATCGCTTCGATGACTTCTGGGAACGCCGGGCCGCAGCCGGCGCCTGAATCTCACAAACGAGACGTACACCCTCGGTGGACGCCCAACGACCGGCGGTCTAGTGTGCGCCGGTTTCCCTTGAGAATGAGCAGCTCCCATGGCCAGTCCCGGACACCCGCGTTTCGATACCCTTGCCCTTCACGGCGGACAGAAACCCGATCCGGTGACAGGAGCGCGTGCCGTCCCCGTCTACCAGTCAACCTCCTTTGTCTTCCCGTCGACCGACCATGCCGCCTCGCTCTTCAACCTTGAGCGCGCCGGTCACATCTATTCGCGCATCTCGAATCCGACCGTCTCCGTCCTCGAGGAACGGATCGCCGGTCTCGAGGGAGGTGTGGGCGCGGTGGCCACCGCAAGTGGCCAGGCAGCGCTCCACCTTGCGGTGGCCACGCTCATGGGCAACGGGGATCACATTGTCGCTTCCGGTTCGATCTATGGTGGCAGCCACAACATGTTCAACTACACGCTGCCACGCTTCGGTATCACGACGACCTTCGTCAACCCCCGGGATCCCGACGCCTTCCGCCAGGCCATCGGTCCCAGCACACGGCTTCTCTTCGGTGAGACGCTCGGCAATCCCGGTCTCGAGGTCCTCGACATCCCCGCCGTTGCCGAAATCGCCCACGAGGCCGGTCTGCCTCTCATGATCGACAACACTTTCGCCTCGCCCTTCCTGTCACGCCCGTTCGACCACGGCGCCGATCTCGTCATGCACTCGGCCACCAAGTTCCTCGGCGGACACGGCATTGCCATCGGCGGCGTGCTCGTCGACCGGGGCGCCTTCGACTGGGAAGCAAGCGGACTTTTCCCCACCCTCACGGAACCCTATGCCGGGTATCACGGCCTCGACTTCGCCGAGGAGTTCGGACCAGGCGCCCTCATCATGCGGGCCCGTGCCGAGGGTCTGCGCGACTTTGGCGCCTGCATGAGCCCGGCCAACGCCTTCTACCTGCTCCAGGGCGTGGAGACCCTGCCGCTGCGCATGACGCGCCATGTCGAGAACACACGCGCCATCATCGCCTTCCTTGACGGGCACGATGCTGTCGGCAGTGTCCTGTGGCCCGAACTGCCGTCTCATCCCGATCATGAGCTTTCGAAACGCCTGCTGCCGAAGGGAGCCGGCGCGATCTTCAGTTTCGAACTGAAGGGAGGCCGCGAAGCCGGCGTGAAGTTCATCGAGGCATTGCAGCTCTTTTCTCATCTCGCAAACGTCGGAGACGCCAAGTCGCTGGTCATCCACCCCGCCTCGACGACCCACCAGCAGATGGATGCGGCCGCCCTCGAGGCAGCCGGCATCTCCGAGGGGCTCGTGCGTCTCTCCATCGGGCTCGAGGACCCGGACGATCTGATCGGGGACCTCAAGCGCGGCCTAGCCGCCGCTTCCAGGGCCTGACGCCATGTCGCTGGAACTCACCGTCGACGGCCGCGCCGTCTTCGCAGCCACCGGTGGCAGGACCTTCGATGCGGCGCTGCCAGTCGTTCTCTTCGTCCACGGCGCCTCCATGAATCGCACGGTCTGGTCGGCCCAGGCCCGCTGGTTTGCCCACCATGGCCACGCCGTCCTCGCCGTCGACCTGCCCGGACACGACCGGTCGGAGGGGCCGCCCCTGCCGTCGATCGGCGCCGTCGCCGACTGGCTCATTGGCGTTCTCGATGCCGCCGGTGTGGCAACGGCCTCCCTCGTCGGCCATTCCATGGGCTCGCTTCCCGTCCTCGAGGCCGCCTCCCGCTACCCGTCGCGCTGCGCGCGCATCGTGCTGCTGGGCACCAGCGTGCCGATGCCCGTTGCCGATGTCCTGCTGAACAATGCCGAAATCAACAGCCATGCCGCCTACGACATGGTGACCGTCTGGGGTCACAGCCGCACCGCACAGATGGGGGGCTCTGACGTTCCGGGATTGTGGATCACCGGGGGCGGCATGCGTCTCCTCGAACGCGGTGGCGACGGCGTCCTCTACAACGACATGAAGGCCTGCAACGACTATACGAACGGGCTCGAGGCTGCCGTCAGGGTGAGTTGCCCGGCCACCCTCGTTCTCGGCGATCGCGACATGATGACACCGCCACGCAATGCCCGGGCCCTTCTCGATGCGTTGCCCGATGGCCGCATGATCGTCCTCGAGGGATGCGGCCACATGATGATGGCGGAGCGCCCCAACCGGACCCTCGACGCCCTCATCGATGCGCTAACATAGATCGAAGTACCGGAATCACACCTCGCCCTCATGGTCGGAAGGTTGCGGGTTCAAGTCCTGTCCCCGCAGTCACCGAGACGGACATCTCCGGCATCCCTCCGCGCCTCCCGCGACACTACGCTTCCGGGAGTCGATTGGGCCACGCCATCTGGCGGTATCAAATGGAACGGGCAGGGGATTTCCTGCATGGAAGCAGGACCTTGCGTAGCTAAGGGAGCGCAATGGGAGGGCACGCCGCGCCCTAGGGTATGATCAAGAAAATCTGCGGGTCACGGGACTCATGACTCTTCCCGGTCGAAGAGCGGAATGTCCATGGCGCGGGCGACATCGATCATGCGCCGGTCGTAGCTCGCAAGTTTCACGTCCTGGTCCTGATCGTCCAGATACGCGCACGATGCCAAATGCAGGGCATCCAGGGTCCGCAGTGGGCCTGAACCGGGAAAGGCGTCCAGGGCCCGTGCCAGAACCCGTGGACTCAGCTCCAGCAGCGCGATTCGTCCAACGACCGCGCGTGCCGCCTCGCCGTGCGAGTCAGCAAGCCCTCGCGCGTGCAGCACCGTCCACATCTCGTATTCGAGGAGCCTGCTGGAGACCAGTGTCGCATCCCAGAGGGAAGCCGGGGGCTGGCGGTCCTCGGTCAGCAGCCAGGCCAGCGCGACGGACGTATCGAGATAGATCACCGGTCGCGCCGGCTCTCGTCGAGCTCCGCCAGAACCTCGTCTAGGCTGGCGACCGGGGCGGGCCTGGGCGGCGCTCCCGATCCCGCCAGTGCCGGCGGCGCGAGCACGCCCGACCGCACCGCCTCGGCAAGGAAGGCATCGGCGAGGACGGGGCTCCGGCCCTCTCTCAGTGGGCCCAACTCCGCCACCACGCGGTCGCGGTCGGTCACCAGTATGGTCTCGCCCGATGCCGCAAGCCGGACATACTCGCTCAAACGGTTGTTCAGCGCCTTGATCCCGATCGATCTCATGCGGCCAAAGTAGCTACCGGGCCCTACCTCGTCAACCAGCGTCCCGGAGCGGGCTCCGTGACCAGGAACGCAATCGCTTCTTCTCTACCATTCGAACGCATCGGTGAACATTTGCGTCGCCATCATTTCGTTCCCAACTGTCGGGTTCATATCGCTTGGTGATCGGCATTCCTTGACTCCCGAGATCGGGCAACATTCAGTCGGTTCAGCGCCGCTTCCCCATGCCAGACGGCGACTTGTCGGTGACTGCCGACAGAAGTTCGCCAATGCCGTCGAGTGAGCTGACACCCGAGGATGGCAGAGCGCTCCAGCCGGACCCTCGACGCCCTCATCGACGCGCTGACATAGATGGAACGCGGGGAACCTGTCCCCCATGGCCTGAAGACCTTTGGCCCGCCATCAACGCAAGCTTTTGCAAGCACGAGTGTTTTCAGGAGCTTCTTTGTGCTCAGGATTGTCCAGGGAACTGATCGGTCAACACGTGATCAAAACGGGTGGATGGACGCGGAGCATGTTTCATGTGCGGGTGCGTCACGGAATTGCCTGGGGCCGATTGACAATCGGGCCGGCGGCCACCTCGCAGTTTCTGTGATACGGTTCCCGACTGCGAAGGTCACTTTCCGCCGGTTCGAGGGGCAGGATATGGACCAGGACGCGTTGCGCTATCACGCGGCAGGCAGGCCGGGGAAACTGGCGATCCGCCCGACCAAGCCGCTGGCCAACCAGCGCGATCTTGCGCTGGCCTATTCCCCCGGCGTCGCCGAGGCGAGCAGCGCGATCGCCGAACGGCCGGAAGATGCGGCGCGCTACACGGCGCGGGCCAACCTGGTCGCGGTCGTCACCAACGGCTCGGCCGTGCTCGGCCTCGGCAACATCGGGGCGCTGGCTGCGAAGCCGGTCATGGAAGGCAAGGCCGTCCTGTTCAAGAGATTCGCCGATATCGACGTATTCGACATCGAGATCGACGAGAGCGATCCGGACGCGCTGGCCGACACGATCCGGCGGCTCGAGCCGGCTTTCGGCGCCATCAATCTGGAGGACATCAAGGCGCCCGACTGCTTCCGGGTCGAGAACCGGCTGAAGGCGGAGATGAACATCCCCGTCTTCCACGACGACCAGCACGGCACCGCCATCGTCGTCGCCGCCGCCGTCGTCAACGGCATGCACTTGCTGGGCAAGGACATCAGCCGGATGAAGCTGGTCTCGACCGGCGGCGGCGCAGCCGGCATCGCCTGCCTGAACCTGCTTCTGGATCTCGGCCTGAAGCGCGAGAATGTCTGGCTGGTCGACATCGAGGGACTCGTCCACAAGGCGCGTGACGCGGAGCCGCACAAGGCCGCCTTCGCTCAGGACACCGACGCCCGAACCCTGGACGACGCGATCGACGGCGCAGACATCTTCCTCGGCCTCTCCGGGCCGAACGTGCTGAGCCCCGAACAGTGCCAACGCATGGGCCCGGAACCGATGGTCTTGGCGCTGGCCAACCCGGTGCCGGAGATCATGCCCGAGGAGGTCCATGCCGCGCGCCCGGACGCCATCGTCTGCACAGGGCGGACCGATTATCCGAACCAGGTCAACAATGTCCTGTGCTTTCCATTCATTTTCCGCGGCGCACTCGATGTCGGCGCGACGGCCATCAACCGGGAAATGGAGCTTGCCTGCGTATCCGCGTTGGCCGACCTGGCCCGGGCGGGCATCACCGATGAGGTCGCCCGGGCCTATGGTGAACAGCAGCTGAAGTTCGGCCGCGACTACCTGTTGCCCCGGCCTTTCGATCCGCGGCTTCTCGGCGCGATCGCACCGGCCGTCGCCGAGGCGGCGATGAAGAGCGGCGTCGCTGCGCGCCCACTCGAGAATCTTGACGCCTACCGCACCCGGCTTTCCAGTTTCGTTTACCGAACCAGTTTCCTGATGCGGCCGATCTTCGACAGCGCCCGGGCGGCGCCGCGCAAGGTAATCTTTGCCGAGGGCGAGGACCGGCGGGTGCTCCGCGCAATCCAGGACATCCTCGATGAGGGCATCGCGACGCCCGTCGCCACCGGGCGGGCAGGCCGGATCGCCGCCCTGTGCGCCGAGATGGGCCTGCGCGTGGCGCCCGACAGGAATTTCGAAGTGTTCGACCACGATGACGAGGACCTGATCGAGCGCTACGGCGCAAGGCTCCACAGTCTGCGCGCCCGCGACGGGATCGGTCCGGAGGCCGCCCGCAAGCTGTTCCGGACCAGCGACACGCTGGCCGCGGCGATGCACGTCCGTGAGGGTGGAGCGGCCTGCCTGATCTGCGGCACCACGGGCCACTATTCATCCCTTCTGGAACGGGTCGACCAGATACTGGGAACCCCGGCGGAAACGGTTT
>JAJEHK010000195.1 GCA_022823765.1 Alphaproteobacteria bacterium | reverse complement strand
GAATCACGGTCATACGGGTGGTGACCGGCCATCAGGCCCCCGCCGTGCGTGCAGCCCTTGAGGGTTGTCCTGTCTCGTTTGTCGACAACAGCGACCACGAGGCCGGGCTCAGCACGTCGCTGAAGGCGGGTCTCGATGCGCTCCCCACCTCCTGTGGTGCGGCATTCGTCTGCCTGGGCGACATGCCGGCGGTCACTGGCCCGGCGCTGCAATCCCTTGCCCGGGCATGGCAGGGGTCCGGGGCCAAGGCGATTGTCGTGCCGACATGGAATGGTCGCCGCGGCAACCCCGTCCTGTGGGACAGCAGCTTCTTCCAGGCGATGCGCAGGGTGACGGGCGATGCCGGCGCGAGACACCTGATCGGCGAGTACGGGGACTACGTGATCGAGGTCGCGATGGACGACGGTGCCGTTCTGGTGGATATCGACACGCCGGAAGACGCAAGCAACATCGTCATGGCTGGCGTGCCGGCAGCCCGGGAGACACGTGAGCGATGAGCGTGACGATCGACTCCATCAACCAGGCCTCGGGCGTGATCGCGGGGCATGTCGTCAGGACGCCCTGTGTCCATTCGCGCACGTTGTCGACCATGAGCGGGGCCGACGTGTTCGTGAAGTTCGAGAATCACCAGTTCACGGCATCCTTCAAGGACTGTGGCGCCCTGGTGAAGATCGCTTCTCTCGGACACGACGAGCGCTCCCGCGGAGTCATCGCGATGTCAGCCGGCAATCACGCCCAGGCCGTCGCCTACCATGCGCAGCGCCTGGGCATTCCGGCGACCATCGTCATGCCCGAAGGGGCACCGGTAATAAAGGTCCGGAATACCGAGCGCTTTGGCGCCCGGGTCATCCTGACAGGCGAGACCATCGACGATGCGGCCGTGTCCGCTCATCTGATGGCGGCCGACGAGAATCTCGTCTTTGTCCATCCCTATCATGATGACCACGTCATGGCAGGGCAGGGGACCCTCGCCCTCGAGATGTTCGAGGATGCGCCCGACCTTGATGTCATCATCGTCCCTATCGGTGGCGGCGGGCTGATTGGCGGCATCGCCATTGCCGCCAGGGCCATCCGTCCGGAAGCGGAAATCGTCGGTGTCGAGGCCGAGATGTTCCCCTCGATGTACCAGCAGCTCCACGGGCTGGAGGTGAAGGCGGGAGGCCGCACCATCGCTGACGGCATTGCGGTGAAGACGCCCGGGAAGAACGCCATTCCGATTGTCCGGGATCTCGTGTCGGACATTGTCCTGGTGAGCGAGAGCCAGCTGGAACACGCCGTCCAGACCTATCTGGAAATCGAGAAGACGGTTGCGGAAGGCGGAGGGGCTGCGTCGCTCGCCTGCCTTCTCGCCCATCCCGAACGCTTTCGCGGGCGCAAGGTGGGTCTTGTCCTGTCGGGTGGCAACATCGACAGCCGGGTGTTGTCGATGGTGATCGAGCACGGTCTCGTGCGGGATGGCCGCATGGTCCGTCTTGGCCTGGAGATTCCCGATGCACCGGGTGTATTGGCCAGAGTGACCTCCATCATCGGTGAAACCGGAGCGAACATCATCGAGGTGCACCACCAGAGGGCATTCTCCAATCTCTCGGTCAAGCTCGCCGATCTCGATATCGTTCTTGAGACCCTCGACAGTGATCACATCGGGCGGATTGCCGAACGTCTGCAGGAGGCCGGATTCCGCGTCCAGCCGGTCGAACCCGTCTCCGGCTCGAGAACGGTCTGACACTATGGGCGGCCGCTATGCGCCGGCCGGGGAATCGGCTATGTGTCTCCAGGCGACGAGGGGTGTCTGATGTTGAAGGGCGTGTGCCATGAGGGGCAGTAGGGATCGTGGGCGGCGCAAGGTGATCTGTGTCGTTCACGGCGAATGGTCGACCACCGGTCGCATCGGTCGGGTCCTTCGCGAAGGAGGCTACAAGGAGGTGCGCTGCTGTCTGAAGACCGGCGACGTTCTTCCCCAGAACTTCCACGATATCGCCGGCGCCATCATCTTCGGCGGCCCGATGAGCGCCAATGATGACGGCACGTTGGACTTCATCGCCGCCGAATTGCGCTGGATCGACCGGGTCCTCGAGGCGGGCACGCCGTTCTTCGGGGTCTGCCTTGGAGCCCAGATGCTGGCCCGCAGCCTCGGAGCTGCCGTGAAGCCGCATGAGGACGGTTGGCACGAGATCGGATTCACGCAGCTGGTTCCCACGGAGTCCGGACGGCCGGTGCTGGGTGACTTGCGCCATGTCTATCAGTGGCACGGGGAGGGTTTCGATCTTCCGGGGGGATGCGAACTTCTCGCCACGAGCGTGTCGGAACACTTCCCCAACCAGATGTTCTCCTGCGGCCCGAGCGTCTACGGCGTGCAGTTTCACCCGGAATGCACCATCGACATGATCGGCGAATGGATGAAGGAGGGAGCGGAGGAACTCGACGAACGGGGCGCCCAGCAGCCTGAAGAACAGCTCGCCGACGCCGACAGGTACGATCACCTGGTCGATGCGTGGCTGCCGGGCTTCTTCGAACACTGGCTCGGTGCTGCCGATACTGGGAGGATGGCGGCGGAATAGACGTCAGGTCAGTTCCCTGAGAGCCGCTTCCAGGAGGACAAGCCGGTCGTTGCCCCAGAACATCTGCTCACCGAGGAAGAATGTTGGAACTCCAAAGGTTCCACGCCCGCCGGCCTCGGCGATTCTCGCCTCCAGGTCGCGGCCGAGACTGTCGCTTGCCAGGTCGTTCCGGAACCTCCCGACATCGAGGCCGCCGGCGTCGGCCGCCCGTTCGAAGTCCTCCTGGACCAGCTGCTCTCCGGGAGTGATGAAGACAAGCGACATCACCGCTCTGGAGAAGGACTCGACGGCGCCCTGGCGTTCGCCGGCCAGGCAGGCGAGAGCGGCCATGCGGGGATCGAAGTCCAGGCGGCCGACCGGTTCCAGGTACGCGACGCCGTAATGGCGGGCCCACGCCGCCGCGTCCCGTTTGCGGTACTCCCAGTCGTACTGTCCGGTCTCGCCCTTGAAGGGATCCCTCCCGTTGTGGCCGGCAGAGATGAGCAGGCTGCTCTGCAGCGGCAGCCAGCGGAAGCGGTATCCGGTCTCGCGCTCGATGCGCGCCAGCTGCGTGGAAGCAAGATAGGAGTAGCGGCTGCCGGGTCCGAAGTAGAAGTCGACCGCCGCCGTCATTCGGCGGCCTGGGGCACGGGCAGGGGGCCGCCTTCCATGGCCTGCATGACCAGCCTGTGGAAATGGTGCACCGCATGCTCGCTGATGTGGCTGCGCCCGCTGTCGACGATAAACCGGCCGCGGTCGTAGCCGCGCGACTTCAGGCCTGCATGGACACTCTCGCAAAGGGCGATGTCCTCGGGCTGCAGCACATCGACCACGTAGTCGATCGCCGCCTCGGACTGAGGGGTCAGCGCGCCGCCCAGCGAGTGCCAGTGCAGATGCTCGACGCAGCCCTCGGGTCCGTCGGGGAGCATCTGGAGAGTCATGAGATTGGGCTCGCCCGGCATCAGCCAGATCGTCAGGTTCGGCCACACGAAGTAGCCGGCATAGCCGAAATCGACGTCGCCGGTCTCGAAATCGTAGGCCGTACTCCTGTTCGAGCGCGGCTTGTCCGACGTCTGGGCCGACCAGTACTGGTGCGTGCGATTGCGGTAGGTGGGCATCTCGACCATGTCGACGAAGGCCGGATGCGCCGCTTCGCAGTGATAACATTCCTGGAAGTTGTCGATGACCACCTTCCAGTTGGCCTTCAGCGCGAAGTCCCTTTGGCACGCCGGCTCAAGAGACGCGGCCCGGGGCATCCAGCGCAGGATGTCGTCCTCGAGCCCGGCGTACTGTTCGCCGAACGGGAGGGCATCAACGTCGAGATTGACGAAGACGAGGCCGAGCATCGTGTCGACCCTGACCTGTTTCAGCGAAAACGCCGACTTGTCGAAATCGCGGACATTCTCGCAGCCGCGCGCCGTCCTCAGGGACCCGTCGAGATTATAGGCCCAGGCGTGGTAGGGGCAGGTCATGACGGGCCCCAGAGTCCCGCTGCCCTTGAGGACACGGTGCGCCCGGTGCTGGCAGACATTGTAGAAGCAGCGCAGGATGCCATCACGCCCTCTGACGAGAGCGAGGCTCTCGTCGGCGATGTCCACCACCCGATAGCTGCCAGGTGCCTCGAGCGTGCTTTCGTGTCCGGCAAAAAGCCATGAGCGGGAGAAGATTCGCTCCTTTTCCTCCTCGAAGATCAAGGGATCGGTGTAGTAGCGCGAGGCCATCGTGAAGGAACGGGAGGGGTCGTCGTGGAGACCTCCCGGAAGAGCGTCATAAAGTGTCATCGTGGCAGTCCGCTAACCGTGCGTTATCGCCGCACCATATGAATGCCTCCCGACAAAAGCAATCGAGATGTGTCGCACAGACTTTCAAGATTTTCTCAATGATTGAACGTCTGCCCCCGCTCAATGCCCTGCAGGCTCTCGACGCCACAGGCAGACACCCTGAGCCTCACCCGACCCGCCTTGCCAAGCCTGCTGGGCAGCTTGACATGGGGGCAACTGAATTCTGATTATCCGGCGAGGAGGCGGCGACCATGGCGTTGAAGAGGCCGCGGGTGGAAGCTGGCCTTCTGCTTGCGATCGATATCCGGAAGGGCCTTGATTCCGGCGGCGACTGCACGGTGGCCGACATCAAGCAGGCGATGACCCGGCCCGGTATCCCGATCCGCCTCACGAGAGATCGGTGACAGACCGCGCCCCGGCAGCCGGTATCGACGCAGGACGGCGTCTGCCGACCCTGGCTTTCTGCGCTGGTCACATGGCCGTCGACTGGCCTCACGGCGCGCTCTGGATCCTGATTCCGGCGATCGGGGTTGCCATGGACCTTTCGCCATCCGACCTCGGGCTGATGGTGAGCCTTACGGCGGTCGGGGGTGCGCTGAGTCTGATCCCGGCCGGAATGCTCAGCGACCACACCCGGCGCCGGGGGGCGCTCTTTGTGAGCACCTTTGTCTGGGTCGTGGTGGGCTACGGCCTTGCCAGCATGGCGCCGGACTTATGGTCCCTGACGCTGTTGCTTGCCGTCGCCGGGATGGGTACCTCGGCCTGGCATCCCCTGGCCACCGGCACGCTGACGCAGACCCTGCCGGCGCAGCGGGCGCGGGTGCTGGGGATCCACGCAATGGGCGGCACCCTTGCCGAGGTCTTCGCGCCCGTGCTCACGGGCGCCCTGCTGGTTTACGTCGACTGGCGGCAGGGCCTGCTCCTTGCCGTCGTTCCCGCGGTTGCCCTTGGCTTCGTCTTCCTTGCCCTGCGCGGCCGGCTTACGGTCCCCGTCGAGTCGGACGCGCGCATGGTGGATCTCAAGGATCTGGCGAGGCGCTGGCTCAGTCGAGTCGGCCTCCTGCTCGTGGCGATGATCAGCGTCTACAACATGGCCATCATGGCCGTTCTCGCCATGGCAACGCTCTTCATCGTCAACGATCTCGGCCTGTCCGAGTTCTGGGCCGGCATCGCATTCGCTGCGATGATCCTGGCTGGCGCGGTGCTGCAACCGGTGATGGGGCATATCTCCGACACGCTGGGCCGGCGCAAGATCTTTGCCTTCTCGCTGCTGGCTGCCGCGCCTTTTGGCTTTCTCATGCCACTGGTCGAAGCACCCTGGCTCGCCCTTGCCTTCCTGATCATCATGATCGGTGCCTTTTACGGCGTTCGCTCTGTCGTGCTTGCTTCGGCGCTGGATTTCGCCGGCAAACGCGAAGGAACGACGCTGGCGCTGGCCTTCGTGCTGATGGACGGTGTCGGGGCGTTGGGCGCCTTCCTGGGCGGCTACGTCGGCGACATTGACCTCGCCTATGCTTTCTCGCTTGCCTCGGCGTTCGCCCTGATTGCAGCGTTCCTCTCGGCCGCCTCCACTCTTGCCTCCCCGCGCATACGAAAGAAGCCGGCAACCTGATCGTGCCGTACGGCTCGTCTCCGGCAAACAGCCGTGAGCAGGTGAAGCTGCGCGCCCTTTCCCCCTCGAAGAACCGGGGATTGTCGCTGTACAGCCTGATCGCCTCGACATTGGCAAGCCTGGCGGGCAGCTTGACATCGGGGCCACCAAGTCCGGATCATCGGGGGAGGAGGCGGCGATCATGGCACTGATGAGGCCGCAGGCGGAGGGCGATCTTCTGCTTGTGGTCGACGTCCAGAACGACTTCTGTCCTGGAGGAGCGCTCGGTGTTCCCGGGGGCGATGAGGTGGTCGCGGTCATCAACCGGATGGTGCCGCACTTTCATCACTCGGTCGTCACCCAGGACTGGCATCCCGCAGATCATCTCTCCTTTGCCAGCAACCACGCCGGGCGCCAGGCCTTCGAGACGGTGACGCTCGATTATGGCGAACAGGTGCTGTGGCCCGATCACTGCGTTCAAGGAACTCATGGTGCGTGTTTCCACCGCGACCTCGACTGGCGCGGCGCTGGCCTCGTCCTGCGCAAGGGCCTTCACCGGGCCATCGACTCCTATTCGGCGTTCCAGGAGAACGACAAGGCCACTCCCACCGGCCTTGCCGGCTACCTACGGGAGAGGGGATTCAGGCGCCTCTTCATCGCCGGCCTGGCGACAGACTTCTGCGTTGCCTGGACGGCTCTCGATGCGGTGGCGGAGGGCTTCGGCGCCGTCCTCGTCGAGGATGCCTGCCGGGCGATCGATCTTGACGGTTCACTCGCCGCCGCAATGGAGGCGATGACCCGCGCCGGGGTCACGATCACCCGCTCGGCCGCGATCGCTGGCTGAGTTCAGCCGGTCGCCGCCGAGCGCAGGCCTGCATCCTGCCAGAAATCCGTTGAGGCGCCGACATGGGCGGCGAGATGGCGTGTCAGGTCGCACGCATCGTCTTGCGCCCCATGGATGAAACTCGACTTGCGGCGACGCAGGAATGTCAGTCCGATGCGGTAGAGTCCCGGGGCCACCACACCTCCATCGTGGCGCAACCGGCCCTTGCGATCGAACACTGGAAGGTGGAGCCACGAATGGTCCGCCTCGAAGCCGGTGGTCCAGATCACGCTTCGAATGCCCTCCCGGGCGAAGTCGAGAACCAGGTCCGGGGAATCGGGAATGCGCGTAGGCTCCGGCCGTTCCGGTGCCTCCACCACGCCGTCAAGCCCGTGGCAGGCGGCCCACTCGTCGAAGGTGTCGAGAAGACGGCCCTGCTTGAGATCCGCCAGGGCGCACTTGTTGGCCAGCGAACCGGAGAACTGGGCCCGTCCGTCCGCGATACCTGCAAGACGTCCCACCAGCCGGACACCGTTCGCTGTCAACGCGTTGAGGTCGAGTGAGCTTCTCGGGGCGCTGCCAAAGAGTTGCGGTGACGGCACGCGGCGGGCCCGCTCGATATCCTCGATCTCGTCCCAGCGTTCGTCGTGAAGCCCCGAGCGGTCGAGCCACCAGAAGACGTCCCGTCCCCGGTACAGTCTCGGCATGCGCACATGCTCGCCAACGGCGAGGGTGACAGGACGCCCCGAGCGCTGCACCTCGTCTGCGATCTGAACGCCGCTTGCCGATGCTCCGACCACCAGGACGCCCCCCGGGGGCAGGCTGGATGGAGAGGTGTAGTCGAAGGGTGTCAGCGACTCGACGTCAACGGGCAGCGACGGAGCGAAGGTCGGAAGCCGGGCAATGTTGAAGCCGCCGGAGGCGATGACCACGGCGGAGCACGCAATGAAGTCCCGGTCGGTGGTCACCTGGTAGCCGTCCGCCGATGCCGTCACCGATTCGACGTTCGTGTGTGTCATGAGCGCCGGGCTGACGAGACGTGCGTAACGTTCCAGGAAGGCGACGACTCCCGCCATGTCCATGTAGCCATCAGGATCATCACCGTCATAGGCCAGTCCCGGCAGACGGGTCAGCCAGTTCGGCGTGAGAAGCCTGAGCGCTTCCCAGCGTTCGGTGCGCCAGGAATGGCCCACCTCGCCGCGCTCGATGACCACGTGGTCGATGTCGAGCGCGGCGAGGCAGTGACTTGTCGCAAGACCGGTATGACCGGCGCCTATGACGACAGCCGTCGTGCGCATGGCGCGTTCAGGTCACCTCGACGGTGACGTTGGTCGGATTGGTGACGATGTCGAAGACCGCCGAGCGCTTCTGAGACTGGGCAACAAGAGACCTTATGTCCTCAGGTGTGGCATCGGCATCGATGTCATAGGTGACACGGATCTGGTTGAAGCCGTTCCTGACATCCGAATCGGCTCCCAGGATCCCCTGGATATCCATGTCGCCCTCGACCGTGGCCTTGACCGAGTTCAGCTGGATTTCCCGGTTCTGGGCCACGGCGGCCACGCCAGCGGTGAGGCAGCTTGCCAGGCCGACCAGAACGATTTCCACGGGAGTCGCTGCATTGTCTTCGGCTGCGAAGACGAGCGGGTGGTCGGCTTCGAAGTCGAACTCCGACTTGTGCTCGTGTTCGGCGCCAAGTCCATAGTAGCCCTTGACCGATGAGCGGGAGTGAGTGCCATGGACCCACTCGTTGGTGGCACGCCAGACGAACCGGCCGGCCTCCGGGGTTTCGGCAAGGGCGTTGCGTGCGCCGAGCAGGGCTTCCACGTTGACGCCGTTTTCTGCTGACTTGACCTGTACTTCAGTCATGACTGTCTCCTTTTCGAGGAACGAGGTTGGCAACGCAGGAGCGCGGCCTCCCGAACGGCAGGAGAGGAGCCTGATGCGAACAGGGCACGCAGCAGCCGAGTGTGAAAAACCTGAAAATTCAAGACGGATTCATTCATCCGACGGCACTCCACTCTCAACTCCTACGCGCTCTGAAGAGCGCCGAGAGCGGTGTGACCGCAAATCGGCTGACTCATCGATCAGGCATTGGCACCGTCAAGACGGTTGCCGCGGCTTCAAAGGGCCTGTCCCTCCACCGCTCTGGATGAGCGCGTCCTGTATCGCCATCCTGGAATCAGCGTCGGGACATTGTCAAGCGATTCATTCCTGCGTCCCGTCGAGACGTCTGATGCGGTTGCCGCGAATCACAGATATGGTGCCGGTTGCGGCAATGTCGTCGGCAAGAAGATTGGCCAGCAACCTGCCGTCCGCCGCACCGATGATGACCTCGGCTGTCTTGAAGGCACGGTATCCGTCACCACCGTCGGCAAGGAAGTCAGTGGTGGCAACCGTGTAGCGGGCCTGTGGATCGAGTGCCCTGCCACCGACATCGACGGTGACGACGCGCGAACCTGCGGGTTGCGACGGGTCATAGGCGAACGAGAGCCCGGAGACCTGCAGGAACTGTCCGGAACCCACATCGATGGCCGAAACGGCATGTTCGAGAACATGCATGAGGGTGCGGCCGGAGATGCCCAGGACCACAGCCTTGTTTCTGAACGGCAATTCTCTCAGCACCATTTCCCGTGTGATGGCCGTGCCGGGCGGATACCTTGTGTCGCCGCGGATGCCACCGCCGTTGTGGAGCGCAACATCACTGCCCGTGGCGCGGCGCATGGCGTCGGTCAACAGGTTCCCGAATGCGGTCTCACGTGATCTGACATGGGCCCTCCTCGTGTCGAGAGCGGTCGTCGTGTGTCCGATCACCTGGTCGAGAAAAGCGCCGAGATCGCCTTCGAAGCCTGTGACCATGGCGGCAATCTCCGGATCGTCCCCGGCTCCCGTGGTGTCCACAAGGCGGATGTCCTCGAAGCGGATCACGCCGTCTTCCTCGACGACCAGATCGGCAACTGCGACATGTCGCCCCTGGGATCCGGACTGCAACATCGCCTGATTGCCGTCCCAAAGGGCAACCAGCAGATGGTCGTGTCCGCCAAGCACGATGTCGATTGCATCCGACGCCGCCAACAGGGCGCGGTCATTCGCGATGGCAAGATGCGTGAGAGCGATGATGACATCCGCGCCATCCGCCTCGAGTGTCCCGGCCAGTTCGGTCCCGGTCGCAAGGAAGGAGGCGAAGGACACGTCATCTCCGGGATCCGAGATCCAGGCGGTGGATTCGGTGACGAGGCCGAGAACACCGATGGCGAGGTTGCCTCGCTCCAGGATCACCACAGGTTGTGTTCCAGCCAGAGCACGGCCCTGACGGGCGACATTGCCAGCCAGCCAGACCATGGAGGATTCGGCAAGACGCTCCTCGAGAACGTCGGTTCCGAAGTCGAACTCGTGGTTGCCCGTGACGCCGACGTCAAATCCGATGGCATCGGCCAAGACCATCATGTGCGCGCCCTCATCGATGGCCGACAGCATCGACGGCGAGATCATGTCGCCTCCGAAGGTGACGAGGGTTGTGCTTCCCAGGGATGCCGCCCGGGTTCTTTCCCGGGCCACCGCTGCGGCAATGCGGGCGGCGGCGGTCATGTCGTCCCAGTCGTTCACGTGGATGATGGTCAACCGCTCCGCTGCATGAACGGGTTGCGTGGCCAGCAGGCCGAGGGCCAGAACCAGCGCCTGAACAACCCGGCCGCGGCGCCGGCAAGCCGAATTCCCACGTACCGCGGAGCTGCTTCTGTCGGGATACTTCATCGCGTCTCTTGTTCTGATCGACCGCAGGGTGACTCGTATCACTCCGCTACGCGATGGTCGCCTGCCGGTCAACCGGACAACATGCCCGCACAGTCACGCCCGGGACGCTCCCGACCGCGGCGAGAACGATCCTGTTGCAAAGACTGCAGAGACCGGCAGAGCAACCCGGTGGACCAGCCCGTCATGCCGACAGGATGTGGCCGCTGAGAAGCTACGGTCTGCGCCTGGGAGTCGGACCGGGGAGCGAACGGACCAAGGGGACAACCTGATCGCGGCTGAGCCCGATGTCGCGCAATTGCTCGTTTGAGAGAGTCTCGAGTTGCCGGCGGGTGCTCCGCACGTTCCATGCGTGGCGAATGTGATCGAGAAGGCCTGACATCGGTGGTGTCCCCGTGATGGTTGTTGAGTCGGTAAGGGAGGTAGGTCTCCGGGCACCACGACGCCAGCGCTATTATGACACCGCCGTCATGCCGGCCATGCATACCGGGACGACCATCCGGGCAGGGCCATGCATTTCTCGGTTGGCAGCCATGCACGGGGATCGCATCACTCCTCGCAGCGGACGAGAACATCGACCGCCATGGCGCCGCCGGAGTGGACGATCAGCGGGTTGACGTCGAATTCCACCAGGCAGTCGCCAAGAGAGGCGGCGAGGCGGGAAAGACGCGACACGGCTTTCGCCAGGGCCAATCGGTCGAGAGGCGGCCGTCCGCGCACACCGTCAAGGACCGCCGAGACCTTCAGCTGGCCGATCAGTGCATCGGCCTCCTCGATGTCGACCGGTGGAACGAACATGATGGCGTCGTCGAGAACCTCGACCAGAATGCCGCCGGCACCGATGGTCATGACCGGTCCGAACACCGGATCGGTGATCATGCCGACAATCATCTCGACGCCGTCAGGCGCGGTCTCCTGGACCAGGACCTCGGGGCCGAGAGCGGGGGACATGGTGCGCCAGGCCTCGCGGAGCGCATCATTGCTCGCAAGTCCCGTCACCACTCCGCCGGCCTCCGTCTTGTGAGCGATCGTGCGGTTTGCTGTCTTCAGGACGGCCGGGCAGCCGGCGAATTCCAGGGCCGGGCCGAGATCATCCTCGAGGTGGCATGTGCGTGTTCGTGGCACATCAATGCCGAGGGCTGCCAGGAGAGCGAGAAGATCCTCCGGTTGAGGCGGACCGGAGGCGAGCTGAAGTCGCCAGCGTTCGGAAATGTCCTGTGGCAGGGGCGGTGCAGGCTTGCGGCGTATGCGCCGTGTGGCGTGCCAGGTGATGAGATGGCGAATGGCCCTGAGGCCCGTCAACGTGCCGCAGAGCACGGGAATGCCGGCCTTGCGCAGTCGCCGGGCTTCTTCGTCATCGATTGTCGACGTGATGTTCCCCATCATCATGCATGGTTTCGTCGACGTGCGGTGTGCCGTTTCCAGGGCTTGGCAGGACCGGGGAAGGAGTTCACGGCCACTCACCATGTTGGTGGCGAACACCACCACACCGGCCTCATCGGCGTTGCCGAGAATGCTGGTGACCTGCGGCAGCGACTCGAAGCCGCTCTCGCCCCAGTAGTCGACCGGGTTGTCGGGATCGAGACCGGGATCGAGAACCCCTGCGAGTGCCTCGCGCGTGGCAGGAGAAAACGTGGCAAGAGGCACGTTCTCGCGCTCCGCAAGGTCAGTGATGAGCTGGCGTTCGCCCCCGGAATCCGTTTGCACGGCCACGGTGTCGACGGTTGGAACCCGACCGCAGGCAACGGCCTCCAGCGTGTCCATCATCTCGTCAAGCGTATCGACCGCAATGACGTTGTGGCGGCGGAAGACGGCATCCAGAATCTTCTCGTCCCCGGCGAGGGCGCCACTGTGGGTGAAGGCGAAGGCGCGGGATGTCGCGGAACGGGCCAGCTTGAGAGCGACAAGAGGGATGCCAGCGGAATCGGCCGCCTCGATGGCAGCAATGAAGCGCTCGCCGTCGCGCACGGTCTCCAGGATCATGGCAATGGCCGACGTGGCCTCCTCTGCGACGAGGTGGTCAAGGTAGTCGGCGACGCCTGTAACAAGTTCGTTGCCGGCCGATACGCCCGTGGAAAAGTGCATGGAGCGCTTGTTGGCGCCCAGGCCGGACCATGTCGATCCGCTGTGGGAGACAAGTCCTATGCGGCCGGGCTGGTCCAGTCCCGGAAGATCGGACAGTGAGAGACGGACATCCACCCTGGTGTTGAAGAGGCCCATGCAGTTGGCGCCGCAGACCGCCATGCCCGCTTCCCTGGCAATGGCGGCTATCCGGCCCGGCAGAGTCCGGCCACCGTCTTCCGCCGTGACGAGGCGGCCGAGCAGAACGGCACCCTTCACGCCCGCGGCAGCGGCATCCTCCATGGCAGCGGCGATCCTTGAATCCGACACTGCCATGATGGCGCAATGAGGGGTTTCGGGAACGTCTTCCAGGGACGCATGACAGGGACGTCCCAGCACCTCGTCATAGCCGGGGTTGATGGCAACGACAGTGCCCGTGAACCGTGGCCCTCCGGCATGTTCAATGATCCGCCGACCTGCCGCGTTCTCTCTGGGGGTGGCTCCGACAACCGCCACTCTTTGCGGGTTCAGCAGAGCTTCGAGAGCCGTCATTCTCGACATTCCGGCAAAACACGGGCATGGAACGGTCTTGCAGTCCCGGGGTCAAGAGCGAATCAGGCATGACAGGCCGACTTATCCTGATCGGCACACCGATCGGCAATCTCGGTGACCTGTCGCCGCGCGCCCGGGACGCCCTGGGATCGCTCGACGCGCTGGCCTGCGAGGACACCCGCCGCACGCGCACGATCCTCGAGCATTTCGGGATCGCCCGTCCACGCATCGTGTTTTCCTGTCACGAACACAACGAGGAACGCTCCGTCGCCCGCATGGAGCGGCTTCTCGATGAGGGGCTGATGGTCGGGCTGGTAAGCGATGCCGGCATGCCGGGCATCAGTGATCCGGGCTATCTCGCGGTGCGGATGGCAACGGGGCGCGGCTACCCGGTCGAGGTCATCCCCGGTCCCAGCGCCGTCATCACGGCCCTGGCGGTATCGGGCCTGCCCATGTCGAGTTTTTCATTTCTCGGCTTTGCGCCGCGCAAGGCGGCGCGGCGCCGCAGATTCCTGGAACCTTTGGCCGAACTGGAATCGACACTCGTCCTCTTCGAATCGCCTCGGCGCCTGGGCGGCCTGCTTGCCGACGCCCTGGTGGTGCTCGGCGACCGCCGAGCCTCGGTGTCGATTGAACTCACCAAGATGTTCGAGGGAACCGAACGTGGCTGGCTTGCCGATCTGGCCGATCACTTCGCCGGGACGGTTCCGAAAGGGGAAGTCACCGTAGTCATTGCCGGCAACAACGGGAAGTTCATCCGCACAGAAGGGGATCAGGGACAGGGATAGGTATAGCTGCGGTGGATCTCCTCGATCGCCTCGACCAGTTCTTCGGGCAGTTCGATATCGACACTCGCGAGGTCGCTTGTAAGCTGCTCCTCGTTCATCGCACCGATGATGGACGAGGTCGTGAAAGGCTGCCGGTTGACCCACGCCAGCGCCATGATGCCGGGATCGAGGTCGAAGCGGCGTGCCAGGTCGACGTAAGCCCGTATCGCCGGCTCGGAGTTGGGTGGTCCGAGATAGCGCCGGTTCGAAGGATACATGGTCATGCGGGCGCCGGCCGGTCGGGCGCCATCGAGGTACTTGCCCGAGAGAGCTCCGGCCGCCATGGGCGCATAGGCAAGAAGCCCGACCTGTTCAAATCGTGTGATCTCGGCGCACCCGGCCTCGAACGACCTGTTGAGCAGGCTGTAGGGATTCTGGTTCGACACGATACGCGGCAGCCCCAGGGTCTCGGAGAGATGGAGGAAACGCATGGTTCCCCAGGGGGTTTCATTTGAGACGCCGATGAAGCGCACCTTTCCGGCCTTCACGATACCGTCGAGGGCCTCGAGGGTTTCCTCGAGGGGTGTCGAGTCGTCGGTCTCGGGATAGCGGTATCCCAGGCGCCCGAAGGTGCTGGTGGGCCGTTCCGGCCAGTGAAGCTGGTAGAGATCGACGTAATCGGTTTGAAGACGCCGGAGACTGGCATCGATGGCCCGCTCGACATGCCATCTGGTAAAGCGTGGCTTGCCGTCACGAATGTATGTGAAGTGATTGCCCGGTCCGGCAATCTTCGTGGCGAGGATCACCCGGTCACGGTTGGCCCGGCTCGTCAACCAGGTACCGATGACCTCCTCGCTTTTGCCGTAGTGCTCGGCGCTTGATGGCACCGCATACATTTCGGCGGTATCGATGAAATTGACTCCGTGTTCGAAGGCCTGGTCCATCTGCCGGTGACCCTCGGCCTCGGTGCTGTTGCTGCCCCAGTTCATGCTGCCGAGACACAGCAGCGAGACCTCGATTCCGGTACGTCCGAGTTGCCGATACTTCATGCTGACCAGACTTCCTTATCCTTGATACGGGCGCCATCATGGCCCGGGCCTCCCGCACCGTCCACCACTGCCGCGGAACCGGGAGACCATTCAACGATCTTGACGCGGCGTTGGACGTCTCTGCCTTCGTTCTTTGCCTGCCGGCGGCTGGTACACAGGCCGCGAATCCTTGTTGGCGAACGCTAGCCAACCTCACTGCGCATGACTTTCACCAGAGCCGGGTCATCATGTCCGAAGTTGTCGCTGAGGTTGCGAAAGTGAACTAAGTCTAGTAAACTTAGTTGAGCAAAGAGAGAGGTCACTTTATGCGCACCGTCAACATGCACGAGGCCAAGACGCATCTGTCGCGTCTTGTCGACGCCGCTGCCAAGGGCGAATCATTCATCATCGCGCGCGCTGGCAAACCTATGGTCAAGGTCGTCGCTCTCGACGCCCCGGACGCGCGGCATCGTATTGGTTTCCTGGCAGGGCAGATTTCTGTGCCGGACGACTTCGACAGCATGGGTTCGGAAGAAATCCGCGCCATGTTTTCGGGGGGCGAATGAGACTCCTGCTGGACACACACCTGTTGCTATGGGCAGCGCTTGGGTCGGCAAAGCTGCCGGCTGAGGCTCATGATCTCATCGTTGAGCCCGGAACTGAGCTGGTGGCGAGTGCAGCCTCGCTTTGGGAGGTCGCGATAAAGAATGGGCTCGGACGTACAGACTTCCGGGTCGACCCGCATCTCTTGCATCGCAGCTTGCTGGACAATGGCTATGCCGAGCTTCCCGTGACTGGTGCGCATGCAGTGGAAGTAGGTTTGCTGCCATTGTTTCACGGTGACCCTTTCGATCGCATCCTGATTGCCCAGGCGCGTGTCGAGCGCATCGTCCTGCTGACCGCCGACAAGAGGCTGGCGCGCTATGCGGGTCCCATCCACGCGCTATAGGCATATCTTGTCATCCGACGTCGGGAACGGGAGACAATGGGGATCCGCCAGGATATCGCGTTCATCTCCTCCACCGGCGACACCGCACGGTACATCCATCTGAGTGCCCGGAAGCAGAGCGCGGGAAGTTGCTTGACGGAACATTCTGTGACGCGGGCACCTTGCATGATGTCGGAGTGTCTTTCGCCGGTGCGAATGAGTGCGGTCCGGGACGGTGTTGACCCTGAATGTCACGTCTCCTGATTTTCAGCATACGGTGTCTTTGCCTTTGCCAATTGCCGCCATGTGCGCAAGTCTTCCGGATCGACACGAAGGGATTGAACAGATTCCCAGCGGGACACGATCCGGTCACGTTCCCGTCTCCAGTCGTTCGCGTGTTGCATTGTTGCGACTTGCCGGGTGATGTGAGCGATGGACGAGAGACTTCTAGAAGTGATGACCCGTGCGGAGCGCGACAGGGTAATGGCGCCGATCGGCGAGGCCATGACCCTGCCCGCACAGGCCTTCACGGACGGCGCATGGCATGCGCTGGAGGTGGAGCGCATCTTCGCGCGGAACTGGATTGCCGTCATGTTCGCCGTGGAGCTTCCGGATGCCGGCGATGCCCGGCCGTTCGATCTCTTCGATCAGCCTCTGCTGGCGGTCAGGGGGAGCGACGGGACCTTGCGCGTCTTTCACAACATCGTCCCTTATGACGGCTGCCTGGCGCTGCTCCATCCGGCAAGGGGACTGGATTGCATCAACACGCCCTACCACGGTCTTCGCTACGACCTTAACGGCCGCCTTGTGGGCGCCCCCTACTGGGATGGCAATCCCGAGGCCGGCCCGGAGGCTCTGGACGGATGGCCATGCGATCTCGCCGAAGTTCCGAGCTCCGAGCGGTTTGGCACCCTCTTCATCAATCCCGATGGCGGAGCAGGCGATGTCGATGAATGGTTGATGCCATGGCGCCGCCTGGTGGGCACCGACTTTGCCATCGACCGCCTGGTTCCTGCCCGGGACAGCGACGGTCAGCCGCTCATCGAACAAAGAACCGTCAACACCAACTGGAAGACCTACCAGGA
>JAJEHK010000187.1 GCA_022823765.1 Alphaproteobacteria bacterium | reverse complement strand
ACGCCCTGGTTCTCGAGCCAGATGCCGAGAAACGGCATGGTGAGGCCCATCGTCACGGTCACCGTGATGGTTGCCGCGATACAGGCCACCAGGCCCCGTCGACGCTGTTTGGGTGTCATGCCCCCTCCTTGACCTGCCTCTAGAGCGTGTCGTCGCGGAAAACAATGGAAGTGTCCTGACATGACAGGCAATGAGCAGGATTGCCTGCAGCGGTCCATGCACGACAAGTGAAGATCATGGATGCGGGCGGCACATGCTGTTTCGACTGCCCGGTGCATCCGTATCGTGCCGTTGACACCAGAACGTCCGGATGGAACCTCTCGCGGGTGTCCACGCAACGACGTTGGCCTGGACGCGCTCGCAACCTTATCCTGACAAGAGGAGGTGGCTGCCTTGAGACAAGTCAAATTGGACGATGTCGGGGAACGTATCCGGAAAGATTCGTTCCCGACCGGAGCTTGATCCCGACAATGGACCAGGTGATGCACCCCGGAATCGGAGCAATGAATGTCCCCGGGTCCTTCACGAAACGCGTTGAAACAGACCCTCTGGCCTGCGGAAGCAGGACTGCTGCTGGTCGGCTCCTCTCAACCGGCGAATCACTGAGTGTCAGGTCGCGGCATTCGCGGAACGTCACGTTTGCTTGCGACGGCGAGAAGGTTTCGTGAACCGCCTGGTGCCAATTCCGCCTGGCGAGGCGCGTGGGGTTGCTGTCGAAGCAGGTGACATCGTGCGGGTCGTCAATACGGAAGGTCACCAGGTCGTCGACACCTGGGCGTTTTGCACGGCAGACCCTCTCGAATTCCTGTCAATGGAACACAGCAGGTCCGCGACATACCGGATCCTGTTCAAACCCGGCGACACACTGGTGAGCACCCGGTTCCGGCCCATGCTGACGATTCTGGCCGACACCTCTCCTGGAATTCACGATACACTCCATGCTGCCTGCAGTGCAGAAAGCAACCGGTTCTTCGGCATGGCGTCGATCCGTCCCAATTGCGAGGACAACCTGAAGGAGGTCATGGCGGAGCGCAGGGTCCGTCTCGGACCAATTCCCTGTCCCTGGAACCTGTTCGAGCATGCCATTGTCACACCCGATGGTTCGCTGATAGACGAGCCGGCCTCTGCAGCGGTCGGCGACTATGTCGAGCTGCGCGCCGAGACGGCTCTTGTGCTCGTCTGTTCCGCCTGTCCCTCAACCGTGGGTGATATCAGCCTGGGAACACCTCGGGGAGCCGCCATCGAACTGATCAGCCAGGGCTGATCTCATTGCTGTCAGGTTGACAGGTCAGGATCGGAACCGGACCTCGTTTGGGTCTGCGACATGAATGGAAATCACCTCCGAATGAACCATTGCCGCCCCGAACCCCAATCGTCACGTGACGAAGCAGGGTTTCCCGGCAACCTCCCTTGTGATCGAGTGGCGGAAGCGCGATATCCTGCCAGACATCGGACAAGTGGAGGCCGGCATGGGCGGCAGACTGGAAGGCAAGCGTGCCATTGTCACGGGCGCATCGAGAGGGATCGGCAGGGCGATCGCAGAGAGCTTTCTCCGGGAGGGCGCGAAGGTCGTCGCCACGGCGCGTCGTCCACCATCAACCGGAAAGAGTGATTCCATGTTCTGGATCGCAGGCGATGTCTCTTCCGCTGCCCACGCCTCGACCGTGGTGAAAGCCGCAAGGGAGCGTCTGGGCGGCATTGATGTCCTCGTCAACAATGCGGCCATGCAGATCGAAAAGACCATTACCGAGACCAGCGAGGACGAGTGGAACACCATTTTCAACGTCAATGTGGGCAGCGTCTTCCTGTTCTGCCGTGAATCCATTCCCGTCATGACACGCCAGGGTGGCGGCGCCATCATCAACGTTGGCAGCTACGACGGATTCGTGGCGGATCCGGGGCTCGCCGCCTACTGCGCCACCAAGGGAGCGGTTCACGCGCTATCGCGCGCCATTGCCGTCGACCATGGCGCGGAAGGCATCCGCTGCAATGTCATCTGCCCGGGCTGGATCCGGACCGACATGATGGACGCGTACCTGGCGAGCGTACCCGATCCCGCAGAAGCTGCACGCTCGCTCGACGCCAATCAGCCCATTGGACGTATCGGTCAACCCGGTGACATTGCCGCCCTTGCCCTGTTCCTCGCCAGTGAGGAGGCCGCATTCACCACCGGCCAGCTCTTCGTGTGCGATGGCGGACTTACCGCCCGGGCGTCCCAGCCCTGAACGATGAGCCGGCAAATGGCCCGGCAGAACACCATGAAAACCACCGTTGACATGTGGTCGGATCCGACCTGTCCATGGTGCTACATCGGCTATCAGCGATTGAAGAAGGCTCTCACCGGTCTTGCCGGTCGGCACCGCACCCGGATCGTGTGGAGGGCTTTCCTGCTGAATCCGGCGATGCCCGCCGACGGCATGGAACGCAATGCCTGGCTTGCGCGTGCCTTCGGCAACAGCCGGCTGGCCGAGACGACACTTGACCGCATCACCCAGCACGGCCTGGCGGAGGGCATTCCCTTCGCATTCAGTGCCATTTCAAGAACGCCCTCGGCCCTGCGGGCACAGGCACTCATCCTGGGAGTCCACGACAGTGGCCGGCAGATGGAAGTGATTGACGGCATATTCAGGAGTCATTTTGTCGCCGGCCGGGACATAGGCGATCCAGGGGTCCTGGCGGACATTGCCGAAAATGCCGGCTTCAATCGCGTCGAGGCCCTGGCCTGGATCGACAGCATCCCCCTGACAAGGCGACTTCTCCACGATGCCCGGAAGGCGCGCGACGGGGGCATCAGGAGTGTTCCATTCTTCGTCTTCAACCGCAGTCTTGCCATTGGCGGCGCCCAGTCAGCCGAGGTGCTGCGCCGTCTCGTGACCACTGCGGGCGATTGCGGAGAGCTCTGAGGCAAGGAGTTCGGCGCCGTCGAGGCGGTCTCTCACCCTCTCCCACGAACCGGTCACGACCAGTGTCTGGTCGGGACGCATCCTCGCATTTCCATTCTGCTCGGTGATCCAGGCAATCAGTTGTTCCGGTTCGGCGAATGTCTGTTGGTGAAAGCCGACCACGGCCCCGAGCGGTCCGGCGTCGAGTCGGGCGATTCCGGCACGTCGACAGTCACCCTTGATGGCGATGATCCGCAGGAGATTGTCGGCCTCCTCGGGAAGGTCGCCAAAGCGGTCCACCAGTTCCTCTCTCAGATCATCGATCCCGGCGTGGTCCTCAAGCGCCGCAATGCGCCTGTAGAGAACGAGTCTCACGTCAAGGTCGCGGACCCAGGTGTCCGGAATCAGGACGGCCGAGCCGACACTGACTTCCGGCGACCAGGAATGCCGTGCTGCCCGCGACCGTCCTTCCTGTTCCGCACGGACTTTCTCGACCGCTTCCTCGACCATCTGCTGTTAGAGTTCCACACCGACTTCGCGGATGTGACCCGACTGTTCCCGGCCGAGAAGATTGCCGGCGCCACGAATCTCGAGGTCGCGGCTTGCCAGAGAAAACCCGGCGCCCAGCGAGTCCATCTGGGAAAGAGCCTTGAGGCGGCGCATTGCGTCCTTGCCCGGTTTCATCCCGGGTGGCAGCGTGATGTAGGCATAGGCGCGCGCCCTGGAGCGGCCGATGCGCCCTCGCAACTGGTACAACTGCCCCAGGCCGAAGCGGTCGCAACGGTGGATGATCATTGTGTTGGCGTTGGGAATGTCCAGTCCCGACTGGATGATCGTGGTGGAAACCAGCACGTCGATCCGGCCATCGTAGAAGGCCGTCATGATGCTCTCGAGATTGTCCGGATCCAGCTTGCCGTGCGCCACGGCGATTCGTGCTTCCGGAACCAGTTTCTGCAGGTCTTTGCGCATGCGTCCGAGGTCCGCAGCCCTGGGACACACGACATAGGTCTGGCCGGCCCGCATGCGCTCGCGCCTGATTGCCTCGCGAATGGTGACCGTATCGTAGGTTCCCACAAATGTTCTGATGGCAAGCCGATCGACCGGCGGCGTCACGATGAGACTGAGATCACGCACCCCACTCAGGGCCATCTGCAGGGTCCGAGGTATCGGTGTCGCAGTCAGGGTGAGAACATGAACATTGGTCTTGATCTGCTTGAGCCTTTCCTTGTGGGTCACACCGAATTGCTGTTCCTCGTCGATCACGAGTAGACCGAGGTTGGCAAAGGACATCGTGCGGGACAGCAGGGCGTGGGTGCCGATCACGATGTCGACGGTCCCGGCTGCCACTCCCTTCTTCGCCCTCGACGCGTCGCCGGAGGTCACGAGACGGGACAGCAGGGCAATGTTGACGGGCAGGTGCCTGAATCGCTCGACAAAGGTCTCGTGATGCTGTCGGGCGAGCAGCGTCGTCGGAGCCACCACCGCCACCTGGTAACCTTCCAGAACGGCGGCGAGCGCGGCGCGCAGGGCCACTTCGGTCTTGCCAAAACCAACGTCGCCACACACCAGCCTGTCCATGGCGCGGCCCGAGGACATGTCATCGAATACCTCGTCAATGGCCTTCGCCTGATCCTCGGTCTCCTGAAACGGAAAGCGTGAGCAGAATTCGGTGTACGTCTCTTCATCGACACAAATGACGGGTCCCGACTGCATGAGCCTCTCGGAGGCTGTCTTGAGGAGGTCTCCCGCCATCTCCTCGATGCGGTTGACAAGACGCGCCTGCCGCGCCTGCCAGGCGGCACTTCCAAGACGATCCAGCTGGACACGCGCATCGTGCGAACCGTAACGGGACAGGGTTTCGATGTTCTCGACCGGCACCAGCAGCGCATCGCCGCCCGCATAGTGAATGCGCAGGCAGTCGTGCGGTGCACCACCAAGCGTGACCGTGTGAAGGCCCTCGAACACACCGATGCCGTGGTCGATGTGGACGACGTGGTCGCCCTCGGCGAGCTGCGATACCTCGAGAAGAAACCGCTCGGCATCACGTTTCGTGCGCCGCCGGCGCGGTGTCATGATACGATCACCGAGAATGTCCTGCTCGGCGACGACACTGAGATCCGTCGTCACGAATCCGTGTTCGAGCGGCAGAACGACGACGGGGACGCACGAGTCCGGCACGTGGTGCCAGTCGTCCTCCCCTGCCCTCACCACGTCTTCAACGCCGTGACTCTCCAGCATGGTCGCCAGATTGCCCTGACTCGCCTCTCCCAGCGCCGCAACAATCACCCGCCGGCCCTTCTGCTTCTCGCCTGCGATGTGTCGGGCAACGGAATCGAAGAGCTGCATGCGGACATTCATGCGCTCGAGGCGGAAGTCCCGGGATCTCAGTCCGCCGGCATCGATCGCCCCGTCGGAGAGCGTGTCAGAGGCGTCGGCCAGCAGTCTGATGGCCGTGCGCGTCCGCACCATCGCCTTCCAGTCATCGATCGAGAGGTAAAGTCCGTCGGGGGGTGGAGCATGATAGGCGACGCCGTCATCCGTGTTTGCGGACACCCGGTGCTCGTAATGGTCCTCGACGGTGTCGAGATGGGCGCGCAACGCGTCCTCGACATCTACGGTGAAGGCCAGAATCCAGTCCTCGCCAAGATAATCAGGGAAGGTGCCGAGGGTCTGGTGAAAGAGGCCAAGCCAGTGTTCCATGCCCGGTGACCGCACACCCTCGACAGCCGATTCGTAGATGGGATCAGCCCGTGCGTTCATGCCGAAGAGTTCGCGCCAGTGATCACGAAACAGCTTGATCGAGGCGGGATCGAGCGCCACCTCGCTCGCCGGATCGATTGAAAGGCTATCCAGGAGTCCCGTCGAACGCTGGGTCAACGGATCAAAGGTACGGATGCCGGTGATCTCGTCTCCGAAAAAGTCGAGACGCGCGGGTTCTGCCATGGCGGGCGGAAAGACATCGAGAATGTCACCCCGTGCCGCACAGTCTCCCTGTTCCATGACCACGCTTGTCCTGGAGTAGCCCATGGCGAGAAGAGCGCGAAACAGCGCAGCCGGATCCGTCTTGCCACCCTTGTGAAGATGCTTGCGCCGGCCATGCCACGTCGTGCGTGGCGGGACCCGCTGCAGCATTGCCCGTGCGGTGGTGAGCACAACAAGACCACCGGAGCCCGGAGATCTTTCGCACAGGTCTCCCAGGAGGGCGAGACGGACTCCCGCCACGGCGGGGTGCGGCGACACCCTGTCATAAGGAAGACAGTCCCAGGCTGGAAAGAGCCGTGTACAATCGCCGATCCCGAGAAACGAGAGAGCGCCTGCCAGTCGTCGCGCCCGCTCCTCGTCGTGAAGCACCATCAGGATATCGCGTTCGGGATGGTGCTGACGCAGTCCCGCGAGCAGAACGGCGTCCACCCCTTCCGGGACGCCCGATACCGAGTTCAGAACACCGGAACCCAGTGAATCAATGACATGTGTCTGCAATGTATCAATGTGCATGAAACAGTTGAATCCGCTTTATGAGCTCTCCAAACTCCCCTGCAGCAGCGTCGTCACCGTTCATGATCCATGCCTGGATAATCGGATCCGGACACCCGAGGAACGCAGCGAACTCTTCAAGTTCGTCCTCGTTCATCGCCTCGAGCGCGTGTTCGGCATATCGCCCGAGCAACAGGTCAAGCTCACGGGAACCGCGACGAGAGGCCCGGTAACGAAGCCGTTGCAGGCGTGTGTTGTTGTCGTCCGTCATACCCAACGCCGGTCCCGGGAATGTTCCGTCTACAGCGTGATCCCGACGATGTCACGGACACTCCAATACAGGTGTATTCTCCTTCCCCATGAGGCCTGAGATTCTCTTTGCGCTGTTCGAACCGGTG
>JAJEHK010000317.1 GCA_022823765.1 Alphaproteobacteria bacterium | reverse complement strand
GACAACGGCATCTCGATCGACGGGCCGACCTCGCTTGCCGTCTCCGACGACACCCTGGCGCGGTTCAGAGCCTTGAACTGGGCGGTGGAAAGCGTGGACGGTCATGACGGCGAGGCGATCGCCAGTGCTCTTGAACGGGCCCTCGACAGTGACCGTCCAAGTCTCATCGCCTGTCGCACCGTCATCGGATTCGGTTCTCCCGGCAAGGCGGGAACGGCAGCGTCCCACGGCTCTCCCCTGGGTGCGCAAGAGGTTGCAGCGGCACGCAGCGAACTCGCCTGGGAGACCGATCCCTTCGTCATTCCCGATGACATTCTCGATGCCTGGAGAGAGACGGGGCGGCGCAACGCCTCCCTCCTCGAGGACTGGCAGCGGAAGCTTGATGGACTCGATGCCACCATGCGCCGGGAATTCGAGCGGCGCATGGCCGGCGACATCGAAGATCGGGTCCGCGATGTCACGGCCGAGAATGTCTCCCGCCTGCTTGCCGACCCGGTCCGCGTCGCCACTCGCAAGGCGAGTGAACTGGCGCTCGAACGCCTGACCGGAGCCCTGCCCGAGATGATCGGTGGATCGGCAGACCTTACCGGTTCCAACAACACGCGTACAGGCGGGATGGCCGACATCACCGCCGGAAACTATTCCGGAACCTACGTCCGCTACGGAGTCCGCGAACACGCGATGGCTGCCGCCATGACCGGCATGGCCCTTCATGGCGGACTCATCCCCTACGGCGGAACCTTTCTCGCCTTCACCGACTACTGCCGACCGTCCATCCGCCTTGCCGCCCTCATGCAGCAGCGCGTCATCTACGTGATGACACATGACTCGATCGGGCTTGGCGAGGACGGACCGACACACCAGCCGGTCGAGCACCTCGCCAGCCTGAGGGCCATTCCCAACCTCCATGTCTACCGTCCGGCAGATGCCATCGAGACCGTCGAGTGCTGGGAACTGGCCCTGACGTCCCGGACGACGCCGTCGGTGATCGCGCTCTCCCGCCAGGGTCTTCCCCAGGCGAGGCATGAACCCCTTCCCGGCAATCCCTGCAGCACGGGCGCCTACGTGATTCGCGAGGCCGTGGCAGCGCACAGGGCGACGATCGTTGCCAGTGGATCGGAAGTCGCGATCGCCATCGAGGCAGGCCGTGTTCTCGAGGATGACGGGGTCGGCGTGCGCGTCGTGTCGATGCCGTGCCAGGAACTCTTCAGGAACCAGGATCCGGACTCCCGCGCCGCCCTGATCCCGCGCGACCTTGCCATCGTCGCCGTCGAGGCTTCCCTGCCCTTCGGATGGACGGACATCATTGGCGACGATGGCGGGTTTGTCGGCATGAGCGGGTTTGGAGAATCGGCGCCTGCCGGCGCGCTCTACGAACATTTCGGCATCACGCCTCAAGCCGTCGTCGAGGCAGTCAGACAGCGCCTCTGACGAGGGATGCGTTGACCGGCCGCCCTGGAAACAGGTAGGACAGGGACCTTCGTTTGTCCTGGAGGAAGGTATGGCGGTTCGCGTTGCCATCAATGGATTTGGCCGTATCGGCCGCCTTGTGTTTCGTGCCGCGATGGAATCGGGACGCGACGACGTGGAGTTCGTGGCCATCAACGATCTGGGCACCGCCGAGGCCAACGCCCACCTCCTCAAGTACGACACAGTTCATGGCATCTACCCGGGTGAGGTTTCGGCACGCGGCACGACACTCGCGGTCGATGGAAAGAGTGTCGCCGTTCTCCAGGAACGACAGCCTTCCCGGCTTCCCTGGCGCGACCTCGAGATCGATGTTGTCATGGAATGCACGGGCATCTTTGCCTCCCGCGAGAAGGCCTCACAGCACCTCGAGGCCGGCACCCGCAAGGTCCTGGTCTCCGCGCCGGCACAGGGAGCCGATCTCACCGTGGTGTACGGAGTCAATCACGGCAAGCTCCGCAAGGCGCACGACGTCATCTCCAACGCCTCGTGCACCACAAATTGCCTGGCCCCGGTCGCCGCCGTGCTTCACAAGGCGGTCGGCATCCGTCACGGGTTCATGACAACCATTCACGCCTTCACCGGGGACCAGAGAACCGTCGATACCCTGCATGCCGATCCACGACGGGCACGCGCCGCATCAGCATCCATGATTCCCACCTCGACCGGTGCTGCCCGTGCCGTAGGCCTGGTGCTTCCCGAACTCGAAGGCAAGCTCGACGGCACGTCGATCCGGGTTCCCACGCCCAATGTCAGTCTCGTCGACTTCAAGTTCGAGGCACCGGAGGAGACCAGCGTGGAGGCCGTCAACCGTGCTGTCATCAAGGCGGCCCGCGGCCGTCTCAAGGGTGTTCTTGCGGTCAATGACGAGCCACTCGTTTCCAGTGACTTCAACCACAACCCGGCAAGTTCCATCTTCGATCTCGGCGAGACCAAGGTCATCGACGGACGCTTTGTCAGGGTACTCTCCTGGTATGACAACGAATGGGGATTCTCGAACCGGATGAGCGACACGGCGGCGGCGCTCGCCAGGTTCCTCTAGGAGAACTCCCTGCCCGGCCGTGGGCACCTTGCGCACACTTGACGACATCAGTCCTGCCGGCAGGCGGGTTCTGTTGCGTCTCGACCTCAACGTGCCCATAGACGGTGGACGAGTTACGGGAAGCGAACGGATCGAAAGGAGCCTCGCCACCGTGCGAGAACTCGCGGACACCGGGGCCCGCACGATCATTCTGGCCCACCTCGGCAGGCCGCGAGGCAGACATGATCCCTCCCTGTCACTCGCTCCCGTCGCCGCAGCCGTCGCGGATGCCCTTGGTCGTCCGGTCGCCTTCGCCACCGACACGATCGGTGACGACGCCGCGGACACCATTGCGTCGACCGGACCGGGTGACATCGCCATGCTCGAGAATCTCCGCTTCCATCCGGGAGAGGAGGCTGATGATCCTGACTTCGCCCGTGCCCTCGGCGCCCTCGGCGACATTTACGTCAACGATGCCTTTTCGGTGAGTCACCGCGCCCATGCCTCGGTCACGTCCCTGGCACGGCTGCTGCCATCCTGTGCCGGACGCCTCATGGAGGAGGAAGTAAGCGCCATTGCCCGGGCACTCAGTCATCCGGCGCGCCCCGTAGCCGCCGTCGTCGGCGGGGCCAAGGTGTCGACCAAGCTTGCCATCCTGGACCATCTGTCACGCTGGGCGGATCATCTCGTCGTCGGCGGCGCCATGGCCAACACCTTCCTTGCCGCCCAGGGCACCGGGATCGGCGCCTCGCTCCACGAGGCCGACATGACCGGCAACGCTGAACGCATCATGAGATCGGCCCGCGATCGCGGTCATGTTATTCACCTGCCTGTCGATGCCGTGGTCGAGGAAGATGGCCGGCCGGTGTCCTGCGGCCTTGATGCCATTGGTCGTGAAGCGCGGATTCTCGATGTCGGACCGCTGACCGTGGCGGCAGTCTCGCGCCTCGTCGAAGGGTGCAGGACGGTGGTCTGGAACGGCCCCATGGGGATGTTCGAACGCGACGGGTTTGACAGCGGAACCGTCGATCTTGCCCTCGCGATCGCGGATCTCACGCAGAGTGGATCGGTCTTCTCGGTGGCGGGTGGCGGCGATACGGCGGCGGCTCTCACACACGCCGGCGCCACGGACGGCTTCTCCTACGTCTCCACGGCGGGCGGCGCCTTCCTGCAATGGCTCGAGGGGACGCCGCTGCCCGGACTCGTGGCGCTGGAGGCGGCCTGACACCCCGCGTCGTCGAAACTCTGGAGGAAGCCCGCACGGCCGTGGCGGAGGCCCGGCAATGCGGCCGGGAGATCCTGCTTGTCACCGCCCCCGGAGCCTGTGCGCGGCTGGGACCGGGCTATCTTCTGGAAATGGTGCGTCAGGCAGGCGCCGGCACCCCTTCCGTGCATGCGCTGATCGACTGCGGCCCCGATGCCGGATACGCCATGCTCGCCCTGCGCCTGGGCTGGCGCGACATCCACTTCAAGGGTGAGCCTTCCATCGTCGCCCGCATCGCCGACATGACCAGGGCATGCGGCGGCACATTCCACGACGAACTCCCCGCACCTCCACGACAGGGATGAAGCGCTTCCGCGCTTCCTTACCGCCACCAACATTATCGGGTCATGGGCGCAGGTGACCTTGTCCTGGGCGGGGCGTGGTGCTAGCGTCCGCGCGGCTCGAAACTCCCAACATCAGGCAGTGATGTCATGAAGATCGACGGCAACGCGATCCGTCCTGGCATGGTGATCCACCACAAGGACCGGCTCCTGGTCGCCACCAGGATCCAGCATACCCAGCCCGGCAAGGGTGGCGCCTACCTCCAGGTGGAACTCAAGGACATCCGCGACGGCACGAAGCTCAACGAACGGTTCCGGTCATCGGAATCCGTGGAACGGGTGAGGCTCTGGGACACGCCGCACCAGTTCCTCTTTGCCGATGCGGATTCCTTCACGTTCATGAACTCCGAGACATTCGAGCAGACAATCATCAATCGTGACATGCTCGGTTCCAGCGCAACCTTCCTCCAGGACGGCATGGAGGTGATGATCCAGTCCCATGAAGACGAGGTTGTCGGTGTCTCCCTGCCGGAGACCGTCGTTCTCGCCATTGCCGAAACCGAGGCAGTGGTCAAGGGGCAGACAGCCGCATCGTCCTACAAGCCTGCCATCCTCGAGAACGGACTGCGCATCATGGTTCCGCCACACATCGAGACCGGTGTCAGGGTGGTGGTCAATACCGTGGATGCGACCTACCGGGAACGCGCGAAGGACTGACCGGCGGTCTTGGCCTATCAATCGCCTCTCATCACCGTCATGGCGAAGGCGGCGTCGAAGACCGCCGTCGCCCTGATCAGGGACTACAACGAGGCCGACAACCTGGTGTCGTCGATGGCGGGTGCGGCACGATTCGTCGAGGCATCCAGGCGTCGCGCGGGAGAGACCATCAAACGGGAACTCGCTCACGCCCGTCCGGATTTCTCCTTCGACAGCCCGGCGAAGGGCAGCCGCTGGATCGTCAGTGCGCTTGATGGGGTCAGCAACCTCGTCCACGCCATTCCCCACACCTCCATTGCCATCGCTGTCGAGATGACCGGCGAGATCGTCGCCGGTGTCGTCCTCGATCCCCTGAGGGACGAACTCTTCTGGGCCGAACGGGGACACGGCGCCTTCATGCGATCGCGGCGACTGCGGGTGTCGGGAACCAGGTCACTCTCCGGGAGCGTCCTTGCCCATGGCGAAGGCGTGCCGAGTGCCCTCGGCATCGCCCGACTGTTGAAACAGGGCCCCCGACTGCGTTGCCTTGGCGCTCCGTCACTCGATCTCGCCTGGCTGGCAGCCGGCAGACTTGACGGCTATTGGGCGGACGGCGCAGACCCGGACAGCCTGGCGGCCGGCACCATTCTGATTCAGGAAGCGGGAGGTATCGTCACCCGCCTCGATGGCAGCCCGCCTGGCATTGCGCCACCTTCGGTTCTCGCCGGGAATCCTGGAATCCACGGGCACATGCTCCGGTCACTTGCCTGACACAATGCCGCCACCTCGCGGTGATCAATGGACGACACACTCAAGGACATGGTAACCACACCCTTGAGGGCTGCCGGCAACGTCACGGTGGGACGAACCGGCAATCCGGAGCATGTCGGGTTGATGTGGAGCATCGCATGACGCGCCCGAACCGCTACATCATCAGGATGGCCGCGTTCCTCCTCGTTGTGCTGGTCATCACCGGCTTCCTGTCGGCAACGCTGCTTGTCGCCTTCCAGGCGAACCCCCTGCTCAACGGGCTGATTCTCGGCGTCCTCCTGTTCGGCATCCTCTACATCTTCCGGCAACCCCAGATGCTCTACCGGGAAGTCGCCTGGATCGACAGTTTTCGCAAACCGCATCTGCGCATCCAGACAACCCCGCGGCTGCTTGTGCCGATGGCCGCCATGCTCGGCAAGCGCCTGTCTTCCGGAGCGCAGCTCAGCCTCACCCCGACGTCGACGCGCTCGA
>JAJEHK010000112.1 GCA_022823765.1 Alphaproteobacteria bacterium | reverse complement strand
CGTTCCCCTGGATGCCGGAATGAAGCTGACATGAAGTGCCCGCGTCACCGCCGACAGCTGGCCAAGGCGGACATGAATGCGCTCCACCTGCCGGGCGCCCGCCCGGGCGGCGTGGTCGTCAACCAGGTCTATGAGGCTGCGGGCGAGTGCCAGTTCATGCATGTGCCGCCACGGACGCCGGCGTGGCGGCACCGTCGCCGGTGCGCAGCGGCGGTGTCGGCTTCCGGCCGGCAATCCATTCAAGCCAGGACGCCATGCCCGTGCCGTCCCGTGCCGACAAGGTATGGCACGCAAGGCCGGGATTGAGACGACGAGCCCGCTCGACGACCTTGTCGATGTCAAAATCGACATGGGGAAGCAAGTCCGTCTTGCTGACAATCATCAGGTCGGCCGCAGCGAACATGTCAGGGTACTTGAGCGGCTTGTCGTCACCCTCGGTGACCGAGAGGATAACAACCTTCGCCGTCTCACCGAGATCGAAGGCAGCCGGGCAGACAAGGTTCCCCACATTCTCGATGAAGACGACCGCGCCCCGGGGCAGATCAAGATCATCCATGGCGTGGCCGACCATGTGGGCGTCGAGATGGCAGCCCTGCCCGGTGTTGATCTGAACGGCGGTCACGCCGCCGGCACGAATGCGCTCGGCATCGCGGGACGTTGCCTGATCGCCCTCGATGACGCCGATCGCGCGCTCGTGCCTCAGCCGGCGGATGGTCTCGACAAGGAGTGTCGTCTTGCCCGCGCCCGGGCTCGACATCAGGTTGAGAGCGACCTGGCCGCACGTCGCAAGCCGGTCGCGGTTGTCGCGGGCATGGGAATCATTCACAGACAGAATGCTCTGCTCGATCTCGATCAGTGTCGCGTCACCCCTGTGGTGATGGTGGGCATGGGCTTCGTGTCGTTCATCAGCATAGCCGCAGCCGCATACAGAACACATCATCGACTCCTTTCAGACATCGTCCGCATCACCGAGGCACACTTCATGGAGAATCGCAAGCTGTCAACGAAGGACTTGGCCTCTCTGGCAAGTTGAAACACTCGATTCATCTTCAATGGTGGCAGGATATGGCCGAGTGACACAAAGGCGAAGGCATGCACCGGCTGAATTGCTTCGAGCCATGTGGAAGCGGCAAGTGGGCGTCGAAACTCTCGACGATGACCTCGCCCCACGCCCACACAAGCGAGCGCAAGACCGAAGTCGCCGTCGAGCGGATTGCCGCATTGATTTCAGCACTGCTCGCGATGCTGACGGTCGTTTGGCGGTACAACCTCAGACTCGTTCACAGCCACTGACCGGTCCGAGTCCGCCCTGATCTGACTTGATCTGGGATGTCGTGGACGCCAAATGCACGACAATAGGAATGGACCGAGTCAACGACGCATGATATCTTCTCGTTCAGGATCGAATCTCCGCGCGAACCAATTTTACGTCCCTTTCATTATCTCTGTCCGACCGTCTAGTCCTGGGTGAGCGATGCAGACTGCCCTTATGAACGACAGCTTTCGACTATTGCTGGAGAAGGCAGCGAGATTCCACGACCGGCATGAGGCCGGTCGCCAGGAGCCTTTCAACTTGTTTTCGGTCCTGCGCAGCGAACATGATGAAGTCAATCTCCACTCCCGATTTCTAACGGCCATACTCGATCATCGGCAGTTTCCCGGCGCATCTCGAGAAAATCTGGCGGCGTTTCTCAATCAGTTCGGTATCCGACGATTCGATCATGACCGTGCAACCGTCCATCGGGAATGGAGCAATATCGATATCTTGATTTCAGACCATTCCTCCTTGAAGGCGATAATCATCGAAAACAAGATATGGGCTGACGATCAGCCTCGGCAGTTGCAACGGTATTCCCAGCAGATGAGAGAATTCGAACGGCACATCCTGTACCTGACACTGGATGGCCGGGAAGCCTCTCAAGACAGTGCGGGCGAGGTTGACTATCAGTGCATCTCCTACAAGAACGACCTCGTCCCCTGGTTAATGGGTTGTCAGCAGCGAGCTTGTGAAGAACCTGAACTGCGGGAATCACTTGCACAATATCTGCGGTTGATCGGAAAGATCACGGGAACAGACCTCAGTGGGGCCTATATGAACGACCTGAAGAAACTTTGCCTGGAAGACAACAACCTTCTTCTGATACACGACCTGCGGGAGGCCATGGTTGAGGCCAGGATTTCACTCCTGGAAGAACTATGGCATGAGATCGACGAAGGACTACAGGCCCTGGTGCCCTGCCTTCCGACCAAGTCCAACGAGTCGGAAATCTCCGAAGCACGGATAAGGCGCTTCGTAACCGGTTACAGGAGTTACGCTGGGCACGGCCTGTACTACGACCTGGACGATAATGCCAGGCTCGGTGTCGAAACAGGAGACTACATTTTCTTCGGGATCAAATGTAAAGAAGGAGCGAGTAATGAGAGTTATCGGAGATTAAGGGACAATCTCCGAGGATGGGAAAGCAGCGCTGACTGGCCCCTGTATCGGTATCCGCCGAGCGATCTCAATCTGAAACATACTACCCGCGAGCAACTCGCCCTGTTGGTCAATGAAGAATCACGGCAAAACTACGTTGACGAGATCGTGTCAGGCGTAAGCATCCTATGGAGAGAAATCGAGAAACGCTGATTGATTCCGCGAGATTGGCGGCTTTGGCCTGCACCGGCAGTGATGACCTGAGGCGGGAGTTGGCGCCAACCATCTCGGGCAAGCGACGTTCTTTGTTGAGCTCACCCGGCCCACAACAACGCGAGTACTGCTGACGGATGACCGTGATGGTCTCGTGAAGACACTCAATATGGTTATCGGCAACGAGCTCTCGGCCCTCGAAATCACCAGTCAACAGGACCAGGATGATAGGCAGGTGACCATGGCAGAGAAGGCAGGCCGTTCCCACCGCAGGCTTGAGCGGAGCGAAGGCTTGGAGTGATGCAGTCCGCACTACGCTGAAAAGTCACCTCGACCAATGCGATTGCAGTACCATCAGTGATCGCGGTGACGCTCAGCGATTGTTTCCTCACGATATCGAAGCAACCAGTCTGTTTCTATCGGCCCCTGCAGTGCGTTTTCTTCGCGGGCGAATGCGCTTGAACCTTGCCAGCGCCAGCGGTCAGGTCAACAAGAATTCCTTGTCCTTCTGGATGTGAAGATTGGTCGCAAGACAACGTTGAGCCTTGCACCCAGTTTGACGGGGAAGTACTGCCGAACCTTCATCGCGTGCCGCCCCTGAAGCAGAACACGACTGCCGCTCCGCCACGGTCCTTTGGTTGTGGCGGAGCGGCCTACACTGGGAAGGACTCCCTTATCGGAATTATACATGAGAGAGTCTACCTGTGTCCACCGAATCGACACAGTATTGTCAGATGAAGGCACCGAACACATCGACCAACGCGATAGATGCGAGGCGCAGTCAAGCGAACCGGCAAAAATGCCATGCGCATTGACCGGAGGGCCTTGCCAGAGAGCGCGGCGCCATGGATTGTGGCAATGTGATGATGAC
>JAJEHK010000289.1 GCA_022823765.1 Alphaproteobacteria bacterium | reverse complement strand
CTGGCCTGGTCGTCACAGGTAGCCGCAAGCGATCCTGGCTCATCTCCCGGCCGTGAACCGGAGTGACCGCTTCGGCTGCCATACGGACCGATGCATCGGCGAGATGCGTGTACTTCAGTGCCGTCGCGGGATCGACGTGCCGAGCAACTTGCCGATCATGAGAGCCGTCTCATTGTGAGCCATGGCAATCGAGGCATAGCGTGCATTGCCGATTTCGGCCTCGTTCCGAGTCTTTCACCAGAAGCAATCGAGCATGGGGGTTGATATGTGCCCAACTCCTCGTGAAGACGGAAACGCCCGGGAACCGATCTGGGCACGTGATCACCAATCCACGGACATCAGAGTGACCACCGTCGCAGCAGGCTGCCTGCGATCCGCTCCCGGCATGCCGGAAGGGACTGAATCACGTCAGGTGTCTGGCCATGCGCCGATTTGCACAACCGACGAGGATCTCACCAACCCGCCCCCAGCGGCAGAACCCGGTTGACGTCGGGCCGCCCGAACTTCATGCCCAAAATCCGCAATCTGCTGTGAAATCCGTCGCGGTGCATCATGGTGTTGCGCAAATGTCGACGGACACCGGCACCGTCATAGGCTGTGCGGCCATGAAGCACGCGCTGGTTGTCGAAAACCAACGTGTCGCCGGGTCCAAGACGGAACCGGAACACGAGATCGTCGCGCTGAACCATTCCGGCCAGCACGCGAAGCGCATCGTAGTACGGTTCGATCAGGTGCTCGGGGAGATCGAGGGGCGCCTGGGTGCACTCGCAGTAGCGAACGCCAACGATCTGATCGTCGTGCAGCGTGAACACCTTGCCACGGGACCGAAGCTCGGTGTCTCGGTCGAGGGCAAACTGGGGACAGGCGAACTGGCTCACCAGGTGAAAGGCTTCCGGATCCTCCTCGCGCATGCATTCGCCCAGCTGAAAGCCATCGACCAGCAGCGATAGACCGCCCTGATTCTGGTTTGCTTCCAGGCAATGGAAGAGTTCGATGCCTGGTGAGGCGTAGCGGAACGAATCGTCGGTGTGAGGAGCGATTGGCTGGCCCGTGTTGGCAATGTTGATCGCTTCCGGTTCGGCCCGAATATCGAACACGGTGCCCCAGTTGGTTTCGGTCGGATAGCCGAACAGGCGCCCGATCTTCTCGGTCTCCGCCGGCTCGACGGGCACGTTGCGCAGCAGAACAAAGCCATAGTCGCGAACTGTCTCAAGCATGCGTAGCTCGGCTTCCTCGGTCGCGGTGGCCTCGCGATAGTCCATCTCCGCCCGGCCTTCGATGGTGGCAGCCGTCCAAAGGGTCGGATGGAAACGGCGCTCGGCTCTGCCACGTTCGCTGTAGCAGTTGGCGCGCAACCAGCCGGCCCGGTAACGCGACGGATGACGGTCCTGGTTCCAGACGATCGTCAATCCTTCGGAATCGAAGCCAACTTCCGCAGGCGCAATGTTGCGCGGGATGGCGCTCAACCAGACCATTTTCTGGTGGCTGAATTCATCGTGACAGGTCCTGCACTGGCAATTGTCGCGCAGCCAGACATGATGAAAGCGGCTCGTTTCGCCGTCGTCCCAGACGATCTCGACATGGCGGTCATATCGCAGCGCGTTCGCGATGGCGACCGGCCTGTGGTAGGTGTCGTTCACCATCATCGCCGGATCCTCCCCTGCCTTCGATTCGAGAATACAACGCCTGCTCGGGGTCAATCCAGACGAGTAGTGGTTCAACTCGATTCCGAGAGGGATTGCGGAGCCCGCAACCGTCGCTGGCCGCAGCGACTTGCTCAATGCGCTCTCCCCACCTGCCCGCCTCCTGAGTTTCTTGAATTCCAGGCCAGATACGGCTGTTCAGAAGCGTGACATTGTCAGAATCAGTACCCTGGATTGACCTCCAGGGTGGTTGGTACCGGTACCTTCGGTAGCGCCTCGATTCTCCTCAGTGACGGTCCCGAACATGACGGAGGCGAACGGGAATGTCCTTTCTCCTCAGCATCGCGATGCCAGCACGACCTTGGCACCTGAACGGGCCGGGATCGCCCCGGCAATCACCAATGGCATGTCAGACACGATGACCCTTGATCTGACCGGAGAGGAAACAACGCGCGCCCTGTTTCAGCGTTCTTCGATGCCGGCGAGGGTCGTCCGTGCCTCTTCAAGGAGCCATTCCCTGAACGCCTGGATCGCCGTTTCATCCGACCTCTCGCGATGATTGACGATGTAGGTCTGCGTCCCGGTGGGCAGATGAAGATCGAAGGGTTTCACGAGCAGCCCTGACCGCAGGTCGGCATCGACCAGAAGCGGTGTCGTCAGCACCACGCCCTGGGCCTCCACGGCGGCCTGGAGGGCGTGGCTGTGAACCGTGAAGCGCAAGCCCCGTGTGGTGTCGACACTCTTGATATCGGCCGCATCGAACCACTCGTCCCAGGTCGGCCAGTACCCCTTGCCGGTGGGCCAATCGAGGTGAATCAGCGTGTGATGAGCGAGATCCCGGGGTTCAGCGATGGGATGCGCACCTTGAAGCAGGGAGTGATGGCAGACCGCAAAAGCCTCCTCATCGTCGAAGAGCTTTTCGGCGGCCAGCCCGGGATAGTCACCGCCACCCCACCTGATGCCGATGTCAAAGTCCTCGCGATCGAAGTCGACGAGGCGGTCCGAGGCGTCGATGAGGACATCGAGATGCGGGCAGCGCTCGCGAAAACGGGCGAGCCGCGGCACCAGCCAGTTGCCGGCAAAGGTGGTCTCGGACGTGACGCGCAGAAGCGGTTCGGTCCGGGTATCGCGCATGCGGCGGACGGCTTCCGCCACGTGGTCGAATCCCCGGCGCAGCTCCGCCATGCCGGCCAGCGCAGCCGGTGTCGGCCTGACCCCACGCCCCTCGCGCTCGAAAAGAACGACACCGAGATCCCTCTCGAGAAGGCGGATCTGGTGACTGACCGCTGCTGGCGTCACGCTGAGTTCAACAGCGGCGCGGGTGAGGCTCAGGTGCCTGCCGGCTGCGTCGAGAGCGCGCAGGGCATTGAGCGAGGGCAGGCGTTCATTCATTGAGATTTTCTTGAAGATCAGTGCAACACATCTCGATTGAATGTGGCCTATTCCGACACAAAATCAAGATCACACACCGGAACGGAGATCAAGAAATGTTTGATCGCATCCGCAAGTCCTTCGTGCGTCGCCGGACCATCGACGAGATCGGGCGTCTCGACCCCCACCTGCTTCGGGATATCGGCGTCGACAACCATGCCGGCACACTCGACCGGGTCCTCCTGATGACACGTGGGCCTTTCGACCGCTACACTCGCTGACATGACTGTCGCCACCGGCCAGGCATCGACGCATCTTCGACGCATCGACAGGGTGTGGGCGGCAACCGCCCTCATCCTGCTCGCTGTCCTTGCCCTGGACAGGGACCTGTTCCTTGCCTCGCTCGAGTTCCTCGCCACCAGCTGGCTCTGGACCCTGCCCTTCGTCCTCGTCTCTGCGGTGCTGGCGGCATCGATTGCCGCCACGGCCCTGGACCGCCCCCTTGGCGAATCCCTGCGGCGGCGCGCCGGGGAAGCCGTGGTCATCGCCGGCGTCCTGGGAGCCCTGTCACCTTTCTGCTCGGTCAGCGTGGTGCCGCTTGTGGCCGGGCTGCTCGCCGCGGGCGTGCCGCTGGCGCCCGTCATGGCCTTCTGGGTGGGCTCGCCGCTGATCGATCCGGAGATGTTTGTTCTCACCGCCGGGATCATCGACCTTCCTTTCGCGCTCGTGCGCACGGGCACGGCGATCGTCTCCGGACTCCTTGCCGGCTTCGCGACGCTCGCACTCGCCCGCCTCGCCTGGGTCAAGTCCCCTCTGAAGCCCCACATCCCCTTCGCGGACCCCGGCACGGTCTACGGCACGGGATGCGATCTCGACACCGCCAGACCCGTCATGCTGGCCTTCTGGCGGGATCCTGAGCGGTGGAGCCGTTTTGTCGGTCAGTCCCGCGCCATCGGTTTCTTCATGGTGAAGTGGCTCACCCTTGCATTTGTCATCGAAAGCCTGCTTCTCGCCTGGGTACCACCCGAGACAGCTGCAGACGTTCTCGGGTCGGGCGCCTGGTGGACGGTGCCGGCGGCTGCATTCATCGGCATGCCCACGTACCTCCACGGCTATGCCGCGGTGCCGGTCATCGACGGATTGTTGCAGCTGGGCATGGAACAGGGAGCGGCGATCGCCTTTCTCATCGGCGGTGAGATCACCAGCATCCCCACAGCCATGGCCGTCTACGTCGTCGTTCGCCGCAAGGTTTTCTCGCTTTACCTCGGGCTGGGACTTGGCGCGGCCGTCCTCATGGGCTGGTGCGTTCAGGCCCTGACCAGCCTCATCTGACCATCAGAAACGACGGCGCAGGAAGAAGGCGTCGATCGACAGGGGCCCCGCACCCTTGGTCAGGGGAATGAGAAGCAGCAGAATCCACAGGGCGCGCTGATCGAGAATCTTTGCGTCGGGAACATTGTCGAACCAGGCTCCGATGGTCGTCGCCCCGGCACCGTGCCCGACCACATCCACGATGCTCATGACGACAATGAACCCGATCATGGCGAGAGCGGCGGAGCGCGTGAAGAGGCCGATGATGATGAGGAGCGGCAGCACGAACTCCGCCCACGTGCCTGCCACCACAACGAGCCAGGAGATCACCCCGAGCTGCGAGGCGTCATAGCCAACAGCCTCGATCTGGACTGGGAGAATCTGGGCGTAGGCTCCGGTCGACGGTGAGACGAAGCCCAGGACACCCTCGCCGAGCTTGGTCGTAGCTGACGTCCAGAAGAACACCGCCAGCGTGGCGAGGAAGACCAGACGCGCCAGGGTTGTGAGAACGGCGCCGCCGAGCAGATCGCCCAGTGGCCCCATGATGCGGTTTTCCAGGGAATGCAGAGGGTTCATGACGTTGTCCCCCGTTGCCTTGGCGTGGTGACGATACTACGTGATTCTACGGACGGTGCGCCACCACATGCACCCTGACGGGCCCGGCGCCTTCCAGCAATACATGTGAGCGGCACCATCTCAAAGTCGGACCAACTTCTCCTTGATTCATCCAAGTGTCGATAATCGTTAAAGGAATGTCCATTCACATGGCAAAGTGCGTGGCGAATCGTCGGGTCAGTCGGAATTGACTCAAGAGTGCATTGCCTGCCAAAGGCTTGGGGTGCTTCAAGATGCCTGCCTCTCGACACGGACAAGCACTCGCTGCGGGTTCGTTCTGATTCCTGGCGAATTGACTGCCATTGTGCATGCAACTACGAATTGGCCCATGCACGACTGCGTACCCTTCCCGATTCTGGACACCCCGATGGTCGTGGCTTCGTTGCAGTGCGCCGCGACGGAGGCCCGGGACGCCATGAAGGGAGACCCTTGGTTGCGCAAATCGCGATGTGATTCTCCATGATCAAGTGGATACTGGTAGGCGTGGGCCTCATCCTCGTGGCCGTCATCGCTTTCGTGGGGCTGAGGCACCATGAAGGCGCCACTCGGATGCAGGAACTGCAAGCGCTGGAATACTACTCGGAGATTGAGGAGCACTTCGTCGAACCGTGCATACGCGAGGTGCTTGCACGAAGCGGGATTACGAAAGGCAACGCCCCTGAGGAATTCAAGGAGAAATGGCTGAACGATCCAGGTGCGCAACAAGGGATCAAGGGCCTCGACGCGATGGTTTCCGGCCTGTCGCTTGAGGCCCGCATGGCCGGCTACGCAACTGCCACGGCAGCGTGCATCGAGTCGGCAATGGAGGTCGTCAACAGTGAGATGAAGAAGCAATAGTCAGCTGCATTCCCCACGTCGCAACGTCCCGTGACTTCACACAAGCGCCGATTTCGAAAGTGATGCACTGCCGGATAATCCCCCAGTGAGCACAAGATGCGATTGGTGCTCGCGGGTCTGGCGAAAACTCAAGAACCCCGCCTGTCCCGTCGACATCGACCCGTCTCGGAGCGAGGATCGCGTCCGACCGGCAGCAGCAGACGGATCGTGGCAATCGCCGTCGGCAGCGTCGGGTCATTTCACGATTCTCCCGGTCAACCTTCGAACGCTCCGGTTTGGCATCTCGATTGCACCCCTTCCCCGGCCGGATTCCAGTCATCAAACCGGCATCAAGCAACATCCAGTTCGGGCCCCAACTGAGATGATCCATGGGCGCGGTGCAAGGAGCCTCATGCTGCTCACGGAAGAAAATGCAATACGGCTCAGCCGATTGGTGCAGATAGGTGGTTGAACGAAGAAGTGTGGCATCGCGCGAAACAGACTACCCTGTATTCCCGGAACCAGTCCGATGGTCGTAGTTTCGGAGCAGTGCATCACGACCGAGACGCGGGATGGCACGAAGTAAGACCCATGGCTGCGCAGTTTGAGGTGTGATTCTCCATGATCAAGTGGGTGCTGGGAGGCGTGGGCCTCATCCTCGTGGCCGTCATCGCTTTCGTGGGTCTGAGGCATTACGAAGCCGCCAACCGGATGCGGGAACTGCAATCGCTGGAATACTACTCGGAGCTCAAGGAGCACGTCTTTGTCCCGTGCGTGCGCGAGATAATCCTGCGAAGCGGAATCGCGAGAAGCGAGGCTCTGGATCCAGTCGAAGTCACGGAGGAACTCAACGAGAGGGTCATGAACGAACCAGAGATGCAAGTGATGATCAAACTCCTCAACGAGATGGTTGCCGGCATGTCGCTTGAGAATCGCATGTACGGCTACGGAATCGGCACTAGAGTATGCATCAAGTCGGCAATGGAGGTCGTCGACAGCGAATTGAAGAATCAATAGTCAACCGCATTCCCCATGTCGCAACGTTCCGCGACTTCTCACAAGCGCCGATTTCGAAAGTGGTGCACTGTCGAATAGCCCCCAAGTGAGCGCAACATGCGGTTGGTGCTCGCGGGTCCGGTGAAAGCCCAACCCGCGCCGCCCGGTTGACATCGTCCCGTTTCAGGATGAGGACCCCGTCCAACCGGCAACTGCCCAGCATCAGCAAACGGATCATCGCGATCGCCAACGGCAACATTGAGTCGTTTCATGATCCGCTTCGGTGTCTTGATTGCTCCCCTTCCCGACCCGGATTCCAGTCATCAAGCCGGCGTCGGGTG
>JAJEHK010000170.1 GCA_022823765.1 Alphaproteobacteria bacterium | reverse complement strand
GTCCGGTCTGGCGCTGCGCAGCCGGATCCAGCCTCGGCCATCGACACGCGTCGGGCCCAGGCAATAGGTGAAACCATGGCTCCCGGGCAGGACTTCGCCCTCGTGGGTGAGAAGGACGGGCAGGAACTGGATCAGCATGTCGGGGTGGGAGAGCAAGGGTTCCGTACGCAGCCACGCACAGGTCTCAATGTTGTTGGTGGCGCCTGGCCCGGTGTGCGTCGCCAGCCATCGAAGTCCGGTATAGGCCATCATGTGTGGCTTCATGTAGCGACTCATGGAGACAGGTTGGTCGACACGGCATTTCATGTAGATGATCGGATGATCCTGAAGGTTCTCTCCGACACCCGGAAGGTCGACCCTGACATCGATGCCATGGCGGCGCAGTTCGTCTGCCGGTCCGATGCCCGAAAGCTTGAGCAGGTGGGGGGAGCCGACGGCGCCGCCGGCAAGGATGACTTCCCGGGTGGCCCGAACGGTGTCGCTGCCGCCGCCGTTCCTGCGGACGGTGATGCCCGAGGCGCGGTTTCCTTCAAATGTGATGGCCGTGGCCAGCGCGCCGGTCTCGATGGCAAGATTGGGACGATGCCGGTTGGGACGGATGTAGGCCTCCGCCGTCGACGCGCGCACACCCTTGCGGACGTTCATCTGGAAGGCGCCAAAACCCTCCTGGAGTTCACCATTGATATCCTCGGAAAAGGGGTAGCCCGCCTCGACTCCCGCCTCGATGAAGGCCTGATAGAGATCGCTGGGCCACGCGCCCTTGATGACATGCACCGGTCCTGAACCGCCACGCCAGCGGCTCTCGCCGTCCTGCCAGGTCTCGAGGCGCTTGAAGTAGGGCAGGACCTCGCGCCATGACCAACCTGTGGCACCTTCCTCGACCCAGCGCTCGAAATCGAGAGCGTGGCCGCGGATGAAGCACATGCCGTTGATGGAAGATGACCCGCCCAGCACCCGGCCGCGTGGCTGGATGATGGAGCGATTGTTGAGCTGCGGCTCCGCTTCGCCCTCGAACATCCAGTTGAACATGGCGTTCTGCCAGGTACTGCCGAATGCCGCCGGCATTCCCATGCGCCACTGATTGAAGGGTGTGCCCCGCGCCGGACCGGCTTCAAGAAGAAGGACCCGGATTGCAGGGTCCTCCGTCAGCCGGGCTGCCAGTGCACACCCGGCGCTTCCCGCGCCCATGATGACGTAGTCGTACTCCCGCCCTTCCGTCATGGCGCCCTTCCCCCGGAGATTGTTCCAGATCGGCAGGGCAGGGGGCCTTGACGGCAAACCACCATCAGTCGTCTGCCATCGCAGGTCTCAGGAAGTCGAGGTCGCATCCCTTCGTCCAGGGCAACACACTCTTCGAGTGAAGCGAGCGGTAGCCGCGCTGGTGGACGATGTCGGATTTCTGCCAGGCACGTCGCCTTCGCTCCAGTTCGTCGTCGCTGACCAGGAGGTCAATGGTGCCGGACGAGACGGAGAGGCGGATCCTGTCACCGTCTTCCACCAGGGCCAGGGGGCCTCCGAGATGGGACTCCGGCGCGACATGGAGGACGATAGTTCCGTAGGCTGTGCCTGACATTCGGGCATCCGAAATGCGCACCATGTCGGTGACGCCCTTGGCTGCGAGCTTCCGCGGGACGGGAAGGTAACCCGCTTCGGGCATGCCCGCGGGGCTTGCCGGCCCTGCGTTCTTCAGGACGAGAACGTCATCCTCACGGACGTCGAGATCAGGACTGTCAATTCTCGTCGCGAGATACTCGAGGGAGGAAAAGACCACGGCGCGGCCCTCGCTTTCGAGAAGGCGCGGCGTCGCGGCCGCCCGCTTGAGAAGGGCGCCGTCAGGCGCCAGGGATCCACGAAGAACGACAAGTCCTCCCTGGTGGTCCACGGGATCATCGGCCTTGCGAATGACACGGTGATCGACCGGGTCCGCAAGGGGGTTCTCGAGTCGCTGCGCGAGTGTGCCTCCCGTGATGTCGATGCAGCGTCCTTCGAGCCTGCCGGCAATTTCGCGCAGCACACCGTCCAGGCCCCCGGCAGCATGAAAGTCCTCCATGTAGCCCTCACCGACGGGTTTGAGGTCGACGATGACGGGGGTCGTGCGGGCCAGTTCATTGAAACGGCCGGGATCGAAGTCGATGCCGGCGCGTCCGGCAATGGCCGCGAGATGAATGACGGCGTTCGTCGATCCGGAGACGGCAAGCAGGACCTGGAAGGCATTGTCGACCGACTGGGGCGTGATGAGCGTGCAGGGTGTGGGGCCGCCTTCAGTCGCCATTGTTACGGCAAGGGCGCCTGTCTCTTCGGCTGCCCGAAGACGATCAGCGTGAACCGCGGGTATCGCTGCCGTACCCGGAAGCACGAATCCCAGGGTTTCGGCGACAAGCGCCATGCTCGAAGCCGTTCCCATGACCGCGCAGGTTCCCGTGGTCACCGCAAGCCGGCCCTCGACCTGTTCGATCTCTTCGCGCTCGATCCTGCCGGCTCGAAACAATGCCCAGAAGCGCCGGCAGTCGGTGCAGGCGCCCAGGCGATCGCCCCTGTGGCGTCCGGTCATCATCGGGCCGGCTACCATCAGGGCGGCGGGCTTGCCAGCCGATGCAGCGCCCATCAGGAGGGCCGGGACGGTCTTGTCGCATCCTCCCAGCAGAACGACGCTGTCCATCGGCTGGGCGCGAATCATCTCCTCCACGGCCATGGCCATCAGGTTGCGGTACACCATCGACGTGGGATTGAGGAATGCCTCTCCCAGCGACATCACGGGAAACGGCACCGGCAAGCCTCCGGCGGCAGTCACGCCCCTGCTGACGGCTTCCACCATATCGTCAAAGTGCCTGTGGCAGGGATTGAAGCCGCTCGCGGTGTGACAGATACCGACCACCGGACGGTCCAGCGACTGACTGGTGAGGCCCGTGGACCGTGCGAAGGAGCGGCGCAGAAACCGCGCAAACTCCTGGTCACCGTAATCGGTGAGCCCGCCATCGAGTCCTTTCGCTGCGCCCCTCATGGTCAGATCAGGGTGCCGGCCCAGGCTTTCTCAACGTCTTCGCACCAGTTGCCCACGTTCCACGCACCCCATGCTCCGAGGCCCCCAAGGGGGTTGCTGCCGTAGTAGACGGGAACGTGAACGACGCTGAGCCCTTGCCAGGCATGGGCCTCATCAAGTGCGTTGCGGAGACTCTCTTCGTTCCAGCCGCCGTGAAGGGCCTTCACGCCTCCGACTGCGGCCGCAAGGCCGACAAGGTCGACGATGACGTCATCGGTGGTGCGGTAGTCCTTGCCGTACTGGGCCTCCTGCAGCTGGCTGATGGCACCCATGCGACGGTTGTCGAGAATCAGGATGGTCCCGTGGACGTCATGTTCCACACCATCGATGAGAATCTGGGGATTCATCATGAAGGATCCGTCGCCGGTGATGGCGATGGCGTAGCGCCCGTGGTCGGCGAGACCTCCGGCAAGCAGCGCGGAAACGGCGAAGCCCATGTAGGACGACCCCGACTCGGTGTAGCTTTCGCCCACCTTCTCGTCCTCGACAATCTGGAAGCCATTGGCCTGCACGTCGCCGGCATCGAAGAACTTGATGGCGTCGATGTCGCGGGCAAACTGGTCGGCGATCCGGATGGCCTGGGGCTGGGTGAGAACAGGCCGTTTCCAGGTGTCGTCCGTGAGTGGTCCGCATGAATAGCGTTCCGTCCTGAATGCCTTCCACTCGGCCTTCTTGTCCGCACAGGCGATCAGCCAGGCACTCTCTCCCTGACCGGGCTCCAGGCGATCGGCCAACCGCTCCATCACCGTAGCGGCGTCGCCCGCAAGAGCCAGGGTGTTGTTGTAGTGGAGGACGTCGATGGGGTCGGCGTTGATGTTGATGACCTGGCGGACCTCGGGCCAGCCGATGCCGGAACAGTCACTCTGGCAGACGGCGCGGCTTGCGACAAAGATGGCGAGGTCCGCATTCGCCATCGCGAAGTTGCCGCTGATCGATCCCTTGGATCCTCCGACATGCATGTTGAGCGGATGTTCTTCCGGCATGACTCCCGTGGAGCCCGGAGAGAGGACCACTGCTGCTCCGGCCGCCTCGGCGAGGCGTCTGAGCGCATCACTGGCGCCGCGGGCGCCGCCGCCTGCCTTGATGGCAACGCGCCGGGCCTCCCTGATCAACCTGGCCGCTTCATCGATGAGGGTGTCGTCGGCGGGAACCTGGGGCAGAGCCCGGGGCCGCCTCGGCAAGGCGTCTGGACGTAGCGTCACCGCGGCAGGCTGCGTGTTGAGTGGCAGGTTGAGATAGAATGGTCCGGCCTTCCAGGGGTGAAAGACCGTTGCTGCGCCCCGTCGCAGCGCATCGCGGATCGCGCCTGGTGTGTGCAGCGTGTATGAAGCACCCATCAGTGCCGTGATGCGCCCGAAGAGGCCCTGTTCGGGTTTCGGCACCTGCTGCATGTTGTACCCTTCACCTCTGGTCGTTTCGTCACCATAGATGTGGTAGAGCCCGACGCCATTGGATGCGGCAGCAAGGGACCCGGCCATCGCCTGAAGGGCGCCGGGGCCGATCGACGTCACCACGGCCGCTGTCTCACCGTAGACCCAGCGCAGCGCTGTGCCCGCGTGGGCCATTTCGATTTCGTTGCGGAACTGGAATCCACGGACCAGCCCGGCCTCTTCGTAGACCCTGAGTGTCTCCGCAAGCTCCGTCGAACCATGACCGAGGATCATCAGGTACTTCGTGATCCCCTGCCGCATCAACCCCAGAACAAGCGCTTCGGTGAGAGGGAGAGTGACGGGCTGCGAGAGGTGGCCGGCATCAATGGCCTCCTCCAGTCCGCCAAGGGACGCCAACCACGCCGCGCGACCACTCCTCGTGTCGGGGATCATGTCAGACATCCGTGTAACGCACGGCACGGCCAATCCGCGCCGATTCCTCTGCGGCAAGGGCGAATCGCAGGACGCTTCTGGCGTTTCGTGCGGTGAGTGCAGGTGCGCGCCCTTCCTGCAGGCAGTCAAGGAAGTGCCGGGTGGCGCGGATGAAGCTCTCTTCCCACTGCGAGCAGGCCTCGTGCGAGGAGTCCAGTTCCCCATTCCTGAAACACTGAACAGATGGCTGGTTGCCGATACTCCCGTGGCCTCGGTTGATCCAGATGACACCACTGGATCCGGTAATCTCGATTCGGTCGTCCTGGGGATACTGGCGCGTTTCGATCTCGAGGTCGGGAGAGTAGACGACCTCGAAACTGCCGATACGCTGCTCGTCAAAGCGCATGGAGACGATCGAGGGAGCATCCAGCAGGCTGCCGTCCCTGTGTAGGGTCCGGCCGATGAACGCATGGACCTCTTCAGGCTCACCCATGTAGTGCCATGCCAGGGAGAACTTGTGGTGGCCATCGTCGAAGATGAGCGGGCCGCCTCCGGAAAGATCCCGATTCTGTCGCCAGGCCGTGGCTTCCGAAGGTACCTCCCAGGCGCCCTGGCCCTTGCCGGGATTCGATTTCATGCGTATCGCCAACGGCCTGCCAATGGCGCCTTCACGGACAAGGGTGTCGGCAACCATGACCGGCTGATCGAACAGGATGTTCTCGAACACCCGGACCGGACGGTCGTGCGCTTCTGCTGCCTCGACCAGACGGTCAGCTTCTTCCAGGGTGAGGCACATGGGTTTCTGGAGCGAGACGATCTTGCCGGCGTTGATCGCCGCGAGCGCCACCGGACAATGAAGATGGTGGGGCAGCAGAATCTCGACGAGATCCACATCGTTGCGGGAGAGAAGCGCTGCGGGATCATCGGTCACCATCGCGTCATCGAGACCCCAGGCTCGTGCTCTCGACCGTGCACGCTCCACATTCGTGTCACACAGGGCCGTGATGCGGGCCGCCGGATTGCCGAGATACCCGGCCGCATGAAGGTCGGAAATCCGGCCAGTGCCGATGAAGCCGATCCTGAGAGGTGTCCTGATCATGGCGGGTTGTCTTCGGGAACGATGACGGTGGCTCTGACGAGCGCGCCGAAGTCCTCGAGGCGCCTGTCGTCAATGCGCACCGATGGTCCGGAAATCCCGAGTGCAGCGATCATGTCGCCACGGATGTCGTAGACGGGACGGGCCACGCAACGGATGCCTTGAGCAAACTCCTCGTTGTCGATGGCAAAGCCACGGGCCCGTGTTGTCGCTATGTCCCGCGCCAGAAGGTGACGTTCAATGATCGTGCGATCGGTGTACCTGGAGAGGACGGGCGGGATGCCCGCCTTGCCGAAGGCGAGAAAAGCCTTTCCGAGTGCCGTGCAATGGAGCGGTGACAGTGCTCCGATCGGATGGTCGACCTTCAGCGGCAACGTGGACTCCACCTTGTCGACGTACCAGACCCGGTGTTCGACGAGAACGGCAAGGTGGGCGCACTCACCCGTGGCAGCGACCAGGGACTCGAGTGCAGGGCGACACCGTTCCTTGCAGGCCACGACGTCTGAAAGGGTGTGTCGCGCCCCGCAGCGAGCGGTTGGAGCATAGCGGCGTGTGCCATCCTGGATGGCCCAGCCGGCCGCGACAAGGGTCTTGAGAATATGGGAGGCATTTGATTTGCGGACACCAAGTTCACCGGCAATGTGTGTCAGGCGCAATGGCTCGTCGGCCTCCCTGAGAAGGTCGAGGGTCCTGAGGCCCCGTGAAAGTGACTGCAAGACACGCATCGGGAACTTCCTCGAGTGAGGTGCCGCATACTGCACAATTTGTTCTACACTGTTGTACAATAAGGCGATAACTCCCACAAGATGCCTATGAATTACAGCATTGGCAACACTTCTCGTTGACAATCCTGCTGTGCGCCTCATGCTGTTGCGACTTAGGCAATGCATGTACAACATGTGCAAATTGATCGGGAGGAACTCTCTGATGACATGTTTCAACAGACGTGCGCTGGTTTCCTGCGTGGCCGGCGCGGTGATGGCGGCGACCGGACTGTCCGTGTCGGCCCAGGACAACGAGATCACGATCACCCACTACTTTACCGGTGAACTCGGGCTCAAGGCGCTCAACGAACAGATCGCCCGCTTCGAGGAGGCGACCGGCTACGTGATGCGCAACAGTCCGGTTGGCCACGAGGACTTCAAGACGGACATTCTCGTCAGGGCATCCGGCAGCAGTCTGCCGGATGTGTTCAGCTACTGGGCCGGCGCCAGGGTCCAGTTCGTGGTCGATTCGGGGAGTCTGACCCCGATCGATGACATGTGGGAACAGGAA
>JAJEHK010000338.1 GCA_022823765.1 Alphaproteobacteria bacterium | reverse complement strand
GTCTTCAGCTGTCTTCCCCATGGCACGGCGCAGGCTGCAATCGCCGGTCTTCCCGGACATCTGAAGGTCGTTGACCTCTCTGCCGACTACCGGTTCTGCGATCCTGATGTCTACGCCGAGTGGTACGGCAGGGAACACGTGGCTCCAGTGCTGCAGCGTGATGCCGTCTACGGACTGACAGAGATCAGGCGCGACGAGGTCGCCGTGGCGCGGCTTGTCGCCAACCCGGGCTGCTACACAACGACGTCGGAACTGCCGCTTGTTCCCTGCCTCGAGGAGGGGCTGATCGACCCGTCGACGATCGTGATCGACGCCAAGTCCGGCGTCAGCGGCGCGGGCAGGGAAGCGCGGCAATCCAGTCTTCATACCGAGGTATCGGAAGGTCTGCGGGCCTACGGGATCGCCCGCCATCGGCATGCCCCCGAGATTGACCAGGAACTGTCGCGGGCTGCCGGTGAACCGGTGACCTGCACGTTCACGCCACACCTCGTTCCCATGAACCGGGGCATCCTGGCGACGATCTACGTGTCGCTGAAGCATGGTGTGATGCCTGCAGACCTGCGAGCCGCCCTGGCGCGGCGCTATCGGGACGAACCTTTCGTCCGGCTGACCCGGGAGGGAGAGGCTCCGTCGACACATGACGTGCGGGGTTCGAATCTGTGTCTCATCGGGATCTTTGCCGATCGCGTTCCCGGACGGGCCATCCTCGTCTCGGCCCTCGACAATCTGGTCAAGGGCGCGTCGGGACAGGCACTCCAGAACATGAACGTCATGACGGGCCAGGAGGAGACCCGGGGCCTCCCGCAGATCGCCGTCTTCCCCTGATCCCCGGTTCTCGACGAGGCCCGGTCACTGTCCGGCTGCTGCGGCTCAGGAGGGGTGGCGGAGGTCCACCTTGACGTAGGTGCCTGGGGCATCGGCGAGGGCGGGGAGTTTGCCGGTGCCGGGCTGGCGGGCCTCGACCATGCTGCCGCCTCTCCTGGCAAGCCACGTCTGCCAATGGGGCCACCAGGAACCCTCGTGGTTCTGCGCACTGTCGAGCCAGGCCTGAGGGTCGGCGGGTGTCGTGCGACTGGTCCAGTATCCGTACTTGTTCTTCGCCGGTGGATTGACGACGCCCGCGACATGTCCGGACTTCGCCAGCGTGAAGACGGTCTTGCCCTTGAAGTGGTCGGTGGCGCGATAGGTCGACTTCCAGGGTGCAATGTGATCGTCCTGCGTCGACAGCAGATAGGCCGGCGTCTCGATGGCCGAAAGGTCGATCGGTGTGCCGCCGAGTTCCAGTGCGCCAGGCTGGACGAGCAGGTTCTCAAGATACATGCGCCGCAGATAATAGCTGTGCATGGCGGCCGGAAGCCGGGTCGAGTCGCTGTTCCAGTAGAGAATGTCGAAGGGGAAGGGGTCCTTTCCGAGCAGATAGTTGTTGATGACGAAGGACCAGATGAGATCGTTGGCGCGCAGGGTGGAGAACACGGCAGCCATTTCCGACCCGTCAAGAAAGCCGCGTTCGTTCATGGCGCTCTCGAGACTGCTGATCTGGTCATCGTCAATGAAGATCTCGACGTTGCCGACATCCTCGAAATCGACCAGCGCCGTCAGAAAGGTCGCGGAGGCCGCGCGCCGGTCACCCGTCGCCGTCAGGTGGGCCAGCGTGCAGGCGAGCAGGGTGCCGCCGATGCAGTATCCAAGGGTGTTGACCCGGTCTTCTCCGGTGGCCTCGCCGATGGCGTCGAGTGCGGCCACGGGTCCCTCGAGCATGTAGTCCTCGAAGGTCTTGCTGGCGAGGGAGGCATCGGGATTGATCCAGGAGACGATGAAGACCGTGTGCCCCTGATCGACCACCCATCGCACGAACGAGTTTCGCGGGCTCAAGTCCAGGATGTAGTACTTGTTGATCCATGGCGGGATGATCAGCAGGGGTCGCCGGCGGACCTTTTCGGTCGTCGGCGCATACTGGATGAGTTCCATGAGATCATTCCGGAAGACGACCTTGCCGGGTGTCACGGCGATGTTGCCGCCGACCTCGAAGGCATCTTCGTCGACAGTGCGAATGGCGAGGCGGCCCTTGCCCCTCTCGAGATCCTCGAGAAGATTGGCAAGGCCCCTGACGAGATTTTCGCCCTTGCTGTCGGCCGTGGCTCTCAACACTTCCGGATTGGTGGCGGCAAAGTTTGTCGGTGACACGCCATCGATGAAGAGCCGTGTATAGAAGTCGAGTTTCCGTCTTTCCCGCGAGTCGAGCCCGTCGACAGAGCCCATCAGGGATTGCAGCCAGTTGGAACACAGCAGGTAGGATTGCTTGATGTGATCGAACACGGCGTCACTGGACCATGAGTCATCGCGGAACCGCCTGTCACCGGCCTCCGGCTCGATGACGGGCTGGACGTCCTCTCCCATCATTCTCCGGGTAGTTGTCTGCCACAGGTTCATGTAGTCGCGCCACAGGCTGGCCTGGGCCTCGACGAGTTTCTCCGGATCCTTCATCAGGCGTGTGAAGGCGTCCATGAACACCTCGTTCATGCGCCTCATGTCCTCGATGGAACTGTCCTGGTGGGACAGGAACTCCTGAACCAGCCGGCTGCTGCGCTCGGCGACAGCCTGCCAGTCCCGGGCGCTGAAGTCAGTCTCGGTCATTGTCTGCAGTTCCGTTTTCGGGGGGTTCCAGGCCGGTTGAGCGACTGCCCCGGACGCGATAGGTTACCCACGCGCGATCGGCAACCGTGCGAGATCAGGATATACAATGGCTCATCAGGCCACCTCAAGCGTGATGTTGCCGGGACGTGTTGTCCTGGCGCTTGCCGTCGCACTGTCGGTGCTGTCCGGTTGTACCGACGATTCCTGGCCTCGCCTGGTTTCCGTTCCGGGGACTCCTCCCGACACCGCGTCCCAGGAGGAGTTCGACGGCACCGTTGAAGAGCTTCTCGAGGTCAGGGAAGCGGTTGAGGAAGAACTGGAATCGTGGCCCTACCCGGAAACCGGGAACTGATGGCCACTCTCGGTATCGGAATTGCCGGTCTGGGGACGGTTGGCTCTGGAGTGATCGGTCTCCTCCGGCGCAACGCCGATCTCATCGAGGCCGGATGCGGTCGCAGGATGCGGATCTCCGGGGTGTCGGCGAGGGACCGCCATCGCGACCGGGGGATCGACCTTGGCGACTGCCGCTGGTTCGATGACGCGCGGGACCTCGCGGATGATTCCGGGATCGATGTGGTCGTCGAACTCATCGGTGGCGAGGACGGCATCGCTCTCGATCTTGCAAGGCGCACCATCGCGGCCGGCAAGCACCTTGTCACGGCCAACAAGGCGCTCCTCGCCATTCACGGAACGGAACTCGCGACAGCCGCCGACAACGCCGGCATCCATGTCGGCTACGAGGCGGCGGTTGCTGGTGGCATTCCGGCGATCAAGACGCTTCGAGAGGGGCTGGCAGCGAACCGGGTGAGGCGTGTCCACGGCATCCTCAACGGCACATCGAACTACATTCTCACCGCCATGCGCGAGCACGGCTCGGCGTTCGATGACGTTCTCGGCGAGGCACAGCGTCTGGGCTATGCCGAGCTTGATCCCACCCTCGACATCGGTGGTGGTGACGCGGCACACAAACTTGCGATCCTTGCTGCCCTTGCCTTCCGTCGTCCGGTGGACTTTGCGGGAGTTCACGTCGAAGGAATACGCGACGTGACACCGATGGATATCGCCTTCGCCCGCGAGTTCGGCTATCGCATCAAGCTGCTTGCCATCGCCCAGGCCGGCAACGGTGGCGTTGAACAGCGGGTGCATCCCACGATGGTGCCCGAAGATGGCCAGATCGCCCACATCGATGGCGTCTTCAATGCCGTCGTCATCGAGGGTGACGCGGCCCCGGTCACAACACTCATCGGGGAGGGAGCGGGCGCAGGCCCGACGGCGACAGCCGTGGTCGCCGATCTTGCCGACATTGCCCGTGGTGTCCGTCACGCCATGTTTGCCGTCCCTGGCCCTGAACTTGTCCATCATCCGGCGGTGGCAATCGACCAGCGGCAGGGCGAGTACTATGTGCGCCTGATGGTGATCGACCAACCCGGCGTCATGGCGGATATCTCCGCGATTCTGCGTGATGAGCAGATCTCCCTGGGCAGCCTTCTGCAGCGAGGTCGGGACCCCGGCGAGACCGTACCTGTGGTGATGACAACCCATGAGGCGGAGGAGGCATCGATGCGTCGGGCCTGCGAGCGTATTGCCGCTCTCGACACCGTGACCGAGGCGCCGGTCACCATCCGCATCGAACGGGTGTGAGGCATGACCCGGCAGAGTCCGGAACGACATCCGTGACGCGCGTTGAACACCTTGTTCTGGACGCGGCACGGGTCTGCGAGGCCGCCGCCATTGCCGCTGCCCGTCATGTCGGACGGGGCGACGAGAAGACCGCAGACCAGGCGGCCGTCGATGCCATGCGCCGTGCTCTCAACCGGATCGACATGCAGGGTCAGGTGGTGATTGGCGAGGGAGAGCGGGACGAGGCGCCAATGCTCTACATCGGTGAAGAGGTGGGTACCGGAAAGGGTACGCGCATCGACATCGCTCTTGATCCGCTCGAGGGAACGACGCTCTGTGCGACGGGAGGAGCCAACTCACTGGCTGTTCTGGCGTTCGCCGGTGCCGGAGGACTTCTTCATGCCCCGGACACCTACATGGAGAAGATCGCCGTCGGGGCGGATCTGCCGGAAGGCGTTGTCGGACTCGACCGATCTCCGGGCGAGAACATGCAGCGTCTTGCCGAGGCAAGGGGTCGCAGGACCGGCGATCTTGTCGCGCTGATCCTCAACCGTCCGCGCCATGATGAGCTGATCCGGGAAGTGAGGAAGACGGGTGCGCGCGTCCGGCTCATCCAGGACGGTGATGTCGCAGGCGTGATTGCCACGACCAGGCCGGAGACCGGGATCGACATCTACATGGGGATCGGCGGTGCTCCGGAAGGCGTGCTGGCCGCCGCCGCCCTTCGTTGCGTCGGTGGCCGGTTTGAGGGTCGCCTGGCCTTTCGCGATCACGGTGAACGCGATCGGGCCCGCGCCATGGGGATCTCGGATCCGGACCGCATCTTCTCGATCGGAGAGCTGGCATCAGGTGAGGTGGTGTTCTGTGCGACCGGCGTAACCGATGGCTGGTTGCTGAGAGGTGTCCGGGACAACGGCGCCAGAATCATCACCCAGTCCCTCGTCATGAGTTCCAGCGCCGTGCGCGTCATCACCACGGACCACGCGTCACGCGAAGGGGATGCCTGAAAGGAGAACGGGTGCGGTCCTCGGCGTGAGTGCGGCGCGTGTCAGCCGATGGCGCCGGCGGACACATGTCGAGAGCGATCCTCGTCCAAGAGCGCCGGGCGGAGACTACCGCTCCGCTCGCATTGAAGCCCATCGTGCCTTGATCTTCGGTGTACCGGCTGAGGCCCCCGTTACCACCGTCAGGGAGCTGCGCTGCCTGCTCGCCGGACGCAGGCTCGACTTCGGTCATGGCACGGTCCAGCGCTTCCTCATTCGCCACCCGATGACGCGCAGGATGGAGACAGGCCACGCCAGCGAGCAGGACCGCCCGGACGCTCCCGATCGCCGACACGTGTGGCAAGAGAGCCAGACCGCGCACGATCCGGCGCGCCTTGTCTTCATCGATGAGACCTGGACCAGGACCAAATTGACCCGCACCCGCGGCCGCGCGCTCGAGGGGCGGAACCTGCGCATGGGCCAGCCGCACAGACGCGCAGGATCTCGTTCTTCAGCGCGCGATACGCCCTGTCGTTGAGGCTCTCCGTCTGCCGTTCCCCGCCGAGCTTCCCGACGGCAGCCGGGAAGGGCCTGATTCGATCGGAATGGTTCCCCATGCCAAACCTCGCATCCTGTGTCGCAGCTTCGCCGCAGTTTGGCCGGAACCCTCCAGCGGGCCACGGCCCCCGGACGCATCGGCGCCGTCGCCGAAGGGCCGGACGGAGCGGCCCCGGCCTCGACATCCCCGGAAGAGTGCGACCTCTTGGCGGCGGTGGCTCGCACTGAAGCCGTTGACGAAGCAGCTCCTTTTTCCACACCGGCAAGAGCGATATGATGACCGGGGCAGGTACGCGGCACGCGTACAGCGAAGAGATGACATGGGGATCAGCAAGCTAGCTTCGAAGTTCGTCTCCTTCGACATGATCATGTTCGGCCTTCACAAGCACCTGATCATCACGAGAGCGAGATTTCCTGAATTCGCGCGGAAGATGGCCGAACGCGACCTCGTGGCCCAGGTCATGATCCACCAGGAAAAATCCGGATACTGGTTCGAATTCCGGGGAGGGAAGGTCAGGCTCTCGAAAGGGGTCCACGAGAGGCCCGATGTGACCCTGGGATTCCGCGACCGGCGCACGGCCAGAGATCTCCTGATCCCGCCCTTCGACTGGTCCGAACAGATCCATGCCCAGAAAATGTTCCGGTTGACCATGAACGGCAGGCCGGATGACACCGCCTGGTTCCAGCGCCTGCTCATACGTTCGACGACCATCGGCGAACGCTACGGCCAGGATCGTCCCGGCGGCGAGGTCCGCTACGTCAACAACAACAACGGCGGTCCGGTCTTCGTCGATGTGAAGGATGGCAGGATCGTTCGCATGACGCCCGTCGTGCTGCGGGACGACGACGCGAAATCCTGGACCATCACGGCCAGGGGCAGAAAGTTCACGCCACCCCGCCGGGCCGCCATTGCGTCCCATGCCTTGTGCATGAAGTCGCGGGTCTATTCTGAAGACCGCATCATGTACCCGATGAAACGGGTCGACTTCGATCCGCATGGCGAGCGCAACGCCGGCAACCGCGGCGTCTCCGGACACGAGCGCATCTCGTGGGACGAGGCGCTCGCCATCGTTGCCGGGGAAATCGTCCGTTGCCGCACGCAATCCGGTCCGGGCTCGATCGGCACACTCATATCCGCGCACCACCTGTGGGGCAATGTGGGCTACCACCTCAGTGCCGCGCACCGGTTCTGGAACCTGATCGGCCACACCTACATCGAACACAATCCCGAAAGCTGGGAAGGCTGGTTCTGGGGCGCGATGCATCACTGGGGGCATTCGACACGGGCAGGCGCCGGAGATCCCTATGGCCTGGTCGAGGACTGCCTGCAGAATGCCGAGATGATCGTCTTCTGGTCCTCGGACCCGGAAGCGACCGGCGGTTGCTACGCCGGCACCGAAGGATCGATCCGGCGTCAATGGGCCAAGGAACTGGGGATCGAGTTCGTTCACATCGACCCCTACTTCAATCACACGGCGCAGGTTCTCGGCGGCAAGTGGATCGCTCCGCGTCCCGGCACCAGCAATGCACTGGCGCTCGCCATCGCCTTCGTCTGGATCGACGAGGGCCTCTATGACAGGGACTACGTCGAACGCGTCACCACGGGCTTCGACGAATGGAAGGTCCATATCATGGGCGAGGACGGCACGGCGCCCAAGACGCCGGAGTGGGCCGAGGTGGAGTGCGGGGTCGAGGCGCACGTGATCCGTGCGCTCGCCCGAAAGTGGGGCAAGTCCAGGACCTATCTCGGGGCCGGCGGCTGGGGCAACTCCGTGGGCAGCGCCAATCGCCAGTCGACCGGCGTGCAATGGGCGCGTTCGATGGTTTGCCTGGCGGCAATGCAGGGCATGGGCAAGGCGGGCTCGAACATGGGCAACCTGCAGTTCGGCACTCCGATCGACTACACGTTCTATTTTCCCGGCTACGTGGAAGGCGGCATTTCGGGCGATCTGGAATACACCGCGTCTGCGGTCAGCAATTATCAGCGCATGCCGCACCTCATGACGGTGAACAGCGTCAAGCAGAGGATCCCGCGTCTCAAGTTGGCCGATGCCATTCTCGACGGAAGGTGCGAAGGCAACGTCATGGCCGTCGACAGCGTGACCGGCCAGTTCGAGAAGCACATCTATCCGGCCGAAGGCTATGCGCCGGTGGAAATGCTCTATCGCTACGGCAGCTCCTATACCGCAACGATCGGGGATTCGAACCGCCTGATCGAGGCGTTCCGCTCACCCAGGCTGAAATTCATCGTCAATCAGTCGATCTGGAAGAACAACGAGACGGTCTTTGCCGATGTGATACTGCCCGCCTGCACCAACTACGAGCGCTGGGATATCGGGGAATGGGCAAATCCCGGGGCGCTGGTCTTTCACGCCCAGTCGCAGTTGAACCACCGGGTCGTGGCGATGCAGCACAAGTGCATCGAACCGGTGGGCGAATCCAGATCGGACTACGAGATCTTCTTTGCGCTCTCCAAGAAACTCGGGCTGTCGGACTACTATTCCGAGGGCATGACCGAATACGACTGGGTGAAGCGGGTCTACGAATCCTCCGACATGCCCAAGGTCATGCCGTGGAGGAAGTTCCTCAAGCGGGGTTACTATGTCGTGCCACCGGATTCCGAGGACGCCCGCGTGCCGACGGCCTACAGTTGGTTCGCGAACGAGGAAAAGAAGAACGTGCCTGACGCAACACCCGTGGCCAGCGAATACAACACGGAGTGGCTGAAGGGCCTGCAGACGCAAAGCGGCAGGTTCGAGTTCGTGCCGGAGACGCTCAGACGCAATCCACCCGAGGTCGACCGTCCCGCCGTCAACACCTACCAGCGCGGCTGGGAAGGTTACTGGGACGAGGAGCGTCGCCGAAAGTATCCGCTGCAGATGATTGCTCCTCACCCTCGCTACAGCTTCCACACGATGGGGGACGGAACCGATTCGTTCCTGTCCGAGATCGAGGATCACCGGGTCTGGGTGGATGGCTGGCCCTACACCAAGATGCGGATCCACCCGGAAGACGCCGAAGCGCGGGCCATCGCGGACCGGGCGCTCGTGCGCGTCGCCAACGACCGCGGAGGCCTGGTCTGCGCGGCGCAGGTCACGGCGAGGATCCGCAAGGGTACGGTCCACGTCTACGAATCCTCGTCGCTCTACAGGTCCGCCGGCGAGCCCGGCAAGTCGGTCGATCTCGGCGGCGGTGCGAACCAGGTCTCGTCAGGACGCATGCAGGTCAGGAACTCGCATGCCGGCGCCGGCAACTCGATCCTCGTGGAGGTCGAGAACTGGAATGGAAAGGCAGGCTTTGAATGACGAAGTGGAACATGGTCCTGGACGTCGATCGCTGCAACAACTGCCGGAACTGCTTCCTCTCGGTTCTCGATGAATACGCCGAGAACGAACACACAGGATACAGTGCCCCGATTCTGCGCAAGGGCGCGCACCTGATGGAAATCGATACCCATGAAAGGGGCAGCGGCCAGGACCTGGACGTGACCTACGTCCCGGTCACCTGCAACCACTGCGATGATGCACCCTGCATGAAGGCCGCCGAAAAGGGTGCCGTCTACAAGAGACGGGACGGGATCGTGATCATCGACCCGGTCAAGTCCAAAGGGCAGAAGCAGATCGCAAAGGCCTGTCCCTTCGGCCGTGTCTACTGGAACGAAGAGCTGCAGATCCCGCAGATCTGGACCTTCGATGCGCACCTGCTGGACCAGGGCTGGGAACGGCCTCGCATGGCAGATGCCTGTCCGACGCTGGCTATCGAGACCGTCAAGTGCTCCGATGCCGAAATGGAATCCCGTGCACAACGCGAGAACCTGCGCACGCTGCAACCGGAACTGGGCACGAAACCCAGGATCTACTACAGAAACCTGGACCGGATCTTCGAAAACTTCGTCACGGGTTCCGTGCTGGTGAAATCCGGTGACACGCTGGATATCGTCGAAGGCGCCGAGGTCGTCCTCAGGCGGAATGAAAGGAAGACCATCGAAACCAAGACCGATTTCTTCGGCGACTTCAAGTTCACGGGCCTGTCTTGCGAACCCACCGAGATCGAGATCGAGGTGCGGCACGACGGCAAGACCGGGTCTCGGCGAATGACCCTCGCACGATCCGGTCGGGTGGATCCGTTCATCCTCGAGGCCTGAGCCGGCACGATTCGGATCGGCCCGCAAAGGGAAGGGTGAATGGAACCTTTCTCGCCCGGGTCGCGTTCGAACGGAGCGTCCAGGGCGGATCATACTGTTGTCTTCCCACCCTGAGGACGCCGTGGAACGGCATGGCGAACCATCGCCTGGCGTGGATGCGGCCAGCATGGCCCGTGCCCGCTCCCCTGCGCCGTCGACGCTCATGTCGTCAGCGTCGACAACGACCTTCCATATCCGCTTTCCCTCGACCCGGGTGTGAATGAAGTAACGTCTGCATCCGCAAGGTAGGCGCGGATGCCGAATCCCTTGAGGGTGGCATCGCGGATACCTATGGTGGTCTTTCGTGGCCGCAGAGCCGCGATGCGCGCTTGAGTCAATCGTGTCGTGGCCATGGATTCCCTCCCTGCCTCGAGTTGCAGACACGGAGAGATCTGGCGCGGAATCATCCCGCAGTTGCAGTTGAGAGAGAAAATAAGTGTCGTTAAAGCATGTAATTGGAACCAGGTATGCGGTTCTCGGTGTGACACGGTCATGTACCGGACTGTACTGGAAGGACCGTCTTGGAGACGATCATGCCGTCATGACGCTGGCGCAGCGTCTCGACCTGCCGGAAGTCCTGGCCCGCCTTCTGACAGCCAGGGGTGTGGAGGCCGGTGACGTCGAGGGATTTCTCGAACCCCGCGTGAAGCACCTGATGCCCGATCCTCTCGGGATGGTCGACATGGCTGGCGCTGTCCGGCGCATCGCGGATGCCGTCGAAGCGGGCGAGACGGTCGGTGTCTTCGGCGACTACGATGTCGATGGCGCCACGTCGACAGCCCTTCTCGTGCGATATCTTGACTGCCTTGGCACGAAGACGGTGGTCCATATTCCCGATCGCAGGAAGGAGGGATACGGGCCGAGCATCAATGCCATCGCTTCCCTGAGGGAGAGGGGTGCAGGTCCGGTGGTGACGGTGGACTGCGGCGTCACGGCGCATGAGCCCCTGCGCCTCGCCCACCAGGCGGGAATCGATGTCATCGTGCTCGATCACCATCAGGTTTCGGGCGAGTTGCCCCGCGCCACGGCACTCGTCAATCCGAACAGACCCGACTGCGGCAGTGGACTCGGCTACCTGGCGGCCGTTGGCGTGACATTCATGACCGTTGTCGCGATCAACAGGGAACTGCGTCGGCGGGGCCGGTTTGATGACGGTTCCGAGCCTGATCTCATGCAGTGGCTCGATCTCGTGGCCCTGGGTACGCTCTGCGACAGCGTTCCCCTCACCGGACTGAACAGGGCGCTGGTGAGTCAGGGGCTGAAGGTACTGGGCCGTGGCGCCAATGAGGGATTGTCGGCTCTTGGCCGTTCCGCGCGTCTGGCAGAGACCCCGACAGCTCACCACGCCATGTTCGTGTTCGGACCCCGCATCAATGCCGGCGGCAGGATTGGCGATCCGGCGCTGGGTGTGCGCCTGCTGACCTCGCAGAACGAGGAAGAGGTGGCGGGCATTGCCGTCAGGCTGGATGACTTCAATGTCGAGCGCCGGCGTATCGAGAAAGATGTGCTTGAGGCCGCCCTGAACCAGGCCGAGGCCCAGGCGCCGCGGCACTGCTACGTCGTGTCGGGAAAGAACTGGCACCCCGGTGTCGTCGGAATCGTGGCGAGCAGGCTGGTGGACCGCTTTTCCAGGCCTGCCGTGGTCATTTCCACCGCCGATGCCCCTGGTACGGGTTCGTGTCGCTCGGTCAGGGGCGTGAACATAGGCGCCGCGGTAGGGCGCGCGGTGGAGGAGGGCATTCTCGTCAGGGGCGGCGGTCATCCCGCAGCCGCGGGCCTGGCGGTCGAGGAAGACAGGATCGGCGACCTCGCTGCCTTTCTCGATGACCATCTGGCCCGGGAGATTGCATCGTTGCCGGACGTGCCCGAACTCGGCATCGATGGCGTGCTCACCGTTGCTGCCGTCAACGAGGATCTGATCCGGTCCATCGAGCGTGCCGGTCCCTTCGGCAACGGCAACGTGCAACCGCGTTTCGCCATCAAGGATGCGCGCGTCAACTGGGCGAAGCGGGTCGGGGAACACCATGTCAAGGTGACGGCCACGGATGCCGGCGGTGCACGACTCGATGCCATCGCATTCCGTGTCGCGGACGGTCCGTTGGGCAAGGCACTGCTGACCAGTGACTCCGGCGCCTTTCACCTTGCCGGGCATCTGACAATCAACACCTGGCGTGGCAAGCAACGCCCGCAGCTGGTCATCGAGGACGCCGCCATTGCCACCTGACGGTCACGCGCCATCTCACGGTCACGCGCCACTTGACGTTTACGCGCCACCCGCGCCACCTGACGTTCACGCTCCACCTGATGTTCACGCGCCGCTTGAATTTGTCGAGACGGGCCGTTATCTGAACATCTGCTCTGGATGACCCCTTCGTATAGAGGTTAGGACACAACCCTTTCACGGTTGAGACAGGGGTTCGATTCCCCTAGGGGTCACCACAATTGCGAGCGTTTTCAGTAAATTAGAGTGACAGCACCACCTCCCCTTCCGCCGGGACGTGGTGGGAACTGTTCCGTAGCGCCTCCTTTGTTGTAGTCCGCGCTGAACTGGCCTTTCCGGTTTTCCTGATGACCCCTAGGAGAATCGAACCCCTGAAATGTGGTCGAAACCGTGCGACACGTGATGATCTTCGCCCGGAACCGGCATCAGGCACCTGTTCCGGGAGGGATGGCCCGACGAAACGGAGGAACGACATGAATTTGGGACGGACTCTTTATCTCGCAAATCCGTACGGCTTTTCGGCGTCGCTGAAGACCGGTCCCCTGCGGGATCTGTGCCGACGACTCACGGCACTGGGCGCCGAGGTCTGGGAGCCCTTCGAGTCGGTTGAAAACCGTGACCGCACCGCACCGCAGTGGGCCTGGCGGATCGCCCGCAGCAATGCCAGGGGCGTCAGGGACGCTGACGGGATCTTCGCCGTTGTCAACGGCTGTCCGCCGGACGAAGGCGTGATGGTCGAGGTCGGCCTGGCGATCGCCTGGCGGAAACCGCTCTTCCTGTTCCGCGACGACTTTCGCCGCTGTTCGGACAGCGAGGACTATCCTCTCAACCTGATGCTCTTCGCCGGTTACCCTGCTGAAGGCTGGCGGGATTTCTGGTACGACTCTGTCGAGGGACTTGATCATCCGGGAAAGGCCCTGGTGCGCTGGCTCCAGGGTGAGGACATGCGGTTGCTCGAGGTTTGATCGCAGGGAGCGGATGGCGATGAGCGGAACAAGTCGGGGCGGTGGTTGCCTCTGCGGAGCAGTACGTTACGAGATTTCGGGAGAGCCGAGGTTCTCGCCACTGTGTCACTGTCGCATGTGCCAGAAGTGGACCGGCAGTGCCATGCTGGCCACGGTGGCCTTCGATCGCGATGCGGTCGTGTTCACGAAAGGCGAACCCAGGGTCTACTGGTCATCTGACGTCAGCGAACGGGGATTCTGCCAGAACTGTGGCAGTTCGCTGTTCACGCGCTACGCGTCGGGAGGGGCCTTCGATGGCATCATCTTCGTTGCCCTGGGGACTTTCGACGATCCGGAATGTGTCCGGCCGGACGTCCACTACGGGGCCGAGGCGGAACTCTCCTGGATGCGGCGTGAGGACGGTCTCGCACGCGTTCGCATCGATGTCGACGATCCCGGTGAGCAGAACGCTCTCTTTGAGCGCCTGATGGCGGCCTCCGGCAAGGTGGGCTAAAGTCCGATTGAAGGCGGAAGGTGACGGGGATCCGGGAGAAAACGCCGTGTGGGATTACGCGCGATGAGCCAACAGCGGCGAGGTGATGAACCCGTCAATGGCCTTGCTTACCCGGGACGGGCCCTGGCGCACTGGCTCCAGGGGTCAATCAAGGCGTGATCGCGACCGTGTCGACACGGGGGAGTTCGGGCGATGAGCAAGATGACACAGAGCGGTGGTTGCCTGTGCGGGGCCGTGCGTTACGAAGTTTCGGGAGAGCCGAGGTTCTCGCCAATGTGTCACTGTCGCATGTGCCAGAAGTGGACCGGCAGTGCCATGCTGGCCACGGTGGCCTTCGATCGCGACGCGGTCGTGTTCACGCAAGGAGAGCCCAGGGTTTACTGGTCGTCTGCCGTCAGTGAACGGGGGTTCTGCCCGGATTGTGGCAGTTCGCTGTTCACGCGTTACACGTCGGGAGGAGCCATCGATCACATCATCTCCATCGGACTTGGGACCCTCGATGATCCCGAGTGCGTCCGGCCGGACGTGCATTACGGGGCCGAAGGGGAACTCTCCTGGATGCGGCGCGAGGACGGTCTCGCTCGCATTCACATCGATGTTGACGATCCAGGCGACCAAAATGCTTTATTCGAACGCCTGTTGGCGGTCTCCACCGGAGCGAGCTCCAATCCATGTTGAAGGCAGAAGGTGACGGGGATTATCCTTCGGGGTCGTCGGGGATGCGGGAGATGACGCCATGTTGAATCACGCGCCATCAGTTGACAGCGGTGAGATGGTTCACCGGGTTCTGGATGAATCGGCGGTCGCGCGGTTCCGATCGGCAACCCGTGACGGCAGTGGTCTTCCCAACGAGTGCTACACCAGCCCTGAATGGCTGAAGGCGGAGAACGAGAGAATCTTTGCCCGCACCTGGATGCTCGCCGGTTTCTGTCACGATGTGCCGCAACCGGGCGATGTCTCGCCGGTCGAGATGGCGGGCATGCCGCTCATCATCGTGCGCGATCACGACGGCATGATCAGGGTCTTCCACAATGTCTGCCGGCATCGTGGAGCGGTCGTGGTGGCCAAGCCGTGCCAGCGCCAGTCGGTCCTGACCTGCCCTTACCATTCCTGGGTCTACGGCCTCGACGGCAGCCTGCGCATGCGTCCCCACTTCTTCGGCGGTGGCCGTCACGACACGAACCCTGGAGAGGACGCTCCGGGCCTCGTTCCGGTGCGCCATGCCGTCTGGCATGACCTCGTCTTCGTCAACATCTCGGGCGATGCGCCGGAATTCGAGGATCACTGGGAACCGTTCGCCCGGCGAACGAAGGACTACGATTTCGGTGCCCTGCGCTACGCCACGACACTGGATTTCGACGTCAAGGGGAACTGGAAGCTCATCTACGAGAACTTCTATGACGCCTACCATGTGCCTACGGTCCACCCCAAACTGGAAGTGTTCACGCCACTCGACACCAGGGTGGCGGTCGATACCGAAGGGCCCTGGTTTCACAACACGTCGATGATCCAGGAACCCCAGCCGGGACGCGGCATCGGCATGCCCATGTATCCGGGCCTGGACGGCAAGGGGCAACGCACCGAGTGGTACTTCCATCTCTTCCCGACCACCGCCATCCAGATCTGGCCCGACCAGCTCGCCATCTTCCAGCTCCACGCCCTGGCGCCGGACAGGACCATGGAGCATATCCACATGTACTTTGTCGGTGATGCCGCAACCGACGAGGCGTACGCCGGGTATCGCCAGGACGTCTACGACATGTGGAACGAGCTCAACACGGAAGACTTCGAGATCGTCGAGAACATGCAGGGAGCAAGGACCTCACCGGGATTCGACGGGGGCGTCCTGTCGCCCTACTGGGATCCGGCAACCCAGCACTTCGCGAGACTCGTGACGGATTTCATGCACTGATCCGATGGGTTACGGTCCCAGGAGACCGTCGTCCCAGGGGAAGGGCGAGAGGAGCTCGTAGCCATCGCGGGTCACGACGACCTGCTGTTCGAGCTTGACACCCTCTCCGCCGTGTTCGGAGCCGATGAAACTCTCGATACAGATGACCATGTTCTCCTCGAGTTCACCATCGGTGCCATGGGTCTCCCAGTCGATGGGCCAGGGGATGCCCGGCCATTCGTCGCCCATGCCGATGCCGTGGGCCATGACCGGGTAGCGGTGCTTGAGGAACTCCTCCGGGTAGGGCCAGCAGGCCTTCGAGAAGGCCTCGAAGGAGACGCCGGCTCTCACCAGGTCGAGGTTGTGTTCGATGTTGTCGACGGCGAGGCGGTAGAGACGGCGCTGCGCGGGTGTCGCTGATGCCGGCCCGCACAGGAAGGTCCGGGATACATCGGCGCTGTAGCCCAGTGGCCCGATCATGCCGCAGTCGAACGCCACCATGTCGCCTGACTCGATTGCACGGTTCGATGCCTCCTGTTCCCACGGATTGATGCGTGGCCCCGAGGCAAGGTAGCGGTACTCCAGCCACTCGCCGCCAAATGCCGTATTGGTCTGTTGCAGGATCGACCAGGCCTCGTACTCCGTCATGCCCGGGTTGAGGGCTTCGCGGAGCTTTTCCATGGCGATTGCGGCGACCGCACAGGCGTTGGCAAGGCAGCGGATTTCGTCGTCGCTCTTGATCAGCGTCGCCATTTCCATGAGACGGTCGGCGGAGACGATGTCGAGGCCCCGGGCGACGAGGGCATGCACGAGAAGCGGATCGGCGATGTCGAGGGCCACCCGTTCACCACCCTGGGCCTGCGCCAGATCCGCGATTTCGCCGGCGAACGACGCAACCATGGAAGTGTTGAGTTCTCCGGCAGGAAAGTAGGCGAACACCGGCATCGGTCTCAGCTCACCGGTGGTTTCGGGCGTCTCGTGCGGATTGTCCGGATGGATCCAGTCGAAGATGGTGTTGAGGCCGCTTGCAGGAACGAAGACGGCGCTCGACGGCTTGTGGGCGTTGTAAATGCCCGAGCGCAGCATTCCCGTGGCATAGCGCTTGTTGTGGACTCCCAGGAGAAGAAGGCCGCAACAGTCCTCGTCGACCATGGCATTCTGCAGTCTCGCCAGGCGATAGTGCAGCATGCGGCCGACATCTATGGCGGCCCCGGCCTCCTCGGGAGTGAAGGGCTCGCCGGCCCGGAACGGGAGGATTGTGGTATTCATCGGCGCCACTATCGGCCGGCGTTGTCACGCCGCAAGTTTTTTTCTACCGTCGCGTCATCCGGTCCCGTAGCTCAGCTGGATAGAGCGCTGCCCTCCGAAGGCAGAGGTCACAGGTTCGAATCCTGTCGGGACCGCCACGTTCAATTCCGGGCCGGAGGAACACCGTGCGCCGCACGCCTGAACGGGCGCCTCGCGGGACCGGCTCTGCACACATGAAGGAAGCATCCATGATTCAGTCACCCGACATGCCCCGGCTCACCACCTGGCGCGGCGGCGACAAGGTCTACAGGCCGTTCTCCGATGCCGAGATGAAGCGTCGCCAGGACGCCGTGAGGGCCTGGATGGCTGCGCATGATGTCGATGCCGCGCTGTTCACCTCGTATCACTGCATCAACTACTACTCGGGATGGCTCTACTGCAGTTTCGGACGCCGCTTCGGAATGGTCATCACGGCGGATGCGGCGACGACGATCTCGACGGGAACCGATGGCGGGCAGTCCTGGCGGCGCAGCTTCGCTGACAACATTGCCTACACCGACTGGCAGCGCGGCAACTACTTCGAGGCCGTGAAGAGCCTCACGAAGGGCGTGCGCCGCCTCGGGATCGAGTTCGATCACATGAACCTCGATTTCAGGCGCGAACTGGAAGAGGCCCTGCCGGGTGTCACCTTCGTGGATGTCGCACGGCCATCGATGTGGATGCGCACCATCAAGTCCCCGGAAGAAATCTCCCTCATCAGGGAAGGCGCCCACACGGCCGATATCGGCGGTGAGGCCTGCATCGGGGCAGTTGCCGCCGGAGTGCCCGAGCATGAGGTGGCGATCGCAGTCACCGATGCGATGATCCGCGAGATTGCCGGCAACCACCCCTATGTCGAGCCGATGGAGACCTGGGCCTGGGTCCAGTCCGGAATCAACACCGACGGCGCCCACAATCCGGTCACCAACCGAGTCATCGAGTCGGGGGACATCCTCAGCCTGAACGCGTTTCCGATGATCTTCGGATACTACACCGCCCTCGAACGGACCTTGTTCTGCAACCATGCCAGCGATGCCCAGCTCGACATGTGGGAGAAAAACGTCGCGGTGCACAGACGCGGCATCGAACTCATCCGTCCCGGGGCAAGGTGCCATGAGATCGCCGCGGAACTGAATGAACTCTACCAGTCCTGGGATCTCCTCAAACACCGCTGCTTCGGCTATGGCCACTCCTTCGGCGTGCTGAGCCACTACTACGGTCGTGAAGCCGGCGTCGAACTGCGCGAGGATGTTGAAACCGAACTGAAACCGGGCATGGTCGTCTCCATGGAGCCGATGATCATGATCCCGGAAGGCCCCGGCGCCGGTGGCTACCGAGAACACGACATCCTGGTGATCCACGAGGACGGGGCGGAGAACATCACGCGTTTCCCCTTCGGTCCCGAACACAACATCATCCGGAACTGAAGGACCGCCCGACACCATGGACTATCGAGACGAAGTGTATTTCGAGGCCCAGCCGGAACGCGAAATCGCGTTCACCGAAGAAGAGTTCGATGGCCGTCTTGCGCGAATTCGCCAGGCCATGGCAGAAACCGGAATCGACTGCCTGTTCCTGTCGTCGCCGGAGAGCATGTACTACGTCTCGGGCTACGTCTGCATGTGGTACCACACGGAAAGTCCCATCGAATGGAGCGCGACCAACGGCATCGCCGTCCACGTCGATCATGACCGCTTCATCCATTTCGAGACCGAGCGCGAGGCCGTCCTGACACGGACCTTCACGGTCTCGAAGGACACCCGCTACTTTCCCAAGTCGAGCTATCGCGACGGCACGGCGTTCATCGCCTCGGAACTGAAGGCCGAGGGCTGGCTCAGGGGCTCCGTCGGTCTGGAAATGCACGCGATGCGCCCCAACCGGGCGGTGAGCGACCGCTTCCAGGCGGCATTCGAGGCAGCAGGCGCGACGGTGGTCGACGGCAGTCGTATCCTGAGGGAGGTGCGCTGGGTCAAGTCTTCTGCCGAAATGGACTGCCTGAAGGAAGGTTGCCGCATCGCGGCCGCAGGGCTTGAACGGGCACGGGAGGTTCTGCGTCCGGGGGTCACGGAACTCGAGGTCCAGGGCGAAGTGATCAGCGCCCTGGCGAAGGCGGGTGGTGAGCTCCAGTCCATGATGATGCCGGTACTCTCGGGAAAGAAATCCAACGCGGCCCATGCCCTTGCCACGCGCCGCAGGATGCAGGCCGGCGAGACGGTGACGATCGACGTTGCCGGCGTCTGCAAGCGCTACCACATCAACTGTGCCCGCACCTTCAGTCTTGGTGAGCCGCAGCAGGACGTGAAGGATGTGACCGACCGTTCGGCCGCCGTCATGGACGTGGTGCGCGCGTGCCTGAGACCCGGACTGCCGGTGCGTGAGCTCAACGAGAAGGTCAAGGCCCACTACGAGGCCGAGGGACTGTGGAACAGCCGCGGCTGGATTGGCGGCTACGAGATGGGTATCGGCTTCCTCTCGGACTGGGTCGGGAACTTCGTCTACGACCCCCTCTCCGAAAAGAATGCCGATCGCGTCTTCGAACCCGGAACGGCGGTCAACCACGAGATCCAGATCTTCATGCCCCGCCATGTCGGACAGTTCTTCATGATCGAATGCCTGCTCTTCGAGGAGGACCGGGCGTTCATGGCCACGCCGGACGTTCCCTACCCGCTGATCGTCGTCGAGTAGCAGGGCGTCATGGCGACCTGGATCAGGGGTGGCAGGCTCTACGACGTCCGGGGCGGCGGCTGGCGTGACGGCGACCTTCGCGTGGTTGACGGAAGGATCGCCGCTCCCGGCGGCCGCCCCTCCGGCGACGACGTGGTGATCGATGTCGAGGGCGCCTTCCTCATGCCCGGGTTCATCGACTGCCACGTCCATCTCTGCCTGCCGACCGAAGACGGCAACCCGGACAATCCCTGGGGCGGTAGGCTGCCGGGGGAGATCTCGATCCACGCGGCCCAGGCGGCGGAGCGCACGCTCATGGGCGGCATTACCACGGCGCGCGATGTCGGCGGCTGGGATTACCACGAGATCGCCGTGCGCAACCTCGTCAATCGGGGCAGGATCCGCGGTCCCAGGCTGTTCTGCGCCGGCAGGCTGCTCTCCATCACCACGTCGACGACGGCCTACTACGCGGGCATGTACGCGACGGCCGACGGTCCCGACGAGGTCCGCGCCGCGGCGCGCCAGCAGCTCGCCATGGGGGCGGACCTCATCAAGGTGATGGCAACGGGCGCGCTCACCAGCACCGAGTACGAGGACGCCCGGGCAATCCAGTATCAGCTCGACGAATTGAAGGCCGCGGTGACCATCGCCTTGGAGAACTTCAAGCACTGCGCCGCCCATGCGCACGCCTGCGAGGGCATCCGCAACGCCGCCCTTGCCGGCTGCCGCAGCGTCGAGCACGGCAGTTTCGGTGACGAGGATACCTACGCGCTGATGGCCGAGCGGGGCACCTTCCTCGTGCCGACGCTGTGCGTCCACTCTGCGCTCCTTGCCGACAATCGCGCCTCGGCCAATCTCCTTCCCCATATCCACAGGCGCTACGTCGAGACCGAGGAGATCCACCTTGCCAATACGAGGCTTGCCCATCGCGTCGGGGTCAAGATCGCCATGGGCACCGATGCCGGCACCCCAGGCAACCACCACGGCGACAACACCCAGGAGATCGTGCGCATGGTGACGGGCGCGGACCTGTCGCCCGAGGAGGCGATCGCCGCCGCGACGCTCGGCGGGGCGTGTCTGCTCGGCCGGGAGGCCGATCTCGGCTCGCTCGAGGCGGGCAGGTTCGCCGACGTCACCGGCTTTGCCGACGATCCGGTCCGGGACATCCGCGTCGTTCGCGACGTGCGCCTCGTCGTCAAGGGGGGCGAGGTGATGCGGAACGATCTGGGCTGAGGTCAGTACCCCAGCGCGATACCGTCCTTGCGCGGCTCGCTGCCGCCGGCGAGCGTTCCCTTCTCCCAGTCGATCCAGATCGCCTGGCCCCCGCCGAAGGGTTCCGGCGTGATGCCGAGCGGGTGGCCGCGGTTGGCAAGGTCGTGCATGACGTGGCCGGGAATGGCCGGCTCCATCATCGCAACACCGTCCTGGTAACAGAAACGCGGCAGATCAAGCGCCTCCTGGGGAGACATGCCGTAATGCAGCATGTTCTGGAGAACGTGTGTGTGCCCCCAGGGCTGGTAGTCGCCGCCCATGACCCCGAACGGCATGATGGCTCTCTCGCCCTTCGT